>JBIIHU010000020.1:0-24335 GCA_044235405.1 Burkholderiaceae bacterium
GAACGCGCCAGCCGCCCAGAGCAGGTAGCCCTGGACGTAGTACTTGTGGAATTCCTGACACTCCGCGTCCGTCAGTCCGGACGGATTGACCTTTTCAGTCATTGTCGAAGTCCTCGTTGAATCGCCTCGCGGCAACGGCCCAGCCAGACGGCCTGGCCTGAAAGACCGACGCGTCGCCGCGCCGGCACCCAGACGCCGGGCAAGCCCGGCGCATGCCCGTACGATCCGGGGAGATCGCTTCGCCTGTCACGCGAGGCTCCCCGCCCTGGATCGTCCAAACAATCGAGTCAGTCCTTCGGCCTGCACCGAAGCGAGCCCGGCTGCGCGGGCATCGAGCTCGGCCGCATCGCGCATGCGCTTGGCGGCGGAGATGCGCACCAGAACCGGTTCGTTCTCGAGCAGGCGCTCGAGCAATTGGTGCGCGGCCGCGTCCCAGGGCATCGAGCCGGCGCCGCTCGCGCGGCTCGGCGTGGCCTCGATGCGGTCCATGTCGGTGGCCAGCGGCAGGATGTGGAAAAGCGCATCGAAGAGCGCGTTGCAGACTTCCTGGATCAGGTAGGTGGCGCCCGCGTAGCCCATGAAGGGCGTGCCGGTATGGCGGCGCACGATCGCGCCCGGGAACGACGCCGGGATCCAGGCGGCGCGCCCGCCACACTCGGCGAGGTACATGCGCTCGTTGTAGCTGCCGAAAAGCACCAGCGGCGTCTGTTCGCGAACCAGGCGGCGGACCTCCGCGTTGTCGGTCTTCTCGCCGGGTCGACGCGCGACGTCGAAGCGACAGGGAAGCCCCATCTCGTCGGCGAGGAAGCGTCGCAGGCCGCGCGCGTAGGTTTCGCCCGCGACCACGCCGAAGCTCGCGGTCGCGAAGAAGTCCTGGGTGACCGAGCGCCACAGATCCCAGACCGGCTTGATCGTGGTGTGCTTCTCGCGTTCGATGAAGGGTTCGGGATCGAGCCCGAGCAGTTCGCCGAGCTTGCGCAGGAAGCGGGTGGTGCTGTGCAGACCGATCGGGGCGTGAAGCCAGGGCCGCTCGAGTGCTTCGCACAGCGCCGGGCCGAACTCGCGGTAGAGGCAGATGTTGACGTCGGACTCGACCAGCCGCGAGACATCGGCCAGGTGACTGCCGAGCGGGAACACCATGTTGACCTCGGCACCGATCCCCTGCACGAGTCGGCGCAGCTCGGCGAGGTCGCTCGGCGAATTGAAGGTGCCGTAGCAGGGGCCGATCAGGTTCACCCGCGGCTTCTCGCCGGGCGCGCGCGGCCGGCGCTCGGGAACCTTGCGCATGCCGTATTCGTTCCAGAGCCAGAGCATCGCGCGGTTGGCGCACTGCCACTGGTCCTCGTCGATCGTGCGTGGCAGGAAGCGCAGCAGGCTGGTGCCCTCGGGCGTGACGCCGCCGCCGATCATCTCGGCGATCGAGCCGGTGACCACGACCGCGGGCAGGTCGGGGTCGAGCACCGCGTGCGCGCGCTTCATCGCGCCTTCGGTACCCTCGCGGCCGAGCTGCTCCTCGGCCAGGCCGGTGACGACGATCGGCAGCTCGTGGGGTGGCAGCGCATCGCTGTAGTGCAGCACCGAGGTGACCGGCAGGTTCTCGCAGCCGACCGGGCCGTCGATGACCACCTGCAGGCCCTTGATCGCGGTAAAGACGTAGACCGCGCCCCAGTAGCCGCCCGCGCGATCGTGATCGAGGACGAGCATCAGATCATCTCCTCGGCCTTGCGCTTCTTCTGAAGCTTGATCAGGTGGCGCCGCGTGTGCTCGCGGAATTCGGGGCGGTCGTGCGGCACGCCCTCCCAGACGCCGGACGCATAGCCATCGCCGACCTCGCCGAAGAAGTCCTTCATCGCGTCGAAGCGCGCCTTGTTCGCGATGGCGGCGTTGATCACGGTGGCGAGCGAGCCCGCACCGGCCGGGCCCATCAGCGGGCGCGCGGAGATCAGGTTCGTGAAGTAGAGCGCCGGGATGCTCGCCTGCTTGGCGGCCTGCACCACCGGCGTGGTACCGATGGCGAGGTCGGGTTTGAACTCGCGCATCGCGGCGAGGTCCTGCTCGAGCGAGGCGCGGAAGGCGACATGCACGCCGCGCGCCTCGAGCCACTGCCGGTCGGCATCCGACCAGGCGGTGCGGGGGCACGCGCTGCCGACGTAGCGCAGGTCGGCGCCGCTCTCGACGAGCAGGCGAGCCACCAGCAGCTCCGAACCCTCGTAGCCGCTCATCGTGATGCGGCCGCGAATCGGCGTGGCGGCCAGTGCGCCGCGGATCGCTGGCAGGAAGCGGTTCTTGGCCTCGTCGATGCGTGCCTGCGCGACGCCGGCGGCGCTGCCCACCGCCTGCAGCCAGGCCTCGGTGCCGTCATGGCCCACCGGTGCCGAGCCGATCACCGGTCGGCCTGCCGCCTCGAATTCGCGGACGCTGGCGGTGTAGAAGGGGTGCAGCGCGGCCGCGACACGGCAGTCGAGCGCGGCGTAGAGTTCGCGCCACTCGCGGGTGGGCACGGTCGGTCCCGCCGCCAGGCCCATCGGCTCGAGCATCATGCCGATGCCGACCGGGTCCGCGGGGAACATCTCGCCGATCAGGGCGACCGTGGGCCGCTCCGAGCGGCCCTGGCGAGGCGCCTGTACCGGGCCGGCCGCGATTTCGCCGCGCGCGTACTTCAGCATGGCGCCGGCGAGCACGTCCTTGGCCTCGGCATGCGTGGGCACGCCGAAGCCGGGGACGTCGATGCCGATGATGCGCACGCCGTTGATTTCGCGCGGCAGCAGCTGCAGCGGCACGCCGCTTGCCGTCGGCACGCACAGGTTGATGATGACGATCGCATCGAACTGCGCCGGGTCGGCCTGCGCATGGACCGCGTCGCGGATGTCCTCGAAGAGCTTGCCGGTGACCAGCGTCTCGGAGTTGAAGGGCACGTAGCCGACCGAGCGGCGCGCGCCGTAGAAGTGCGAGGTGAAGGTCAGGCCGTAGACGCAGCAGGCCGACCCCGAGAGAATGGTCTGGGTGCGGCGCATGCGCAGGCCCACCCGCAGCGAGCCGAAAGCCGGGCACATGCTCTGCGGCTGGTCGTGCGGGCCCTTCGGGTAGTCGGCGGCGTAGCGTTCGAGCGTGGGCGCCTTGCCGGCGCTGGCGGCAGCCTCGCGCATGGCCTGCGCGCCGGCATGACAGCCGTGGCCGTCGCCCTGCAGGGCATCCGGGTTGGGAATGGGCGCGGGGGTGTCCATCGTCGTGCCTCAGGCCGCGTCGTAGACGACTTCGAGCGACGCGCGGGCCGCCTGCTGCGCGCCCACCATGTCGGCGAGCGTGGCGGGTTCGAGAACCACGTCGCGGCCGACCGCCGCGCCCGAGAACAGCCCGAGCAGGCGGTCCTGGGTCAGCGGTTTCGGGCGCACCGGCGGCGCCTCGGCGACGTTGGTGGCGAGCGTCTCGAACAGCGGGGCCCAGCGGCTGCCGGGCCGGCCGATGATCTCGTAGCTCGCGCTCTTGCGGCGGATGTCCTCGTGGGCAGGGATCGCCGAGAGCACCGGGATGCCGGCCTCGGCGGCGAAGGCCGCGGCCTCGCCGGTGCCATCGTCCTTGTTGACGACCATGCCGGCCACGCCGACGTTGCCGCCGAGCTTGCGGAAGTACTCGACCGCGGAGCAGACGTTATTGGCGACGTACAGCGACTGGAGATCGTTGCTTCCGACAACGATCACCTTCTGGCACATGTCGCGGGCGATCGGCAGGCCGAAGCCGCCGCAGACGACGTCGCCAAGGAAGTCGAGCAGCACGTAGTCGAAGCCCCAGTCGTGGAAGCCGAGCTTCTCGAGGGTCTCGAAGCCGTGGATGATGCCGCGGCCGCCGCAGCCGCGGCCGACCTCGGGTCCGCCGAGTTCCATCGCGAACACGCCGTCGCGCTTGAAGCAGACGTCGCCGATCCCGATCGGGTCGCCGGCAAGCTTCTTGCGCGAGGAGGTCTCGATGATGGTCGGGCAGGCCTTGCCGCCGAACAGCAGCGACGTGGTGTCGCTCTTGGGGTCGCAGCCGATCAGCAGGACCTTCTTGCCCTGCTGGGCCATCATGTAGGACAGGTTGGCGAGCGTGAAGCTCTTGCCGATGCCGCCCTTGCCGTAGATCGCGATGATCTGGGTTTCCTTCGTGGCCGGCGCGGTGCTCACCGGGTCGGGCTCGATGGCCGCCTCGGCGCGCAGCCGCTCCTTCTGGATGAACTGGACCGTGGCCGAGGCCGGAATGCTTCCGGAAGGGGTCATGCGCAGTGCCTCCAGTCGAGAACCATCTTCAGGCAGTCCGGGTCGTCGAAGGCGACCGGATAGGCCGCGGGTGCGTGACCCGCGGGTTCGAGATGCGTGATCAGGCCGTCGAGCGAAAGCTGCCCGCTCTCGACCAGCCAGCGCACCGCAAGCAGGTCGGGGCGCTTCCACTCGGCCGCGATGCGCAGGCGGCTTTCGCGCATGAAGGCCGGCGCGAAGGCGAAGCTGATCGGCTGGGTATAGAAGCCGGCCAGCACGATTTCGCCGCCAGGGGCGGTACGCGCCACCAGGCTGTCGAGCAGCGAGGCATCGCCGCTGACGTCGTAGATGCAGCGGTAGTCGCGGCGGGGGTCGTCCTCCGGGCGCACGACCGGGTAGCCTTCGGCGCCGCCGGCGCGTCGCGGATCGCGCTCCCACACCGTGGGCGCGGGAGCGCCGGCGAGTACCGTGAGCCTCGCGAGCAGGCGCCCGAGGACGCCGTGGCCGACGATCAGTTCGGGGGGCTGGTGGGTTTCCTCGCGGCCGCCCCCCGAGACCGAGTGATAGGCGGTCGCGGCCAGTGCCAGCAGCACGCTGCGCTCGCCGAGCTGATCGCTGATCGGCACGACGCGTTCGCCCGGCACGACCACGCGCGAGGCCGCTCCGCCGAACAGCCCGCGGATCTCGCCGAAGCAGCGTGCGCCGGGCACGAAGACGGTTTCGCCGCCGCGCAGCCCCGAGCCCGGCCCGGCGCGCACCACGCGACCGACCGACTCGTAGCCCGGCACCAGCGGGTAGCCCATGCCGGGGAAGAAGGGCATGCGGCCGGACCACAGCAGCTTTTCGGTGCCGGTGCTGACGCCGCTGTAGTCGATGTCGACCACGACGTCGGCCTCGCCGGGGGGCGTCAGGGCGACCGGCCCGAAGCGGATCTGCTCGGGTTTCTCGAGCACGACGGCCAGCGTGTTCACCGTGGTCCTCCTGAGGGACGAAGGGCGTGGCGCCGGGGGATCGGCGCTGCGGATGCCTTGCCGCCGAGTGCGCGATACCGCCTCGACGAAAGAGTAAGTGTCATCTTACCGGCACGACACAAACTGTCAATAAAGAATGACATTTAACAGTGGATTGCCTCAGCGCCGCACGCCCCGGGCGAGCATCACCCGGGTCTGCAGGGGCAGGCGGGTGGGCAGCAGTCGGCTCTGTGCGAAGCCCGCCGCCGCGAGGAGCTCCTCGAGGCGCTGCGGCGTGCGTGAGCGGCCGCGACCCATCGCCAGCAGGTACATGCCGTAGTAGGCATCGCCGATGGCCTCGGCGCCGGGAGTGCCGGACATCGGCTCGCACACCAGCAGAACGCCGTCCGGAGGCAGCGCGGCGCGCACCGCGCGCAGGATCGTCAGGACCCGCTCGTCGGGGTGGTCGAAGAGCACCCGCACCAGGGTCACGAGGTCGGCGCCTGCGGGTAGCGGGTCGGTGAAGAAGCTGCCGCTGGCGATCCGGGTGCGCTCGGCCAGGCCGTGTGCGGCCAGCCGTTCGCGGGCGCGCTCGGCGACCGCGGGCAGATCGAAGAGCATCAGGCGCAGATCCGGGGCGCGCCGGGCCGCCGCCGCGAGGAAGGTGCCCTCGCCGCCACCGACATCGAGCAGGCAGCGGTGCCGGCCGATGGGGTAGGCGTCGAGGACCTGCTCGGCCACCAGCGGCTGCGAGGCGCTCATCAGCGCCGAGTACTCGGCGACGCGGTCGGCCGACAGCGCCTGGGGCGTGGCATCCGCGCTGGCGTCGGCATAGGGCCAGTAGCCGGCAAGGGCTGTTGCCGCGCGCTCGCCGCGCAGCAGCGCGACCGGGTCGGCGAGATCCTGGTAGAGCGCGGCATGGTGCTCGACCATCGCCGCGACCGCGGGCAGCGCGACCATCGGGGCGCCCAGTGGACCGAGTCCCCAGCGTTCGTTGCCGAAGCGTTCGAGCAGCCGCAGCGAGGCGGCCGCCCGCAGCAGCCGCAGCGCGCCATCGTCGGGGAGCCCGACGAGCCGCGCGATCGCCTCGAGCGACTGTGGACCGGACGCGAGATGATCGAAGAGGCGCAGGCGAACGCAGGCGAGAAGCACCTGCGAGTAGGTGAAGCCCGCCACGATGTCGAAGAGCTCGCGCGAGGCCTGGCGCGCGATCGGTCGGGTGAGCGGCAAGGCCGCCGCCAGGCGGTGGAATTGCGCGCTGGCGTAGAGGCGGTTGCGCAGCAGGCGCCAGCGGTCTCGAAGGCTCGGGCGGGCGCCGGCGTCGAGGGCGTCGGCCAGCGGGGCGGGGGTCATGGCGGGCAAGGGCGTGTCGCGCAGCCGCTCAGGCCGCCACGTGCTGCGCCCGCGGCGTGCACCATTCGCGGGGCACGAGACGTTCGGACTCCGCACGCACCAGCGCGCGCAGCGCAGGTGCACCGGCGCAGGCCGGTACCGCGTCGGCGGCGGCGCGCACCAGGTGGTCGAAGTGGCGGATCGCTCCGTCCAGGCCGAGCTCCTGCGCGGCGCTCGGGCGGCCCAGCGAGGCGTCCTGTCCGGTCGGCTTGCCGAGCACGGCGGGATCGGAGAGCACGTCGCGGATGTCGTCGGCGATCTGGTAGGCCTCGCCCAGCCGCTCGCCGAGCGCGCGCCAGGCCTGCGCGTCGCCGCCGGCGGCGAGGGCCCCTGCCGTGGTGGCTGCCGCGAACAGCGAGCCGGTCTTGGCCCGCTGGTAGTCGGCCAGTGCGACCCGTGGCTCGCACTCCCATGCCTGACCGGCGACGATGCCCAGGGGCATGCCGCTCGCGCTGGCGAGCGTGGCGAGCAGCGGCGCAAGCCGCCGCGGCGAACGCTCGGCGGCTTCGCCGAGGACCTGGAACGCGAGCACGATCAGGGCGTCGCCCGCGAGGACCGCAAGCGGCTCGCCGAAGGCGGCCTGGACCGAGGGACGACCGCGGCGCACCGCGGCATCGTCGAAGCAGGGCAGGTCGTCATGCACCAGCGAGGCGCAGTGCATCAGTTCGAGCGATACCGCGGCGGCATCCGCGAGGCCGGGGTCGTCGTCGCCGCAGGCCATCGCGACGGCCAGGCAGAGCTGTGGCCGGATCCGGGCGCCGCCGGGGAACACCGCATGGCGGATGGCGGCGGCCAGCCTGGGCGGCGCGCCATGAATCTCGCGGGCGGCAAGCGCCGCGGCCAGGGCCTGCTCGATGCGGGGGGTGATGTCCATCGGATGCCTTTCCCGCCGCGCCAGCTGCAAGTCGTGACACCGATGAGTGTCATGACGAGTTGACGTTAGGGCGTGGAAGGCAAGATAGACAGTTCGAGCGGCAGCGTCAACCGCGATGCATGGCCGCGTCCTCGGCCACCGCGGCGAGCAGGCAGCTCGCGAAGCGCTCGGGCGCCTCCTCGTGGGCGAGGTGGCCGAGCGCGGGCAGGATGTCCAGTCGGGCGCCCGCAACCTGCGCGGCAATCCGTGCCGACTGTGCGGCGGGCACGGTCGTGTCGGCAGCGCCAGCGAGCAGCAGCAGCCGGGGCGCGAGGCGTGGCATCTCGCGCAGCAGTGGCGCGAGGTCCCAGGCGGCCATCATGGCCAGGGCGCCGGCGACATGCGCCGGGCTGCGCATCAGGCGTCCGTAGAGCGCGGCGCCATCGCGGTCGATGCGCGAGCCGGTGCCGGCGAGCAGGCGGTGGGCGAGGGCCGGGTCGGCGGCGCGCCGCGCGATCAGCGGGGCGGCGATGCCCGAGGCAGCCAGCAGGCGCGCCGCGGGCGAGAACAGACGACCGGCCAGCCCGCCGAAAGGCAGCCACGCGCCGTTGATGGCGACCAGGGTTCGCGGCCTGGCGCCGCCGTCCAGGCACAGCCGCGCCCCGAGGGCTGCGCCTGCCGAGTGCCCGCACACCAGCGTCGGGCTCGCCTCGATCGTCCGCAGCATCGTGGCCAGCGCCTGCGCCATGCCCGGCAGCGAGAAGGCCTCGCGGTCGCGGGTTTCCGAGAAGCCATGGCCGGGCAGATCGGGCGCGATCACCGCGACCTGCCCGCTGGCGACCCGCGGTGCGAGATCGCGCCACGAGTGGGTCGATGCACCGGTCCCGTGCAGCAGCAGGATGCAGACCGGCGCGTCGGCCGCGCCGAGGCGCTGCAGATGCCAGCGCACGCCGCCAGCGTCGACGAAGCGGCTCGCGCTGCGGTTGGGCCAGGCAAGGCCCTCCTGCGACCATCGAAGCGGGCCCTTGCCCGCGGCGATGATGGCCGCCGCCGTCGAGGCAGTCGTCGCGGGGGGCTCAGGGACCACGGCGCGGGCGGGTCGCGGCCTGCACGGCCTGGGACACGCCGCGTGCATCGGCCCTGGGCAGCGGCAGATAGCCCGCGCCCATCTCGCGCGCGATCTCGCGGGCGAGCGGCTGCGCCTGCGCCCCGGTGTCGATCAGCAGTGCCAGCACACCCTCGGCGCGCAGGCGCCGTGCACTCGCCCGGGCGTCACGATCGGCCTGCGCGCGCCCGCCGGCGCCGTCGCGCGCGACGTTCGCGCGTCCGTCGGTCAGCACGACGACCACCGGCGTGCCACCACGCCGCCGGGTGGCGAGCGCGAGCTCGGCGGCTGCATCGAGTCCGGCTGCCAGTGGTGTGCCGCCACCGCCTGGAAGCGCGGCGAGCTCGCGGCGCGCGCGAACCAGCGAGCGCGTCGGTGCGAGCAGCACCTCGGCCCCGCGGCCGCGGAAGGCCACCACCGCGACGCGATCGCGACGCACGTAGCAGTCGGCCAGCAGCAACTCGACCGCGCCCTTGGCTTCGGCCAGCCGGTGCAGTGCGGCCGACCCCGAGGCGTCGACGGTGAAGATCGTCGTGGTCTCGCTGCGCTGGCGCAGCCGCACCACCCGGAAATCGGCCGGTTGCACGATCACGCGCTGCGCCGCTGCCGGCCGTTCGCGCCGACGCAGCGGCTGCCACGGCGCGGCCGCCCGCAGCGTGTCGATCAGCGCGAGGCGTGCGCCATCGCGCGGCGAACCGGGTCGCGCGCCGAGCGGCCGTCCGCGCAAGCGGTTCTCGCGCAGCGCGCCGACGCGACCGCCCGAGCCGGCGGAGCGCTCGGCCGCCGCGCGATCCATCGCCAGTCGCGCCAGCAGACCGGGGGGCAGCGCCGCCCGCGCGGCCTCGAGCACGAGGTCGCGCAGCGCTTCCTCGGGCACGGGCGGTGGTTCGGGCGCCGACGGGGGGGGGTCGAGCGTCGGTTCGGGGGGCGGGGCGGCATCGGCCTGCGCCTCGTCGGGCGGCTCGGGCGCGGGCGGATCCTCGGCGTCGGCGGCCGCGGGCAGTCGCGTGGCCCGCGGCGCCAGCACGAGGCGGGCGGCGAGCGAGAGGTCGTCGGGTCCGACGGCGGCGCGGCCGTCGAGCGCGGCGGCGGCGCGCGCAGCGCGCAGCGCGAACCACTCGGCTCGCGGTGAACCCGCGCCAAGCGCCAGCGCGGCGCCGGTCAGGGCGGTGATGCCGGCATCGTCGATCGCGATGCCGCTCGCCAGTCGGGCGCGGGCCTCGGCCACCGGCAGCGTCTCCGCGGGCAGCGCCTCGAGTTCCCGCAGGCCCACGCCGTCGAGGTCGATGTGGAAGGCGGTGCGCTCGCGCAGCCGCGACGGGGGCGATTCGTCGCCTTCGACGCTTTCGTCGAGGGCGATCACGCCGAAGCGCGCGGGCAGGCGCATCTGCAGCCCGTCGCGAGCCAGTGCGACCTCGCCGGTGTCGAGCGCCGCGCACAGACGGGCTGCGGTCGACTCGTCCAGGCGCTCGGCCATCGCGAGCACGAGCACGCCCTCGTCGGCCTCGGCGAGCAGGCCGCGTTGCGCCACCGGTCGCCCCAGTGCCAGCGTCGCCGGCAGATCGAGCCCGCCGAGCAGGCGATCGTCGCCGGCGTGCAGCGGCACACGGCGCATCGGGCTGCCTGCCGGAAGGCCCGCGCGCAGCGCAGCGAGCCAGGCATCGCGAACCGGCCCATGCCCGGCGGCGACCACGGCGCCGCCCAGCCCGTGCGGGTCGATCGCCACGAGCGCGGCCGCGCGCAGCGCATCGGCCCAGCGGCCGAGCGCCCCGTCGGCGGGGTCGTCGGCCTCATCGGACAAGGGGACGAGGCTCGCGGTCACCGAGGCGCTCGACGGCTCGGACGGTACGGAGGCATCACGCGCGGGCGTTCGGGCTTCGCTCGCGCCTTCTCAGGCGCCCAGGACCTCGGCAAGCGCGCGTTCGACGCGCACGCCCGAACCGGTGTCGTCGAGGGGGTTGCGCCGCAGCCGGTGGCGCAGCGCCGAAGGGGCGATACGGCGCAACTGCGCGAGCCCAACCTCGTTGCGCCCTTCGAGGGCGGCGAGCGCGCGGGCCGCCCGCATCAGCGTGAGTTCACCGCGCAGACCGTCGGTGCCGAGCGCGATGCACAGCCGCGCCGCCTGCTCGAGGGTGGCGTCCGGCGTGACGACCCCGGGCAGCCGGGCGCGGGCGCGCAGCAGCTGGCGACGGATGCGATCGTCCTCGGGGCGCCAGCGTTCGACGAAAGCGGCCGGGTCGCGCTCGAAGGCATCGCGGCGGCGCACCACCTCGACGCGCTGGGCGAGTTCGGTCGGCGTGCTGACCTCGACCGACAGGCCGAAGCGGTCGAGCAGCTGCGGTCGCAGCTCGCCTTCCTCGGGGTTGCCGCTGCCCACCAGGACGAAGCGGGCGGGATGGCGGACGCTGAGCCCCTCGCGCTCGACCAGGTTCTCTCCCGAGGCGGCGACGTCGATCAGCAGGTCGACCAGATGGTCCTCGAGCAGGTTGACCTCGTCGACGTACAGGAAGCCGCGGTGGGCGCGGGCGAGCAGCCCCGGTTCGAAGGCCTTGACGCCGGCGCCCAGTGCCCGTTCGAGATCGAGCGCGCCGACCACGCGGTCTTCGGTGGCGCCCAGCGGCAGGTCGACCACCGGCACCGGGATCTCCCTGGTGCGAGGGCGCTTGCCCGCGGGCCGCAACTCCGCACAGCGCGCGCAGCCACCGGGCGCGGCTGCCGGATCGCAGGCGTAGGGGCAGTCGGCGACCGCCTTCATCGGCGGCAACAGCGCCGCCAGCGCCCGCACCGCGGTCGACTTGCCGGTTCCGCGGTCGCCCAGCACCAGCACGCCGCCCACGGACGGATCGGTCGCGGCGATCAGGATCGCGAGCTTCATGTCGTCCTGGCCGACGATCGCGGAGAAGGGGAACGGAATGGCCATGTCAGGGATCCGGGACGGGCGGAGATGTCAGACCGATTCTAGTGCCTGAGACGAGTGCGAGCACGCCGCCCGCGATCAGCTGAGGCAGCACGACGCAGCCGGTGTACACCAGCGAGGCGGCCAGCGCCTGCGATCCGGGCAGGCCGACCAGGGCGAAGCCGGCGACATAGGCGAGCTGGGTGGTGCCGAGCTGCGCGGGCGCCGAGGGCAGCGTGAGCCCGACGATCATCAGCGCGAAGACCGCGAGCGCGCCAGCCAGGGCCGGTGGCGATCCGACCGCGGCACCGCTCGACCAGATCGCGCCCACGATCCAGGCCCACTGCAGCAGCGACAGGAGTCCGGTGCGCAGCGCGAGGCCCGGGTCGGCGAGCCCCTGCAGCCCGGTCCGGGCCCGCTCCCGCTGCGCGCGGAGCCACTCCCGCGCGCGCGCTGGGGCCGCTGGCGCGGGGCCTGGCGCTGCGGCGGTCGCATCCCCGGATCGAGGCGTCGACGGGGCCCGATCCTGCCCGCCGAGCCGCCGGGCCGCCAGCACGCCGATCGCGACCACGGCGATCCCCGCGATCGCCGCCATGCCCAGGGTCGGCCCGACCCGTGGATCGAACAGCAGCGCGGCAGCACAGAGCAGCGCGAGGGCCCCGAAATCGAAGACGCGCTCGACGGCGATGGTCGCGAGCACGGCCGCTGGCGGGGCACCGGTGCCGCGCGCGACGATCGCGGCCCGCAGCACGTCGCCCGCATGCACGAGCAGCAGATTGAGCGCGCCGCCGACCCAGACCGCGCGATGCGCCAGGCCCGCGGGCACCTTCGCGACGCGGTCCACGAGCGGTCGCCAGCGCTGCGCCTTGGTCAGCATGAATCCGAGGCCGCAGGCGACGGTGGCGACGATCCAGCCCGGCTGCGCCTCGCTCGTGGCGGCCAGTGCAGGGCCGATCGCGACGCTGTGCAGCGCCAGCCACAGCCAGGTGCCGCCGAGCGCCACGCCGGCGAGTGTCCAGGGGATTCTTCGGTGCAAGCTGGCGGGTCCTGGCGAGAGCGTCCGATCGGGCCGCGTCATGCCGCGGGTCGGCCGCGAGCGATGCGGGCGCGCCAACCCTAGCACGGCGCGCCCGCATCGGCGCGCGGTGCGTACCGGCTGTCAGCTGCCGTTGAGGGTCGCGCCGAGGAGATTGACGCCGGCGGCGGCGAGGCCGCCGGCCAGCTGGGTGATCGCGGGCGCGCGGCTGCGATCGCGGCGCGCGACGATGAGGGCAGCGCCGGCGGCCGAGGCGAGCGGGAACAGGTCGGTCGAGGTGCACGCGGCCGGCGTGTCGATGAGGATCACCTCGAAGCGCTCGGCGAGTTCGGCGAGCAGTCGATCGAAGGCGCCACCAGCCAGCAGCGCGTCGGGCTGTGGCGGCATCGGCCCGGCGGGCAGCACCGACAGTCGCGGCAGATCGGCGATCCGGCGGACTTCACCCACGCCGGCGCGGCCGGCAAGTATCGACGACAGGCCGCGTCGCTCGCGCAGCCGGAAGATCCGGTGCTGCTGCGGCAATCGCAGATCGGCATCGATCACGAGCGTCTCGTGACCGAACTGGGCGAAGGCGACCGCGAGATTGGCGCACACGAAGCTGCGGCCATCGCCGCGGTCGGGGCTGCAGACCGCCAGCGCACGTTCAGCCGGGGCCTCGCCGAACCACCGGCTGGCCAGCTGGCCGCGCAGCGCGCGCATCGCTTCGGCGAATGGGGTCTGGGGGGCGCGCGCGACCACCAGCGCATCGGGGAGCCAGCCCCGCGGACCCGCCAGGCCGCTCTGGCCGCTGTACTGGCGCGCCAGCGCCGCATCGAGGGCGGCCTGCGAGACGAATCGCAGCTTGACGGCAAGCTCGCCGAAGCGGCCGCGCCGGCGCTTCTGCGCGATCAGCACCTGCTCGAGCTGGGCCTGGGTGAGATGACCCTCCTGCAGCAGCAGCTCGCCGATCGTCGGTGCGGGCTGGTCGGCGCCGGCGCGGTGCGGGGAGGCTGAAGCGTTCATGCTTGCGCGGGTTGCGGTGATCAGGCCGGACCGGCGCCGCGGGTCGCCGCGCGCGGGACGATCCGCGTGAGCACCGGTGGCTCCGGAAGGGGCGGCATCACGAAACCGGCCGAGCGCGGCGGACGGGTCGCGTCGGCATCGCCGAGCACACCGAGCACCGGGACGCCGGCTGCCTGGACCAGATCGCTCGCGTCGCGCACCGGCTGCCGGATCCGCTCGGCCAGGCACGCGGCGACGATGCCCGTCAGCAACCCGGCAAGCAGCCCGACGGCCGCCTGCAGCCAGCGCATGTCGAGGTCCGGTCCGGTCGGTGGCAGTGCCGATGCGAGCACGACGAGCCCTGCCCGAACATCCGCCGGCGCGGCGGGTGGCGGCAGGGGTCGTGCGAGCGTCTCCAGGCTTTGCTGCGCCGCTTCGAGGGCGCGCTGCAGGCCGGCGAGTTCCTCGCGGTGATTGCGCGCCGCGGCCGCACGCGCCGGATCGGCCGCCGGCGCGCGGCCGCGCGCCCCGGGTGCCGGCGCTGGCTCGGCCAGTGCGATATCGGCCTCGAGCCGAGCGCGAGCGAGGCGGTCGGTCGCCTCGACAAGGTGCCGCTGCAGCGTGAGCGACTGGGTGGTCGCCGGTGCGGGGGCGGGGCTCGCGATGCTCCCTTGCGGGGGCGCCGTCACCAGCGCGTTGGCGATGCGCGAGGCCAAGGCAGAGTCATGGGCGCGAAAGACCACCCGCAGCACGGGCGAGCCTTCGGTGGCCTCGATCGCGAGCCCCTGGCGCAGCCACCCGGCCAGCCAGAGCTCCGCCGGGATCGCAGCATCGCCGTGGCGTTCGCGCAGCGCCCGCAGCCCGGCATCCGCGCCAAGCCCGAGTTCGGCGGCCACCTGCCGCAGCATCCGTTCGGAGGCGAGCAGCCGTGCAAGCTCGGTTGCGGAGGCCGAGCTCGTGAGGCGCGCCTCGCCGGCCGGCTCCGCGAGGCGGGCGACCGCGCGGGCTTCGTGCAGCGGCGGCGCCCACAAGGCGCTCGCGAGGCCGAGCGCGGCCCCGGCCGCGGTGGCGGCGGCGACCAGCGTGGCATGGCTTGCGAGGATGCGGAACAGGCGAGCGACGGCCATGACGGGTGGGGCGAAGAGGTCCTCGGTTGGGCGCTGCGCCCGGCGGCGGCTCGCGATCGAGTCCGCCGTGCCGGGTTCGGAGGATCGCAGACTCGCACGCGAGGTCGGCGTCGGGAATGAAATACCGCACGCGGGCGCCGCTTCGGGGGGGTAGGGGGCGCTGCGCTATGCTCGCCGCTCCGCGGGCTTGCGGGCCGCGCCGCCAGGGTTGGCGTCGTGCGCAGTGGCCCGCTGCAACCTTCCAGGCAGGAGCAAGCGATCGTGTCTTCCGTGCAGGCGGTGATCTGGGATTTCGGCGGCGTGATCTCGTCGAGCCCCTTCGAGGCCTTTTCCCGCTATGAGGCCGAGCGCGGCCTGCCCCGGGACTTCCTTCGTACCGTCAACGCGACCAATCCCCATGACAACGCATGGGCCCGCCTCGAGCGCAGCGAGTTCGGTCTCGAGGACTTCGACGCGGCCTTCGCCGCCGAGAGCCGCGCGCTCGGCCACGAGGTGCGCGGCCGCGACGTGCTGCCGCTGCTGTCGGGCCAGATCCGGCCCGAGATGGTCGAGGCGCTGCGGCGCATCGGCCAGCGCCTGAAGACCGGTTGCATCACCAACAATTTCACGGCGATGGGCGCGAGCCCGATGGGCAGCCTCTACAAGGCCGAGATCATGGGCCTGTTCCACCATGTCATCGAGAGCGCCAAGGCGGGATTGCGCAAGCCCGACCCGCGCATCTACCGCATGATGACCGACGCGCTCGGCGTCGATCCGGCCGACTGCGTGTACCTCGACGACCTCGGCATCAACCTGAAGCCCGCGCGCGACATGGGCATGCGTACGATCAAGGTCGGCGAGGCTCGGCCAGCGCTCGAGGCGCTGCAGGCGATGGTGGGTTTTCCCCTGTCCGGGGAGCGCGCCGGGGGCGCCGCGTCCTGACCGCGCAAGCCGGCACGTGCGCGGTGGCACGCGCGCGAACCTGCGGCGCGTCAGGGCATCGTCGCCAGTACCGACGGAGCGACACGGATGGCCGGTCACGGGGATTGACGCGGTGGCACCCGGCCTGTCAGATTCCGCCCGGGGGCGAGCAGGGCACGAAGATGCCGCCGCCCCCGCCACCGGCGCCCCGTGCCCGGCCGCAACGCAGAAGAATCGCAGGAGACACACGCTTGGGACCGCAGATTGTCCGACGGCTGATCATTTCGCTGCCCGCGCTGCTCGGCGTGCTGTTTCTGTGCTTCTGCCTGCTGCAGGTGGTGCCCAACGATCCCGCGCGGATCATCGCGGGCCCCGACGCCCGGCCCGAGGAAGTCGAGGCGGTGCGCCAGGATCTCGGCCTCGACCGACCCGTGCTGGTGCAGTTCGCCGACTACATCGGGCGCGTGGTCACCGGCGATCTCGGTCGCTCGATCATCTCCAACAAGTCGGTTGGTGAAGAGCTCGCCGAGACCATCGGCCCAACGGTCGAGCTGATGGTGGGCGCGATGCTGCTCGCGGTCCCGATCGGGCTGGCGCTGGGCACGCTTGCCGCGGTCAGCCGCGGCACGCTGCTCGACCGTTTCGTGATGGCGATCTCGGTGGCGGGCGTGTCGATGCCGGTGTTCTTCATCGGGCTGCTGCTGATCCAGTTTGTCGGCTTCAAGTGGGACCTGCTGCCTTTCACCGGTCGCACCGGGCCCATCTGGGCGGGCGGGCTGCCCTCGCTGGTGCTGCCGGCGCTTACGCTGGGCAGCGTACTGATAGGACCCATCGCCCGCATCACCCGGACCGCGGTGCTCGAGGTGCTCGGTGCCGACTTCGTGCGCACCGCCCGCGCCAAGGGCCTGCCCGAGTCGGTGGTCATCGTGCACCATGCGCTGCGCAACGCGCTGATCCCGGTGGTCACGCTGATCGGGCTGCAGGCGGCTTTCCTGCTCGGCGGTGCGGTGGTCACCGAGACGATGTTCTCGTGGCCGGGCGTCGGGCGGTTGGCGGTGGGGGCGATCGTCTCGAGCGACTTCCCGGTCGCGCAGGGCGCGATCATGATCCTCGCGCTCGCCTTCCTGCTGATCAACCTTCTGGTCGATGTGCTCTACGTCTACCTCGATCCGCGGGTTCAGCGATCATGAGCCCCGTCCTTAGGGAGCTTGCGCGATGAGCTCGGTCGGCATCCCTGCCGCCCCGGCGGCGCTCGAGGGGCGTGCGGGCGTGGTTGCCCGCCTGTCGCGCGACCGGGTCGCGCTCGGCGCGGCGATCGTGCTGGCGCTGATCGTGCTGGCGGCGCTCTTCGCGCCGCTGATCTCGCCCTATGACCCCTACTTCACCGACCTCACCAAGCCGATGGCGCCGCCCGATGCGGCGAACTGGTTCGGCACCGACAACACCGGCCGCGACATCTTCAGCCGGGTGCTCTACGGCACCCGCAACACGCTGGCGATGGGGCTGGCCGGCGTGCTGATCGGCGGGCTGATCGGTGCGGCGCTGGGCATTGTCGCGGCTTTCTACCGACGGGCCGACCCGTGGATCATGCGGCTGGTCGACGTGATGCTGGCCTTCCCGGCCATCCTCATCGGCCTGGCGGTCGCGGCGATCTTCGGCGCGGGGCTCACCGCGGTGATCATCGCGCTGGTGGTGTCCACCGTGCCCGACGTCGCGCGCGTGGCGCGCGGCTCGGCGATCGGCATCATGGGTCAGGAGTTCATGGAGGCGGGGCGCGCGGTCGGCGTCTCGAACCGCACGCTGATCCTGCGCTACCTCACGCTGAACTGCATCTCGACCATCTCGGTGTTCCTCACGCTGCGCTTCGGCCAGGTGATCCTGGTCGGCTCGGCGCTCGGCTTTCTCGGCATGGGCGCCCAGCCGCCGGTGGCCGAACTCGGCATGATGGCCGCCCAGGGGCGCGACTTCCTCCTGATGGCGCCGCACATCGCCACCATTCCCAGCCTCGCGATCTTCGTGATCGTGCTGGCGGCCAACCTGCTCGGTGATGCGGTTCGCGACGTGCTCGACCCGCGGCTGCAGCAGTGACGGCGGGATTCTTGCTTCCCTGACCCCGACATCCACGCTACGCAGGAGACCATGATGAAGCGATTCCTGAGCGCGGCCGCGCTCGCGCTGGCCGCCGCCGTGCCGGCAGCGCAGGCGCAGACGCTGAACATGATGAAGTCACTCGATGCGCCGCACTACGACGGCCATCGGACGACCTGGTCGCCGACTTCCGACATCGTCAACATGATCCAGGACACCCTGGTCGCGCTCGACTGGGATGGCAAGACGCCGATCCCGCTGCTGGCGAAGTCCTGGACCGTGAGCCCCGACGGCCGGACCTACACCTTCAAGCTGCGCGACGACGTGCAGTTCTGCAGCGGCAAGAAGTTCACCGCAGCCGACGTGGTCTACAGCTTCACCCGGCAGCGCGAGGTCAAGGGGCCGATGCTGTGGCGTGCCGGCAAGATCAAGTCGCTCTCCGCACCCGACCCCTACACCGTGGTCTATGAGCTGCAGGAGCCCTACTCCGACCTGCTCGTGCAGCTGACGATGTTCAACAACGCGATCCACAACCGGGAGAGCGTCGAGTCGCTCGGCAAGGACTACGGCATCAAGGGCGTCGACGGAACCGGGCCGTGGTGCTTCGTGTCGTGGCAGCCGCGCACCGAGGTCGTGCTGCGCCGGCACGATGCCTACAAGTGGGGCCCCTCGATGTACAAGAACCCGGGCCCGGTGAAGTTCGAGCGACTCTCGATCAAGACCGTGCCCGAGGATTCGAGCCGGCTCGCGGCGATGCTGGGCGGCCGCTTCGACATCACCACGCACTTCCCGACCCAGTTCATCGAGCAGGCGAAGAAGTCGCCGATGCTCAACGTCGAGGAAGCCAACCCCAACTTCCAGCTGATGTACTACGGCTTCAAGTCCGACCGCCCGCTGGTCAATGACCGCCGCGTGCGCGAGGCGATGAGCATCGCGATCAACCGCGCCGAGCTCACGAAGGCCGTGATGCTGGGTCAGGCCGACCCAGCCTACACCTACGTCCATCCGAACGCGCTGGACTTCGCGCCGGGGACCAAGGGCATCGTCAAGGAGGATGTGGCCCGCGCCAACAAGCTGCTCGACGAGGCCGGCTGGACCAAGCGCGGTCCCGACGGTATCCGCATGAAGGACGGCCAGCGCCTCGCGCCAATCGTGTACATCCCGCAGGTGTCGTACTTTCCGCGCATGACCGAGGCCATCCAGGGCTACATGCGCAAGATCGGCGTCGACTGGAAGATCACGGCGCTCGACTCCACGATCATGCCGGCCAAGCTTAGCGCCCAGGACTTCGACCTCTGGACGGTGACCTATCCCTACCTGTCGGCCGGGGAGATGATGAACTTCTACTTCGACTCGGCGCAGATGCCGGTGCCCAACCGGATGAACTACAAGGATGCGCAGGTCGACGAGTGGATGCGTCTGGGCCGCATCGCCACGAACGAGGCCGACCGCGCCAAGGCGCACGCGCAGATCCAGGAAAAGGTGATGAAGGAGCACCTCTGGATCCCGGTCATGAACGTCAAGATGTACCAGACCACGAACAAGAAGCTGAAGGGTGCGCGCGCGCACATGCTTTATCAGTACACCTTCTACAAGGGCCTGGACGTCTCGCCGTGACCGGTTCGCCCGTCTCCGCCGACAAGCCCGCCGGCGACGCCGGCGGCCCGCTGCTCGAGGTGCGCGGCCTGCGCACCTGGTTCCAGACCGATCGCGGGCTGTTCCGCGCCGTCGACGGCATCAGCTTCGAGGTCGGGCGTGGGCGCACGGTCGGGCTGGTCGGCGAGTCGGGCTGTGGCAAGAGCGTGACCTCGCTGTCGCTGATGGGTCTCGTGGCCTCGCCGCCCGGGCAGGTCAGTGCCGATGCGATCCGCTTCGAGGGCGATGACCTCCTTGGGATGTCGCCGCAGGCCCGCCGGCTGCTGCGCGGCGGGCGCATGTCGATGATCTTCCAGGAGCCGATGACCTCGCTGAACCCGGTCCACACGATCGGGCGGCAGATCGTCGAGGCGATCCGCGCGCACTCGGACATGAGCCCCGAGCAGGCCAGGGCTCGCGCGATCGAGGTGCTCGAGCTGGTGCGCATTCCGTCGGCCGCCCAGCGCTTCGACGATTTCCCGCATCACTTGTCCGGGGGCATGCGCCAGCGCGTGATGATCGCGATGGCGCTGGCCTGCGAACCTGCGCTGCTGATCGCCGATGAGCCGACCACCGCGCTCGACGTCACCATCCAGGCGCAGATCCTCGAGCTGTTGCGCGACCTGCAGCAGCGTCTGGGCATGGCGATCCTCATCATCACGCACGACCTCGGCGTGATCGCGGAGCTCGCCGACGAGGTGATCGTGATGTACGCGGGGCGCATCGTCGAGAGCGCACCGGTGGGCGCGCTGTTCGCCGATCCGCAGCATCCCTACACGATCGGCCTGCTCGGCTCGATCCCGCGGCTGGACGTCGACCGCGAGCGGCTCTCGACCATCGAGGGCACCGTACCCAGCCCGGCCAACCAGCCTGCCGGCTGCCGCTTCGCGCCGCGTTGTCCTTTCGCCGATGCGCGCTGCCACGCCGAGGAGCCGCCGCTGCGCGAACTCGGCACCGCGCATCGAGTGGCCTGCTGGAAGTCGCCGGTCGAGTCGCTCGCCGGCGGGAGCGCGTTGTGAGCGAAGCCATTCTTTCGGTCAGCGGCCTGGTCAAGCACTTCCCGGTGCGCCGCGGCGTCATCTTGAACCGCACCGTCGGTCAGGTGCGCGCGGTCGACGATGTGAGTTTCGACATTGCGCGCGGCGAGACACTCGCGCTGGTCGGTGAGTCGGGCTGCGGCAAGTCGACCACCGGCCGGCTGATCCTGCGGCTGCTCGAGCCCACCGGCGGATCGGTGCGTTTCAAGGGCGAGGACATCGCGAAGCTGCCGGCCGATCGCATGCGGGCGATGCGCCGGCACCTGCAGATCATCTTCCAGGACCCGTATGCGTCGCTGAATCCGCGCATGACGGTGGGCGACATCATCGCCGAGCCGATGCAGGTGCACGGCATCGGGACCGATGCCGAGCGCGGCGAGCGGGTGCGCGAGCTGCTCGCGGTGGTCGGGCTGCTGCCCGAGCATGCCCGCCGCTATCCGCACCAGTTCTCCGGTGGACAGCGCCAGCGCATCGGCATCGCGCGCGCGCTCGCAGTCAACCCCGATCTGATCGTCTGCGACGAACCGGTATCGGCGCTCGATGTGTCGATCCAGGCGCAGGTTGTCAACCTGCTGCAGAACCTGCAGAAGCGCTTCGGCCTGTCCTACCTGTTCATCGCGCACGACCTGGCGGTGGTCAAGCACATCAGCGACCGGGTCGCGGTGATGTACCTCGGCAAGCTGGTCGAGATCGCCGACAAGCGCACGCTGTACGCGAGCCCCCGCCATCCCTACACGCAGGCGTTGCTGTCGGCCATCCCGGTGCCGGACCCCGGTGCGCAGCGTCAGCGCATCATCCTCACCGGCGACGTGCCCAGCGCGATGAAGCCGCCGCCGGGCTGTCGCTTCAATACCCGCTGCCCACATGCGCAGGCGCGCTGCCGCGAGGAGGAGCCGGCGCTGCGCGAGGTCGGGCCGGGCCACCGTGTCGCCTGCCACTTCGTCGAGACCGTGCCACGTCCGGCGGTGGTGGGGAGCTCGGGTATGGTCGAGGCAGGTGCCTTCGCCGCGCGGCTGGCGGCCTTTGAGCAGGCGGCCGCCCGGCGCGCTGCACCCACGGTCGGCTGAGCGGCGCCGTATCGGGCCGGCCGCGCGGCAAGGCTGAGCCTCGGGTTATCCTCGGGCAATGACTGACATCCGCTACGAGGCGCACGGGCCGGTGCGCCTGATCACCATAGACCGGCCCGCCAAGATGAACTCGCTCGACTTCGAGGCCAATGACAGGCTCGTCGAAGCGTGGCGGCACTTTGACGCCGACGACGAGGCGCGCGTCGCGGTGATCACCGGCGCAGGCGACAAGGCCTTCTGTGCCGGCGCCGACCTGAAGACCTACACGATGGACTTCGCCCGCCGCCCGGCGCCGGAGTTCCGTGCGCGCTTCACCAACGGGCCGGGCTTCGGCGGCATCACCCGCAACCTCGACATCTTCAAGCCGATCGTCGCGGCGGTGAACGGCTTCGCGATCTCGGGCGGGTTCGAGCTGGCGCTTGCCTGCGACATCCGCTTCTGCTCGCCCAACGCCGAGTTCGCGCTGCAGGACGCGAAGTGGGGGTTTCACGCCTGCGACGGCGGCCTGATCCGGCTGCCGCAGATCGTCGGCATGGGCCATGCGATGGAGATCATCCTGTCGGGCGAGCGGGTCGACGCCGAGCACGCCTACCGGATCGGCCTGGTCAACCGGATCGTGCCGCAGGCGCTGCTGCTCGAGCGCACGATGGCTTACGCGCAGATGCTCGCCAGCCGCTCGCCGCTGTCGCAGCGCTTTGCCAAGGAGGTCATCAAGCGCGCCGTCGGCCAGCCGATGGACGAGGCGCTGCGGATGGAGTCGCGCTCGTTCCACGACGTCGGCCTGACCGAGGACCTTGCCGAGGGCACGACAGCCTTCCGCGAGCGGCGCGACGCGCATTTTCGCGGTCGCTGAGGGCGGTTGCTCAGGGCGGGTCGCTCAGGGCGGTTGCCGGGTCGGTTGCGCCGGCGGGCACCGTGTCGAGCCGGCAGCGCCCGGTGACGAGGCTGGCCCGCGTCCGGCTCAGCCGCTGGAGGCGCTGCGTGCCATCTTCCAGGCGGCCTCGGCCATCGCCGAAACCGCGTCCAGCCCCCCGAAGAGCTCGGCCAGCTCGGTGGCCGCCTGCATGTCGCGTCGTTCGAGGCGGCGCACCAGGTCCAGCATCGGGTGCCATGGGCCATCGCCGTTGACCAGCGCGCGAATCGCGGGCTGTGGCAGGTGCAGGGGGGCCAGTGCTTCCCCGATCGGCAGCCCCATCATCACGTCGAGCAGCGACAGCAGCCCGGTGGTGAAGGGCGGCGTGCCCGGCTGCAGCTGAGATTCCGCGAGCAGTTCCATCAGCCTGGCGCGCGCCAGCGCCACCTCCTGCAGCGCCCGCGAGCTCGGACGCGGCGGCGCCTCGGCGGCCAGCATCTGGGTCAGCCACCGGAACAGGCCGTCGCGCCCGATCAGCATGACCGCGTCGTCGACCGACTGCGCGGTACGCGGCAGCGCGATCCAGGCGCTGTTGACGTGGCGCAGCAGCTGGTAGGAAAGGCCGACGTCGGCGCGCAGCGCGGCCGCGAGTTCGGGCAGCTCGGTGCCGGTGAGCACCGCGTTGATCATCCCGCAGATCTGCTGCGCCCGAGCCGGGAGCTCGCCCGCGCTGCGCGAGGTTCGGCGGCGCTCGAGCGAGCCCCCGGCGAGGTCGACGGTACGCTCCAGCGCTGCCTCGATGGCATCGACGTCGGGCAGCCCGACCGCGATGACCTCGATCGTCGAGTCTGCGCGGCGCGCGGCTTCAGCGCTCGCGCTGAGGCCCGCGCCATCGAGTCCCTCGGCGTCGATCAGGACGAACTTGGCGCCCCGGAAGTGGGTGCCGCAGCCGCCGAGCACGGCGCCGCGCCGACGCAGCGATTCGGCCAGCGAGGCGAGTCGGGCATCGAGTTCGACGACATCGGTGAGGGCGATCCGCGCATCGACCGCCAGGTGCTCGATCACGATCGGCATCGCCACGACCTCGAGCGGCAGCGCGGCCACCGCCAGCTGCCCGGACTGCAGCACCGGACGCATCGCGGTGAGCACGGCGGCTGCCTGCCGGGCCGCCTGCGCCGGATCGCTCTCGACGCCGGGTTTCGACGCCTGCCGGGAAAGCACGAACTCGAAACCCGCGACGCCACCCTGCCGATCGAGCAGCGGCCGCCGGATCACGGCCTCCCGATGCTGCGGGCGCTCGCGCCGGGCGGCTTCGTGTTCGCCGCGCCCCGATGCGGCCGACTCGCCGCGCGCAGGGCGACGGCCGGCGGCGGGCCCGGCTGGCGCCTGCGGCTGAGCCGGCGGGGTCGGGCGGCCGAAGCGGGCGCGCAGCCAGGCAAGCAGGCGGTCGAGTGCGGCGGGCCGGGCGGCGGGCTGGGTGGCGGGCTGGGCGGCGGGCTGGGTGGCGGGCTGGGTGGAGAGATGAGCGGTCACGGCGGCATCGTCGGCATCGGGGGATGCGCCGATTGTGGGACGCGGCCGCCGCCGCCGCCGTGCGATAAGCCCCCGCGACCACGCCACCGGTCCGCGACCGGCCGCCGCCGGTCGACCATCGCCGCGCGGCCGCGCAGGCACTATGATCGCGGCGTCGTCATCGTCGATCAACCCTGATGCCTCATCCCGTACGGAGTCTTGCCATGCCCCTGTCGCCCCTTCCGTCGTCCGTTGCCGCCCCCTCGCGTCGCCGCCTGCTCGCCGGCGCGGCCGCGCTTGCCGCCGCGAGCGGCGCCGCGCCCGCTCTGGCCCAGTCGCCAAAGCTCAAGGTCGCGGCGATCTACACGGTGCCCTTCGAGCAGCAGTGGGTCAGCCGCATCCACAAGGCGCTGAAGGCCGCCGAGGCCCGCGGCGAGATCGAGTACAAGGCCACCGAGAACGTCGCGAATGCCGACTACGAGCGCGTGATGCGCGAGTACGCCAACGGCGGCAACCAGCTGATCGTGGGCGAGGCCTTCGCGGTCGAGGCCGCGGCGCGCAAGGTGGCCAAGGACTTCCCGAAGGTTTCCTTCCTGCTCGGGTCCTCGGGCAAGCCGCAGGCGCCCAACTTCAGCGTCTTCGACAACTACATCCAGGAACCCGCCTACCTG
>JBIIHU010000021.1:0-24144 GCA_044235405.1 Burkholderiaceae bacterium
AGCGGCTCGGCCTGCACGTCGGCGAGTCTCGAGCCGTCCTACGTGCTGCGTGCCCTCGGTCGCAGCGACGAACTCGCCCACAGCTCGATCCGATTCTCGATCGGTCGCTTCACCACCGAGGACGAAGTTGACCACGCGGTTCGTCTTCTGACCGCCAAGGTGGCGAAGCTGCGCGCAATGTCCCCGCTCTGGGAGATGGTCCAGGAGGGCGTCGATCTGAACACCGTCCAGTGGGCGGCGCACTGAAGGAGCCGGCAACATGGCCTACAGCGAAAAAGTCATCGATCACTACGAAAACCCCCGCAACGTCGGCGCCTTCGACAAGGGCGACGCGAGCATCGGCACCGGCATGGTCGGCGCTCCGGCCTGCGGCGACGTCATGAAGCTGCAGATCAAGGTCGGCGCCGACGGCGTCATCGAGGACGCCCGCTTCAAGACCTACGGGTGCGGCTCCGCGATCGCGTCGAGCTCGCTCGTGACCGAGTGGGTCAAGGGCAAGACCCTCGACGAGGCGATGACGATCCGCAACACCGCGATCGCCGAGGAACTCGCGCTGCCGCCGGTCAAGATCCACTGCTCGATCCTGGCCGAGGATGCGATCAAGGCCGCGATCCAGGACTACCGCAGCAAGCATCCCGAGGTCGAGGCCTCGCCCAGCCGCCGGGCGGCCTGAGCACGGGGGCGTCGCATGGCGATCACCCTCACCGAGAGCGCGGCACGTCATGTGTCGCGCTACCTCGAGCGGCGCGGCAAGGGCGTGGGCCTGCGGCTGGGCGTGCGCACAACCGGCTGCTCGGGCATGGCCTACAAGCTCGAGTACGCCGATGAGGCGCAGCCCGAGGATCGCGAGTTCGAGAGTTTCGGGGTGCGGGTGTTCGTCGACCCCCGCAGTCTGGTCTACATCGATGGCACCGAACTCGATTTCGTCCGCGAAGGCCTGAACGAGGGCTTCAAGTTCAACAATCCGAACGTCAAGAGCGAGTGCGGCTGCGGCGAGTCCTTCAACGTCTGAGCCGCCCCCCGAGGCAGCGCATCCGGAGGCGGCCCAGGGGCCGCCTCTTTCGTTGAAGGTGTTGCCCGAGCACCCCCCTGTTTCGTCGAAGGTGTTGCCTGAGCACCCCCTGAACGGCTGATTTCCTCGAGCCCCGAGTTTCGTGATCGAACCTTCGCACTTCAGCCTCTTCGGCCTGCCCCAGCGCTTCCATGTCGATGCGCCCGCGCTCGATGCCGCGTGGCGGAGGCTGCAGGCCGCCGTTCACCCCGACCGCCATGCGGGCGGCAGCGACGCCGAGCGACGCGTTGCGCTGCAGCGGGCCACGCAGGTGAACGAGGCCTATCGCGTGCTTCGCGATCCCCAGCGGCGCGGCGCGCACCTGTGCGAGCTCGCCGGGGTGCCGCTGCAGGCCGAGTCGAACACTGCGATGCCGGCCGGGTTCCTGATGCAGCAGATGGGCTGGCGCGAGTCGCTCGACGATGCGCGCGGCTCGCGCGACGGCGCGGCGCTGTCGGCCTTGCGCGCCGACGTCGAGCGGGCGCGCGAGGCGCGGATCGCCGAGATCGGCAGGCTGCTCGATGTCGAGCGCGACGCCGAGGGCGCGGCCGGCCAGCTGCGCCAGCTGATGTTCGTCGACCGGCTGATCGAGGAGATCGATCTCGCCGAAGACCTGCTGGCCGGGGTCTGAGGCTTTCGTCGTCGCCTGTTTCCCCACCCCCGTCCCGCCTCACGCCGAGCGAACCGCCGATGGCCCTCCTGCAGATCTCCGAACCGGGCATGAGTCCGGAGCCGCACCAGCGGCGGCTCGCCGTGGGCATTGATCTCGGCACCACGCATTCGCTGGTAGCCGCGGTGCGCCACTCGGTCGCCGAGGTGCTTGACGACACCGCCGGCCGTTCGCTGCTGCCATCGGTGGTGCGCTATCGCGACGATGGCGCGATCGACGTCGGCTACGACGCGGCGGCGCAGGCCACCGCCGACCCGCTGAACACCATCGTGTCGGTCAAGCGTTTCATGGGTCGTGGTCTGGCCGACGCCACGCGGGTGCGCAGTCCCTACGCGTTCGTCGATGCCCCTGGCATGGTGCGCCTGCGCACCCGTGCCGGCGATCTCGGCCCGGTCGAGATTTCCGCCCAGATCCTGCGGGTGCTGCGCGAGCGCGCGGAGCTCAGCCTCGGCGGCGAACTCGTCGGTGCGGTGATCACGGTGCCCGCTTACTTCGACGATGCGCAGCGCCAGGCCACCAAGGACGCGGCGCGGCTCGCCGGCCTGCATGTGCTGCGCCTGCTCAACGAGCCGACGGCGGCGGCGGTCGCCTACGGCCTCGATACCGCGGCCGAGGGCTTGTACGCGGTCTACGACCTCGGGGGCGGCACCTTCGACATCTCGATCCTGCGGCTGTCGCGCGGTGTTTTCGAGGTCGTCGCGACCGGTGGCGATACCGCGCTCGGCGGCGACGACTTCGATCGGCGCATCGCGGCCTGGGCGCTTGGCGAGACCGGCCTTGAGCCCGCGGGCGTCGATGCGCTGTCCGGCGAGGCGATCGGCCCGCACGACCTGCGAGCGCTGCTCGACGAGGCGCGCCGGACCAAGGAGGCGCTGTCCCAGGATGCCTCGACCACCTTCTCGGTCCAGCTCTCCAACGCCACCCGCGTCAGCCTGCCGCTGACCCGCGAGCGGCTCGAGTCGCTCACCCGTGATCTGGTCGATCGGACGCTTGCGGCGACGCGGCGCGCGCTGCGCGATGCGAAGCTGCGAGCCGACGAGATCTCCGGCGTGGTGCTGGTCGGCGGATCGACACGCATGCCGCTGGTGCGCGAGGCCGTGGGCGCGCTGTTCGGCAGACCGCCGATCACCGGGCTCGATCCCGATCGGGTCGTCGCGCTGGGCGCCGCGATCCAGGCGAATCTGCTCGCCGGCAACCGGGCTGCGGGCGACGACTGGCTGCTGCTCGACGTGATTCCGCTGTCGCTCGGCATCGAGACGATGGGCGGGCTGGTCGAGCGCATCGTGCCGCGCAATGCCACGCTGCCGATCGCGCGCGCGCAGGAGTTCACCACCTTCCGCGACGGCCAGTCGGCGATCGCGATCCACGTGGTCCAGGGCGAGCGCGAACTGGTGTCCGACTGCCGCTCGCTCGCCCGCTTCGAGCTGCGCGGCATCCCGCCGATGGCCGCCGGCGCGGCCCGCATCCGGGTTGCCTTCCAGGTCGATGCCGACGGGCTGCTGTCGGTGAGTGCCGTCGAGACCACCAGCGGTGTCGAGGCCACCATCGTGGTCAAGCCCTCCTACGGGCTGACCGATGACCAGATCGCGTCGATGCTGCAGGATTCCTTCGGCCATGCCGAAGACGACATGAGGTTGCGCGCGTTGCGCGAGCAGCAGGTCGAAGCCGACCGCCTCCTCGAGGCGACCGCGGCTGCGCTGCACGCCGACGCCGAGCTGCTCGGCGGCGAGGAGCGCGCGGCCCTCGAGGTGCTGATCGCGCGGCTTCGCGAGGCGCGCGCGGGCACCGACCTCGCCGCGCTGCGCGCGGCCACCGAAGCGCTGTCGCGCGGCACCGATACCTTTGCCGAACGCCGGATGGACCGCTCGATCGCGCAGGCGCTCGCCGGCAGGCGTATCGCCGAACTCGGCCTCTGACCCGGAAAGCCTCCCGATGCCCGTCATTCGAGTCCTGCCCCATGAAGCCCTGTGCCCACAGGGAAGCGAGTTCGAGGTGCCCCAGGGCACCGTGCTGTGCCGGGCGCTGCTCGAGCACGGTATCGAGATCGAGCATGCCTGCGAGCTTTCCTGTGCCTGCACGACCTGCCACGTGCTGATCCGCGAAGGCGGCGGATCGCTGGAACCGGCGACCGACGACGAGGACGACATGCTCGACAAGGCCTGGGGGTTGAGCGCGCAGTCGCGACTTTCCTGTCAGGTGCGACTGGCGGCCGCCGACCTTGTCGTCGAGATTCCGCGCTACACGATCAACCATGCCCGGGAGGACCACTGAGATGCGCTGGACCGACGTCAACGACATCGCGATCGCCCTGGTCGAGGGGCATCCCGATGTCGATCCTCGTGCCGTGCGCTTCACCGACCTGCACCGCTGGGTCATGGCACTGCCCGGCTTCGACGATCAGCCGGGACGTTCCGGCGAGAAGATCCTCGAGGCGATCCAGCAGGCCTGGATCGACGAAGCCGACTGAGGTTCTGCCGGCGCGGCGCGCATCACGCCGCCCGTCGCCGGCATCGCCACCTGGCCAGCGCTCATGCCGATCGATCCGGTCGTCCTTTTCTTCGTCCTTGGCGTCGTGGCGCGGCTGGCCCGCTCCGATCTGCGCCTGCCCGAGGCGCTCTACGAGACGCTGTCGGTCTACCTTCTGCTGGCGATCGGCCTGAAGGGCGGGGCCGAGCTCGCGCGCCAGTCGATCGGTGCGATCGCGCCGGTCGCGCTTGCCGGCATCGCGCTGTCGGCGACGCTGCCTCTGCTCGCCTATCCGGTGCTGCGCGGGATCGGCCGGCTCGCGAGGCCCGATGCCGCGTCGATCGCGGCGCACTACGGCTCGGTCTCGGTGGTCACCTTCGCGGTCGCGCAGAGCGTGCTCGCGCGCGCAGGGGTGGCGGTCGAGCCGCAGATGGCGGTGCTGGTCGCGCTGATGGAAGCGCCCGGGATCGTCGTCGGCATCCTGCTCGCCAAGCGCGACGACCTCGGGGCGGTCGGATGGGGCCGGCTCGCCCACGAAACCCTGTTCGGCAAGGCGGTCTACCTGCTCCTCGGCGGGCTGCTGATCGGTGCGCTCGCCGGGCCGCAGGGGCTCGAGCCGGTGCGGCCGCTGTTCGGCGACCTGTTCAAGGGGGTGCTCTGCCTGTTCCTGCTCGAGATGGGTCTGGTGGCCGGTAGCCGCCTGGCGGAGTTGCGTCGCGCCGGGCCTTTCCTGGTGGCCTTCGGGCTGTGCGTGCCGATCGTGTTCGCGGGCATCGGCCTGGCGACCGGCCGGGCGCTCGGCCTGTCGATCGGCGGCTGCGCGATTCTCGCCACGCTGTGCGCGAGCGCCTCGTACATCGCGGCGCCCACCGCGATGCGCATCGCCGTGCCGCAGGCCAATCCCGCGCTGTCGATCGGCGCCGCGCTCGGCGTCACCTTCCCCTTCAATGTCACGCTCGGCGTGCCGCTCTACCTGTGGGCCGCGCAGCGCCTGGCCTGAGGCCGGCCGCGCGCCCGGCGTCCGGAGCCCCCCGATGATCAAGACGCATCCCCGCAAGCTGTTGGTCATCCTGTCGGAGGCGGTGCTCGAACGCCAGCTCGTCGCCGATGCCCGTGCCCTCGGGGCGCAGGGCTATACCGTGGTCGATGTGCGCGGCGGCGGCATGCATGGCGACCACGAGGGCGAGTGGGATGTCGATCGCTCGATCGAGCTGCAGCTGATCTGCAGCGACGAGGTCGCCGAGCGCATCGCCGCGCAGGTGCTCGCGCGTTACGCGCCGCACTACCGGATCGCGGTCTACCTGGCCGATGTCGGCGTGTTCCGTGCCGAGCGTTTCTGAATCGCGCCCAGCCACAGCATGCCGGCGAAGCCGAGCATCGCCAGCGCGGTGAGCACCTCGAGCGCGATCGCGTGGCCGAATCGCTCGATCAGGGCCGCATGCGACATCGGCGCGATCGCGCCGGCGATCAGTCCTGGTGCGGCCACGCGGCCAAGGGTCGCGGCATAGCCGGCGTGGCCGAACATCTGGAGCGTCACGCTGCCGCGCACGATCGTGATCAGCCCGTTGGAGGCGCCGTAGATCATGCAGCCGACCGACACCATCGCGAGTTGTGGCGCCGACAGGTCCATCACGAGCAGGCCGAAGGGCAGCATCGCGGTGGCGATCAGCCCTACCGCGATCGGGCCCAGCACCCGCTGAAGCGACAGCTCGACGAAGCGCGCAGCCACCTGCGCGACGCCCTTCATCGATGCGAGCGCGATCGCCGCGGCGGCCGCGAGGCCAAGTGCCTCGAGCAGGCGCGGCAGGTGCGCCGACAGTGCTCCGAACACGAAGCTGTGCGCGGCCAGCAGCCCGGACAGCGCGAGCAGCGCACGCGGGCGCAGTGCCTCGGGGAGGCTGCCGCGGTCGAGCGAGTCGGCCGCGGCGCGCGCCGAGCCGTCGGCGCTTCCCGGCGGATTCGCGCCGGTGGCCCGGTCGGGCTCCCTGGGCCTGATGGCGGCGAGAAATCGGTGGTGCAGCGGCACGCACAGCAGCAGGTTGAGCGCGGCGTACACGACGAAGGTGATGCGCCATCCCCACTGGCCGACCAGCCAGTGGCCGAGCGGCCAGAACACCGTCGAGGCGAGCCCTCCCCACAGCGTGACGACCGAGATCGCGCGCCGTGCTCCCGATCCCGCCAGCCGTGCCAGCGCCGAGAAGGCGCTCTCGTAGAGGCTGGCGCGCATCGCGACGCCGAGCAGCGTCCAGGCGAGCACCAGCTGCAGCGGATGGCGGGCCGAGGCGATCAGCAGCAGCCCTGCGACGATCGCGATCGAGCCAACCGTCATGACCCTGCGTTCGCCATGCTGCTCGGCGAGTTCGCCGACGCGCCGTGACACCAGCCCCGACAGCAGCATCGCCCATGAGAAGGCGCCGAACACCAGCGTGATGCTCCACCCGGTGTCCTCGGCCATCGGCGCGAACAGCACCGCCGAGCTGTAGTAGGTGCTGCCCCAGCCGACGATCTGGGTGATGCCCAGCGCGGTGACGGCGCGCGAGAGCACGGTGCTTACTCGTGCTTCAGGGCGGGGAACAGGATGACGTCGCGGATGTTCGGGCTGTCGGTGAGCAGCATCGCGAGCCGGTCGATGCCGATGCCGCAGCCGCCGGTGGGCGGCATTCCGTACTCGAGCGCGCGCACGTAGTCGGCGTCATAGAACATCGCTTCCTCATCGCCGGCTTCCTTGGCGCGTACCTGCGCCTGGAAGCGGGCGGCCTGATCCTCCGCGTCGTTGAGCTCCGAGAAGCCGTTGGCGATCTCGCGACCGGTGATGAAGAGCTCGAAGCGCTCGGTGATGCCGGGGCGGGTGTCGGAGGCTCGCGCGAGCGGCGACACCTCGACCGGATAGTCGATGATGAAGGTCGGCTGCCACAGGCGGCTTTCGGCGACCTCCTCGAAAAGCGCCAGCGCGAGCGCGCCCGCTCCCGCCTCGCGGTGGCGCGCGTCGTCGACGTCGACGCCGAGGCGCGCCACCTCGGCGCGCAGCCATGCCGGGTCGTCCAGCGGGGCGCCGGCGTATTGCGGCGCGTGGCGCACGATGGCCTGCGCGATGGTGAGACGCTCGAAGGGTACGCCGAGGTCGAGCTCACGGCCCTGGTAGCTGAGCGCCGTTTGGCCGGTGGCGGCGATCGCGCAGTCGCGGATCACCGCCTCGGTGAAGTCCATCAGCCACCGGTAGTCGGTGTAGGCGGCGTAGAACTCCATCATCGTGAACTCGGGGTTGTGCCGCGGGCTGATGCCCTCGTTGCGGAAGTTCCGGTTCACCTCGAAGACCCGCTCGAAGCCGCCGACGATCAGGCGCTTCAGGTAGAGCTCGGGCGCGATGCGCAGGTACATGTCCTGCGATAGCGCGTTGTGGTGCGTGATGAAGGGCTTGGCCGCCGCGCCGCCCGGGATCGGATGGAGCATCGGCGTCTCGACCTCGAGGAAGCCGTGCCCGGTCATGAAGGCGCGGATCGCCGACAGCATGCGGCTGCGTGCGACGAAGGTGCGCCGGGTCTCGGGGTTGACGATCAGGTCGACGTAGCGCTGCCGGTAGCGGGTTTCCTGGTCGTGCAGGCCATGGAACTTGTCGGGCAGCGGACGCAGCGACTTGGCGAGCAGTCGCACCGAGGCGCAGCGCACCGAGAGCTCGCCCTTCATGGTCTTGAACAGGACCCCTTCGGCCGCGACGATGTCGCCGAGGTCCCAGTGCTTGAAAGCCTCGTGCGCGGCCGCCCCCACACCCTCGTCGTTGAGCCACAGCTGCATCCGGCCGGTGGCGTCCTGGATGGTCCCGAAACTCGCCTTGCCCTGCACCCGCTTGAGCATCAGCCGCCCGGCCAGCGACACCCTGACGGCGGCCCGCTCGAGTTCCTCGCGGCTCCGAGCCTCGTGTTCGCGCACCAGCGCATCGGCGCGATCGGCGGGCCGGGCGTCGTTCGGGAAGGCCGGACCTGCCTCGCGCAGCCGCGCGAGCTTGGCCCGCCGCTCGGCGATGATCCGGTTCTCGTCGTGCGGCTCGGCGGCTGCCGGGGGGAGGGCGGATTGAGGGTCGCTCATGGGGATCCCGAGGCTAGACGCCCTGCTTCAGGCTGGCGAAGATGAAGGGGTCGAGGTCGCCGTCGAGCACGCTGCGCGTGTTGCTGATCTCGACGTTGGTGCGCAGATCCTTGATGCGCGACTGGTCGAGAACGTACGAGCGGATCTGGTGGCCCCAGCCGATGTCGGTCTTGCTCGCCTCGACCTTGTCCTGCTCGGCGCGCCGCTTGCGCATCTCGAGCTCGAACAGGCGTGCGCGCAGCATGTTCATGGCCTCGTCCTTGTTGCGGTGCTGCGAACGGTCGTTCTGGCACTGCACGACGATGTTGGTGGGCAGGTGCGTGATGCGCACCGCCGATTCGGTCTTGTTGACGTGCTGCCCGCCGGCGCCCGACGCCCGGTAGACATCGATGCGCAGGTCGGCCGGATTGATCTCGACCTGGATCGAGTCGTCGACTTCCGGGTAGACGAACACCGACGCGAAGGACGTGTGGCGCCCGCCGCTGGCATCGAAGGGCGACTTGCGCACCAGCCTGTGCACGCCGGTCTCGGTGCGCAGGAACCCATAGGCGTACTCGCCCTCGATCTTGATCGAGGCGCCCTTGATGCCGGCGGTGTCGCCCTCGGTTTCCTCGAGAACCTCGGTGCGAAAACCCTTGCGCTCGCAGTAGCGCAGATACTGGCGCAGCAGCATCTGCGCCCAGTCCTGGGCTTCGGTGCCGCCCGCGCCCGCCTGGATCTCCATGAAGCAGGGGTTCGGATCGGCCGGATTGGCGAACATGCGGCGGAACTCGAGCGCCTCGACGCGCTCGCGCAGCATGGCGGCGTCGGCCTCGACCGCGATCAGGGTGTCGTCGTCGCCTTCGTCGCGGGCGATCTCGAACAGCTCACCGGCGTCGCCGAGCCCGGCCTCGATCTCGGCGATGCTGTGCACCACCGACTCGAGCAGCTTCTTCTCGCGGCCGAGTTCCTGCGCGCGCTTCGCGTCGTCCCAGACATCGGGTGCCTCGAGCGAGCGGTCGACCTCGATCAGGCGGGTACGCTTGACATCGTAGTCAAAGATACCCCCGAAGTTCGATCACGCGACGGCCGAGATCGGCGATCAGGGCGGCGAGGGCATTGAGGCGTTCGGCTTCCATGGCGTCCAGGGCGGCGTCCTGAGACGCGGCGGTGCAAAACCGCCCATTATAGGCGCGGCGCCACCCGAGGGGCACTGGGGTCGATGGCGCCGGCCGCGCCATCGCGGCCGGTCAGCGCCAGCTCGCGCTCGGCAGGCTGCCGCCGACGCCACCTGGCACCGAGGTGCGCTGGGTGGGCGTGGCGGTTCGGGCCTGCACCGATTCCGGTTCGATCCAGCCGAGTCGCCAGGCGATCACCACGACCCCCACCGCGCTGACCGCGCCCGCCGCGAAGCCGCCGCTCGCCGCGAGCGACAGCAGTTTCGCGACGCGTGAACGCGGCTCGCCGGCCTCGTCGCGCAGCGACCGCGCCGCCGCCGCGATGTCGCGGGTATGAACCTCGTAGACATCGTCGGCGGCCGCGGTCACCAGCGCCTGACCGGCAAGCGCGTCGATGCGTGCGGGCACCCCCTTCGACAGGCCGGCGATCAGCCGTATCGCGCCTGCCGAGAAGATCCGCGGCCCCTCGTAGCCGGCCGCGCGCAGGCGCTCGTGCAGGTACTCGTGGACATCGTCGCGTCCGAGACGCTCGAGGCGCAGTTCGTGTGCGATCCGCGCGCGCAGTCCGCGCATCGAGTCGTGCGCGAGGCGGCGATCGAGATCGGGCGGGCCCACCAGCACCACGCGCAGCGCATTGCCCGCCCCGCCGATGCCCTCGCCGAGCAGGCGCAGATGCTCGAGCGTCTCGGGAGGCACCGCGTGGGCGTCGTCGAGCAGCAGCAGCAGGCGCTCACCCGAGATGACGCTGTGGTTGAGCCGGTCGCGAAGGCGGATGCGCATCTGCCGCGGATCGTGCGGCGTGACCTCCATGCCCAGCATCTCGGTGAGCACGACATCGATGCGGCGCGGGGTGATGGTCGGGTCGGTGATGTGGATCGCCGGGTAGCGCTCGGGCGGCAGCTTGCGAAGCAGCCAGCGGCATACCGTGCTTTTGCCGGTCCCAGGCTCGCCAACGATCTTGATGTAGCCGCCGCCGCGCACGAGGGCGCCGAGCAGCGCGCTCGCGAAATCGCTGCGGCTGCCCGGGAAGACGAGGCGGCTGGCGTCGGAGGCCTGTTCGAAGGGCGGACGACGCAACCCGAAGTGCTCGAGAAGCATGACCGGATTATCGGGTGGGGGCCCGGCTCGCGCCCGGTATTCGGTCACGCCGCGGCCCGCGCGGGACCCCGCGGCTCGCTGCTCAGCTGCTCAGCTGCTCAATCCTCGAGCACGTGCTCGACGATCAGCTGCACCGAACTGCGTCCGTTCCAGTCGTTGCGTGCCAGCCGGTAGGCGAGCAGCGCGCTGCGCCCCAGCGTGCGGTTGCGACCGAAGGCGATCGCCTCGAAGGCCTGGCCGCCGATGCGCAGGTCGAGGCGCAGGTGCCGCTCCTTCAGCAGACGCTGCCCGGTGACCTGAGCCTCGTCAACGAACAGCGGGGCCGGGAATCCCTGGCCCCAGACCCCGGCGTCGATCTGTGCGATCAGGTCGAGGTCGATGCGCTCGCCGGCCAGCGAGCCGTCGGTCTCGAGTTGGGGCGAGAACGCGCCCGGGTCGGCGAGCGTGGCGACCGCCTCGTCGAAGCGCGTGCGGAACTCCGCGAGGCGCGCAGCCTCGATCGTGAGGCCGGCGGCCATCGCGTGGCCACCGAAGCGCAGCACCGCGCCCGGCGCGCGCTTGGCCGCCAGGTCGATCGCGTCGCGCAGATGCACGCCGGGAATCGAGCGGCCCGAGCCCTGCAGCTGGCCGGGCGCGCCCGCGGGCGCGAAGGCGATGGTGGGCCGGTGTTCGCGATCCTTGATCCGGGAGGCTACCAGGCCGACCACGCCGGGATGCCAGTCGTCGCGGCTGAGCACCCGACTGAAGGTGCCGGTGGCCGCGACGGTCTCGTCGACCGCTTGCTCGCGCATGCGTTCCTCGAGCGCGCGTCGTTCGCGGTTGATCGCGTCGAGCCGGCCAGCGAGCTCCGTGGCGTGATCCTCGTCGTCGGTGATCAGGCAGGCGATGCCCACCGAGATGTCCGCCAGCCGTCCGGCGGCGTTGATGCGCGGTGCCAGCCCGAAGCCGATGTCCTCGCAACCCGCGGTGCGCCACTCCCGTCCGCTGGCGGCGAACAGCGCCCGCACGCCGGCGTGGGCCTGCCCCGCGCGCATGCGGCGCAGTCCGGCGGACACCAGCAGGCGGTTGTTGCGGTCGAGTCGTACCAGGTCTGCGATGGTGCCGAGTGCCACCAGGTCGAGCAGGGTCTGGAGCGCCGGTTCGCGCCCGTGCGTGAAGGCGCCCCGCCGGCGCAGTTCGGCGCGCAGCGCGAGCAGCACGTAGAACATCACGCCCACTCCCGCGAGATGCCGGCTCGCGAAGCCGCAGCCGGGCTGGTTGGGGTTGACGATCGCCCGCGCCTGCGGCAGCGCCGGTCCGGGCAGGTGGTGGTCGGTCACGATCACGTCAACGCCGCACTCGCCCGCCCGAGCCACGCCTTCGAGGCTCGCGATGCCGTTGTCCACCGTGATGATCAGTGCGGGGCGAGGCCGGCGCTCGGGCGCCAGCGCCAGGTCGACGATCGGCGGCGTCAGCCCGTAGCCGTGTTCGAGCCGGTTGGGGACCAGGAAGTCGACCTCGGCACCCATCGCGCGCAGCCCGCGCACCCCGATCGCGCAGGCGGTGGCGCCATCGCAGTCGTAGTCGGCCACGATCAGCATCGGCTCGCGGCGCGCGATCGCATCGGCCAGTCGGACCGCCGCCGCGTCGATCCCGAGCATGCCGTCGGGCGGCAGCAGTTCGCCCAGCGTCCCGGCGAGATCCGTGGGCGAAGCGATGCCGCGACCGGCATAGACCCGCGCGAGCACCGGGTGCAGGCCCGAGGCGAGCAGGCGGGCCTGGTCCGGCGGCGACACCGCGCGGGTGACGATCCGGGGGGAGGGGGCGGTCATGGTTCGGCTCGCGGGCGTGCCGGCTTGACCGGGTTCGCACCGATCGCGCGCAGGGCGTCCAGGCGCTGCCAGAAACGCCATGCCGGGATGCCGGGCGTCGCAAGCTCGACGAGGCGGCGTTCCGCGGTGCACACCACTCGCAGGCGGCCCTGCGCCCGGCCGAGCGCGGTGGCGAATACCGGCCGCGCGAGCCACGCGTCGAAGTCGCTCCAGGCCCGCAGCCACGCATCGCGGTCGCCAAGGCGTCGGGCGGTGCGCCAGTCGCCGGCGTCGATCAGCAGCGTGCCCGTGCCGGCGGCATCGGCGGCCGCCGCAGGGTCGAGCTGCCGGGCGGGGGTGTCGAGCACGGTCCAGCCGGCGCGCTCGGCCAGACCGGCCAGGGCAGGGCGCGCGGTGAGTAGCGCGCCGGGGGACGCGCCCGCTTGCACCGACGCGCCTGCTTGCACCGACGCGCCCGCGTGCACCGGCGAGCCCGGTGGCGCCGGCGATGTCCGGGCGCCGAGTACGAAGCCGTTCAGCCAGAGCGCGTTGACAGGTCGCTGCCCGCGCTCGCCCCGAGCCTGGTTGACCGGATGGTCGTGCCAGATCATCTGGATCTCGGTGAGCAGCCGGCGCCAGGCACGGCCGTCGTCGCCGGTCGGCTGCCACGCGACGACATTGCGGCCGCTCGCCAGCGTCCAGGGCCAGGCCTGCAGGCGCCAGGGCGCGCCGAGCGCGAACCAGTGATCGGGGCGTGGCCAGCGCAGCGCCAGCCCTGCGGCCGAGAAGGTCTCGGTGACCGCCGCGGCGAGGGCCTCGGCCTCGTCGGGGGCGAGCGCGAGTTGCCCCGGGTCGACCAGCATGGCGTGGTCCAGACCGATGTGCAGGTGGCAGGGCGTGAGGCTCCACCAGGGAGCCTGAAGGCCCTCGCGCGCGCCGGCGAGCGCCTCGATGCAGTCGGACGACGGCACCGCGAAGCGCTCGCGCAGCCACGCGTCCTCGGGGAGTTCCAGCTGCGGGTCGCCGGCGATCCGCCGATCCTGACAAAGCACACCGCGGGCGAGCAGGCGCTGCAGTTCGCCGCGCGACGGCGGCACGAGACCGGCATCGTCGGGTGGGGGATCGCCGGCAGCGCCGGCACACAGCAGGATGAGCTCTTTCATGCGCGATCGGGTGGCCGCGGATTCTATGGCAAACTCGATCGCATCCGGCCCGACTGCCCCCCGCCTTTCTTCCAGCCGCGCCGCCCCATCGCCTTGCCGCTCCCCTACGAATTCCAGATCGGTCTGCGCTACACCCGCGCCAGCCGGCGCGCCGGTCGTCGCGACGGCTTCATCTCGTTCATCGCCGCGCTGTCGGTGGCCGGGATCGCGCTCGGCGTGACCGCCCTGATCACCGTGCTGTCGGTCATGAACGGCTTCCAGAAGGAGGTCACCGACCGCATGCTGTCGGTGCTCTCGCACATCGAGGTCTATGGCCCGCCGGCCGGTCTGCCCGAGCCGCGGCCGCTGGTCGATCGGCTGCGAGCTCACCCCCGGGTGATCGGCGCGGCCCCGTTCGTGGCGGGTCAGGCGATCATCGCGCGTGGCGAGCTCGTCCGTGGCGTGGTGGTGCGCGGTATCGATCCCGCGCTCGAAGCCACGGTCTCGGATTTCCTGGCCGGGCCATCGGGCCGGCTGCTCGGCGGGCTGGCGCCCGGTGAGTTCGGCCTGCTGGTGGGCGCCGAGATGGCGCGCCAACTGCTGCTGCAGGTGGGCGACCGGCTTGCGCTCATCGCGCCCGAGGGCACCGCCACGCCCGCGGGCGTGGTGCCGCGCCTGCGCCAGTTCACGGTCACCGGCATCTTCGAGTCCGGGCACTACGAGTACGACAGCAGCCTGGTGCTCGCCCACCTGGCCGATGCCGGGCGACTGTTTCGCGTCGAGGGCGCGAGCGGCGTGCGTTTGAAGACCGACGACATGCTCGCCGCGCCCCGGATCGCGCGCGAGCTCGGTGCCGCGCTCGGCGCGGACCATTATGTGCGCGACTGGTCGCGCGAGAACCGCAACTGGTTCGCGGCGGTGCAGATCGAGAAACGCATGATGTTCATCATCCTCACGCTGATCATCGCGGTGGCGGCCTTCAACCTGGTGTCCATGCTCGTGATGACGGTGACCGACAAGCAGCCCGACATCGCGATCCTGCGCACGCTCGGAGCGAGCCCGGCGGGCATCATGAAGATCTTCGTGGTGCAGGGATCGGTGATCGGGTTGCTGGGCACGGGCATCGGTGTGGCCGGTGGCGTGCTGCTCGCGCTCAATGTCGATCGGGTGGTCGGCGCGGTCGAGCGCGCCTTCGGGTTCCAGGTGCTGCCGAAGGGGGTCTACTTCATCAGCAGCCTGCCCAGCGATCTGCGGTGGGCCGATGTCGGGCTGATCGGCGTGGTGTCGTGCGTCCTCGCGCTCGCGTCCACGCTCTACCCGAGCTGGCGCGCTTCGCGCGTGCGGCCGGCGCAGGCGCTGCGCCATGAGTAGTGTGCCCGTGGCGCCCGCGCCGACCGCCGACCCAGGCGTCGTCCTCTCGTGCGAGGGTCTCGCGCGCCGCTTCGACGAGGGACGGCATCGTGTCGAGGTCCTGCGCGACGTGTCGCTTGCGGTGCGCGCTGGCGAGCGGATCGCGATCATCGGCGCATCGGGCAGCGGCAAGAGCACGCTGCTGCACCTGCTCGGCGGGCTCGATTCGCCTAGCGCCGGGAGGGTGCGATGGCTCGATGACGACGTGTCGTCGTTCGACGACCGGGCGCTGGGCGAGCGGCGCAACCGTCTGCTCGGCTTCGTTTACCAGTTCCACCACCTGCTCGCGGAATTCAGCGCGCTCGACAACGTCGCGATGCCGCTGCGCATCCGCCGCGAGACCCCGGCGCGCGCGCGGGCGGCGGCTGCCGAGCTCCTCGGGCAGGTCGGGTTGGCGGCCCGGCTCGAGCACCTTCCCGGCGAGCTCTCGGGAGGCGAGCGGCAGCGGGTCGCGCTGGCGCGGGCGCTGGTCACGCAGCCGCGCTGCGTGCTGGCCGACGAGCCCACCGGCAACCTCGACCGTGCAACCGCTCACCAGATCTTCGCGCTGATCGAGTCGCTCGGCCACGACCGCGGCACCGCCTTCGTGATCGTCACCCACGACACCGAACTCGCCGCCCGCTGCGAGCGGCGGCTGGCGCTGCGCGAGGGCGTGCTCGTCGCGGTGGCGTGAGCGGCGCCTCGCACGGAGCCCGGTCTTGCTGATCGACACCCACTGTCACCTCGACGCGGCCGAGTTCGCCGGCGAGATCCCGCGGCTGCGCGATGCGGCCTTGCGGGCCGGTGTCGACACGATCGTCGTGCCTGCGGTGGAGGCGGCCAATTTCGAGGCGGTGCGGGCGCTCGCCGGTGCGCGCGGCGGCGCTCGCTGCGCCTACGCGCTCGGCATCCACCCGATGTACGTGGCGCAGGCGCGCGACGAGGATCTCGAGCTGCTGCGCGAGGCGCTGCGCGCGGCGGCTGACGACCCCGATCTCATCGCGGTCGGCGAGATCGGCCTCGATCACTTCGTGCCCGGCCTCGATCGCGAGCGCCAGGAACGCTTTCTCGTGGCGCAGCTGCGCCTGGCGCGCGAGTTCTCGCTGCCGGTGATCCTGCATGTGCGGCGTGCCCAGGATGCCGTGCTCAAGCAGCTGCGCCGCTGGCGTCCTGCGGGGGGCATCGCTCATGCCTTCAACGGCAGCCTGCAGCAGGCGCAGGCCTTTCTGGGCCTCGGCTTCGCGCTGGGTTTCGGCGGCGCGATGACCTTCGAGCGCGCCCGCCAGATCCGCCGGCTGGCCGCCGAACTGCCTGCCGAGGCCCATGTGCTCGAGACCGACGCGCCCGATATCGCGCCGGCGTGGCTGCACCCGGCGCGCAACGAACCGGCCGAACTCGGACGGATCGCCGAGGTGTTCGCCGAACTGCGTGGCGAGTCGGTGGCGGCGGTCTCGCAGCGCACCACGGCCAACGCCGTGCGGGTGCTGCCGCGCCTGCGCAGCGTGCCCGGCAGCGTGTCCGGCGAGGCGTCGCCCGCCTGATCCCGCGCCCTCGGGCGGTCGATCCGACGTCCCGGGGGCAGGTCTTCATGCCGGGCCGGGCACGACTTCCGGCCGATGGCGCGCGGGGCGCTGCGGGTCGAGCATCGGGCGATGCCCGGCCCGCACGCCTGCCGCTCGATCGATCCCGCACGCTGGCTTCCCCCCGGGGCGGTGGTCGTGGCGGCTTGCGCCGCCGTGCAGCACTGGCCCGGGACGCTGCCCGCCGACGGGCCGGTCTGGCTCACAGGCGTGGCCGCGCTGTGCCTGCTGCTGCGATGGCCTGCGGTGCGCCGCCGGATGGCATGGCTGCCGGGCACCCGCGCCCTGCGTCGGATGCTTGCCTGGCGGTCGGTTGTCGGCGCGCTGCTGCTGATGGCGGTGGCTGCCGGCAGTGTCGCCTGGGCGATGCTGCGCGCCCAGCAGGCGCTCGCGCAGCGCCTGCCCGCAGGGCTCGAGGGCATCGAGATCGTCGTGCGTGGCGTCATCGACGAGATGCCGCTCGCTGCCTCGCGCGGCTGGCGCACCAGCCTCGCTCTCGAGGCCTGCGAGGATCGGCTGCCGGGTTGTCCCGTGGGTGCCCGCCTGCGTCTGCACTGGCCTGCGGGTCGGGGCGCTGCCGGCGCAGCGGCTCCGTTCGTGCCCGGTGAACGCTGGCGGCTCGCCGTGCGGCTCAAGCGCAGCCTGTCGCCGCAGAATCCAGGCCTGTTCGACGCCGAGCTGCGTGCCCTGCAGGAGGGCGTGGCCGCCACCGGCAGCGTGCGCATGGCCGCCGGGGCGCGGGTCGTGGCCCAGCGGCTGGACCCGCTGGTGCCGCAGCCTGGCGCGCTGGTGGAGCGCGCGCGCACCGTGCTGCGCGCGGCGATGCTGCGGGCCCTCGGCGATGCCGACGAGGCCGTACGCGGCGTGCTGGTCGCGCTCGTCGTCGGCGACCAGGCCGCCATCCCCGGCCTGTGGTGGGAGCGCTTCAACCGCACCGGCGTGGGGCACCTGATGAGCATCTCGGGGCTCCACATCACGATGCTCGCCGCGCTCGGCGCGGGCCTCGTGCGGCGCCTGTGGCGGCTGCCGCTGCGGGTGCCGGCACCGGGGGGACGCGCTCGCCCGCTGGCGGGCCTGGTGAGCGCGCCGCGGGCGGCCTGGGCGGGGGCGACGCTGGTGGCCTTCGGCTACGCGGGGCTTGCCGGCTGGGGGCTGCCGGCCCAGCGGACCTGCTGGATGGTCGCGGCGGCGGGTTGTGCCGTGGTGCTCGGGCGCGCCCGGCGCATCCGCGACGTGCTGTGCACCGCCGCGGCGACGGTCTGCCTGCTGGACCCCTGGGCACCGATGGCGGCCGGTTTCTGGCTCTCCTTCGCGGCGGTTGGCGCGATCGTGTGGCATGGCGCCGCCGCGCGGGTCGAGCGGCCCCGGATGCTGGTCGAGGCCGTGCGCACGCAGGTTGCCGCCACCGTGGCGCTGCTGCCGCTCGGCGTGCTCTTCTTCGCCTCGGTGTCGCTGGTGGGCCCGCTGGCCAACGCCTTCGCGATCCCGGTGGTGTCCGGCCTGGTGACGCCGGTGGCGCTGGCCGGTGGCCTGCTCGCGCCCTTGCCCCTGCCGATCGGCGGCTGGTTGCTCGGACTGGCCGCGCTGGCCACCGAAGGCCTGCTCGCCGCGCTCGCCTGGTGCGATGCACTGCCCTGGGCAGCCGTGGTGCTGCCCACGCCCGGGCCGGCGCCGCTGCTTCTCGCGGTGCTCGGGTGCGCGGTTCTGCTGGCACCGTGGCCGGTGCCCGGCCGAGCCTGGGCCACCGGCGCGCTGCTGCCGCTGCTGCTTGCGCCGGTGGACTCGCCCGGACCCGACGAGCTGCGCATCACCGCGCTGGACGTGGGGCAGGGCATGGCGGTCCTGATCGAGACCGCCGAGGGGCGGCTGCTCTACGATACCGGGCCGTCCTGGAGCGCCGACAGCGATGCCGGGCTGCGGCTGGTCGGCCCCTACCTGCGGGCCAGGGGTATCGATCATCTGCAGGCGCTGGTGGTGTCCCATGCCGATACCGATCATGCCGGCGGGGCGCTGTCGCTGCTGCGGCAGCTGCGGGTCGACTGGGTCGCCTCGTCGCTCGACGCGCAGCACCCGGTGGTGCGCGCAGCCCCGCGGCACCATCGCTGTCGCGCGGGCGAGCAGTGGCAGTGGGGCCGCACACGCTTCGTGTGGCTGCATCCGGCCGACGACGAGCCGGTGGTCAAGCGCAGCGCCGACAACGCGGCGAGCTGCGTGCTGCGGATCGAATCACCGCACGCCTCGGCGATCCTCGCGGGCGATATCGAGGCCGCCCAGGAAGCGCGCATCCTGAGACGCAGCGCCCCCGGGGACCTGCGCGCCGACCTTCTGCTGGTGCCGCACCATGGCTCGAAGACGTCGTCGACACCGGCCTTCCTGGCCGCGGTGGCGCCGCGCTGGGCGATCGTGCAGGCGGGCTACCGAAACCGCTTCGGTCATCCCGCGCCCCGGATCATGGCGCGCTATCGCGATGCGGGCATCGCCATTCTGCGAACCGACCGCGACGGCGCGATCACCCTGCGGCTGGGCGCCTCCGGGGTGCCGCGCATCGAGCGCGCCCGCGCCGATTCCCCGCGCTACTGGCGGCTCCAGGCCGCCGGTGCCGAGCCGGCGGGACCGCTCGACGAGACCCCGCCCGTGTCACCAGAGGACAGCGCGCCGTCGATCGCGCCTTCTATTGCGCCGTCCAGCCGCCGTCCATCGCCCAGGCCACGCCCCGCACCTGTGCGGCAGCGTCGGAACACAGGAACACCGCGAGCTCGCCGAGCTGCTCGGTGGTGACGAACTCGCCCGAGGGCTGCTTCTCGCTGACGAGCGCGAGCCTTGCCTCGTCCTGGCTGATGCCGGCCTGGCGGGCGCGCGCCTCGATCTGCTTCTGCACGAGCGGCGTGAGCACCCAGCCCGGGCAGATCGCGTTGCAGGTGATGCCGGTGCGGGCGGTCTCGAGCGCCACCACCTTGGTGAGGCCGACGATGCCATGCTTGGCCGCGACATACGCGGACTTCTCGACCGAGGCCACCAGGCCATGTGCCGAGGCGATGTTGATCACGCGGCCCCAGCCCCGAGCCTTCATGCCGGGCAGCGCGCAACGTGTGGTGTGGAAGGCCGCCGACAGGTTCAGGGCGATCACCGCATCCCAGCGCTCGACCGGGAAGTGCTCCACCGGCGCGACATGCTGGATGCCGGCGTTGTTGACCAGGATGTCGATCCCGATGCCGGCCTGCGTCAGCCGCGCGAACAGCGCGTCGATCTCGTTGGCGCGCGTCAGATCGGCAGCTTCGAAGCTCACCCGCACCCCATGTTCGGCCGCAAGGCCGGCGCGCAGCGCCTCGATGTCGGCCGGATCGCCGAAGCCGTTGAGCACGATGTCGGCGCCCCGGGCAGCCAGTGCCCGGGCGATGCCCAGGCCGATGCCGCTGGTTGAGCCTGTGACGAGAGCGGTCCTGCCTTTCACGATGGGTCTCCCTGATAGACTCCGCGGATTCTACCGGGTGCCTCGTCCGGCCTGCCGGCGCCGACGGCGTGCTGGCCACGTGGCTCCCGGTCCGGCCAACCGCTGCCCGAGAGCTTCCCCGATGACCATTCAGCGTCTGCACGTCGGCCCCCGCATGTCGGAGGTCGCCATCCACAACGGCGTCGTTTACCTGGCCGGCCAGGTGGCCGACGACCCTTCGCAGGACATCCGCGGCCAGACCGCCCAGGTGCTGGCGGCGGTCGACCGGCTGCTGGCCGAGGCCGGCAGCAGCAAGGCGCGCATCCTGCAGGCCACCATCTTTATCGCATCGATGGACGAGTTCGCGGCGATGAACAGCGTCTGGGATGCCTGGGTGGTGCCGGGCCAGACCCCGCCGCGTGCCACGGTGCAGGCGGCGCTCGCGCGGCCGCAGTACCGGGTCGAGGTCAAGGTGATCGCCGCCCAGGGCTGAGCATGGACGAGCGGGCCCTGCAAGCCCGCTCGGCGCGAGAGCTCGCTTCGCCTCAGCGCCAGCCCGCCCGGTCGATGATCCGCGCGGCGGCCAACTGCGCTCGGCCGATCTGCCCGATCGGAAGCTTGTCCTGGCGGAAGCTGCCCAGGGCCTCGAGCGCCGGATTGCCGATCTTCACCGAGGCTACCACCGGCCACTCGTTGTTGCCGTCGGCGAACAGCCGCTGCGCCTCGTCGCTCGCCAGGTATTCGAGGAACGCCGCCGCCGCATCGCGGTGGGGCGCATGTCGCGCGATCGCGCCGCCAGAGACATTCATGTGCGTGCCGCGTCCTGCCTGGTCGGGCATCACGACGCCGATGCGCGCGACGATCTCGCGGTCCTCGGCGCGGGTCGAGCGCATCAGGCGCGCGAGGTAGTAGCTGTTGGTCAGCGCCACGCCGCACTCGCCGCTCGCGACCGCCTTGATCTGGTCGGTGTCGCCGCCCCGAGGGCTGCGCGCGAAGTTGGCGACCACGCCGCGCGCCCACTGCTCGGCCGCGGCTTCGCCGAGATGCTCGGCCAGCGCCCCGATCAGCGACAGCATGTACGGATGGGTGCCGGATCGCGTGCAGACCTTGCCCTTGAGCGTCGGTTGGGCGAGGTCGGCGTACTGGCGGACCTGATCGGGCTGCACCGTGGCGCGGTTGTAGACGATGATCCGCGCACGCGTGGAGTAGGCGAACCACTCGCTGCCCTTGCCTTCGTCGGGGCCGCGAAGATTGGCGGGGATGCGGGCTTCGAGCGCGGGCGAGCGCAGCGGCTGGAACAGGCCTTCGCTCTGCGCTTTCCACAGGCGCGCGGCATCGACCAGCAGCACGACGTCGGCGGGGCTGTTGCGACCCTCGCTGCGCAGGCGCTCGAGCAAGGCTTCATCGCCCGCCTCGATGCGCTGGATCCGGATCCCGGTCTGGCGCGTGAAGTTGGCGTACAGGGCCTCATCGGTCTGGTAATGGCGCGCCGAGTAGAGGTTGAGCACCTTTTCCTGGGCGATGGCGGCGACCGGGCCCGCTGCGATGGCGAGCGCGAGGGCGGGGCGCAGGGCGAGGGCCAACAGGGCGCTCAGGGTCGAGCGGCGGATCGGCACGGGTACTTGTTCCATCATCGGGTGTGGGCGATTCGGGTTCGTCATGGGAATCAGTCTAGAGGAAAGACAATGCTAATGCAAATGAGATCGATTCCTGTTGCCGAGAATAACCGCTGGCGTGTTCGCAGGCGCGCGGCGATGCTGCCACTGGCGGCCGCGGCATGGCTGGCGGGCTGCGGGTCGGCACCGCGCGCGCCGGTCTCCGGTGACGGTGTCGTGCGGCCCACGGCCGGCGGTGAGCGTGTGCCGCCCGCCGCCTCGCCGTTGCCTGGCCGCCGACCGCGACTCGGGCTGGCACTCGGTGGCGGCGCGGCGCGGGGCTTTGCCCATGTCGGTGTCATCGAGGCCCTCGAGCAGGCCGGCATTCGTCCCGACCTCGTCGTCGGCACGAGCGCCGGCAGCCTGGTGGGCGCGCTGTATGCGAGCGGCATGAGCCCCAGGGCGCTGCGCGAGGCCGCGCTCGGGCTCGACGAGGCGCTGCTGGGCGACTGGACGATCAGCGCGCGCGGCGTGCTGCGCGGCCGGGCGTTGCAGGACGTGGTCAACCGATGGGTGTCGGGGCGTCCGATCGAGCGCTTCGCGCTGCCTTTCGGGGCGGTGATGACCGACCTCTACGACGGCTCGATGCGGGTTGCCCGCAGCGGCGACGCCGGTCTCGCAGTGCGCGCTTCCAGTGCGGTGCCTGGTGTCTTCGAACCGGTCCGCATCGGCGGGCGCGAGTATGTCGATGGCGGGCTCGCGAGCCCGGTGCCGGTGCGGGTGGCGCGAGCGATGGGTGCCGAGCGGGTGCTCGCCGTCGACATCGCGGCGCGGCCGCGCTTCCAGGAGACCGACACGATTCCTCGCGTGCTGCTGCAGACCTTCGCGATCATGGGTCAGCACCTGGCGGCGGGCGAACTGCGCGAGGCTGACGTGGTGGTCTTTCCCGCGGTGGGCGATCGCGGCTCCGCCGACTTCAACGATCGTGTCGGCGCGATCGCGCACGGCGCCGAGGCGCTTCGCGCGGCACTGCCAGCGCTGCAGGCGGCCATCAGGCCGGTGGCCACCGCCGGCGGCTGATCCGGCGGACCTTACGAAAGGCCCGGCCGATGCTCAGCGGGTCGGCTGGGGCTCGGCGCGCTGCCCGGCGATCAGGCGATCGAGCCCGAGGCGGTCGGGACTGATGCCTTCGGCCAGAACCCTGCGCGCGCCGTTGAAGCGCGTGCGCCAGTAGCTGTCGCTCATCTCCTCGACACGTACGCCGCCCCCGCGCGAGGGCGCGTGCACGAAACGGCCGTCGCCGATGTAGATGCCGACATGCGAGAAGGTGCGGCGCAGCGTGTTGTAGAAGACCAGGTCGCCCGGCCGGAGTTGCGCGGGATCGATGACCTCGCCGGCACGGCTGATCTCGACGGCTCGTCGCGGCAGGACCATGCCGACCGCTTCGCGAAAGACATGCCGCACGAGGCCGCTGCAGTCCAGTCCGGTGTCGGGCGAACTGCCACCGAAGCGGTAGTGGACCCCCAGCAGCGACAAGGCGCGCAGCACGAGCTCCGTCCCGGCGTTGACCTCGCTTTCCTCAGCACGCACGACGGTGTGCGGGGCGAGTGTCGCCGTGGCGAGCGCCAGCGCGAGCACGCCCGCGCGCAGCCGCCGGCGCGCCGGGCCAGGCAGGGCTGCATCGCGAGGTGACTGCCGTGCAGGCGACACGATTCGGGTCAGGCGGGTTTCCGTCATCGGGCGCAAGGGTAGGCAAAAGCCTGGTTGCTGTCAAAGCCCGCCGGCGTCTCGAAAAGCGCCCGGCAGGTTGCCGTCGGGTGCGCACCGCTACGCCACGAGTCAGGACCGAGTAAGGGCGGTGACCGACAATCTCCGGCAAGGAGGACAGGCGGCATGAGCGAAGATCTCGAGGCATTCCACCGGCGCTCGATCGAGGACCGCGAGGGGTTCTGGGCCGAGCAGGCCGCCCTGATCGACTGGCACGTGCCCTTCGAGCGGGTGCTCGATGCGAGCCGTCCGCCCTTCGCGCGCTGGTTCGTCGGTGGGCAGACCAACCTGTGCCACAACGCGATCGACCGGCACCTGGCCACGCAGGCCGATCGGCCCGCGCTGATCTTCGTCTCGACCGAGACCGACGAGGAGCGCGTGTATTCCTTCGCCGAGCTTCATCGCGAGGTTCAGCGGATGGCGGCGATCCTGCTCGAGCAGGGCGTGGGGCGCGGCGATCGGGTGCTGATCTACCTGCCGATGATTCCCGAGGCGGTGTTCGCGATGTATGCCTGCGCGCGCATCGGTGCCATCCACTCGGTGGTGTTCGGCGGCTTCGCCTCGCACAGCCTGGCCACCCGCATCGATGATGCGCAGCCCAAGGTGGTCGTCAGCGCCGACGCGGGCTCGCGCGGCGGCAAGGTCGTGCCCTACAAGCCGCTGCTCGATGAGGCGATCTCGCTTGCCGCGCACAAGCCGGCGGCCGTCCTGATGGTCGACCGGGGTCTCGCGCCGTTCGCGCGCACGGCCGGCCGCGATCTCGACTACGCGGTGCTGCGCGAGCGTCATCGCGACGCGCAGGTGCCGGTCACCTGGCTCGAGTCCAACGAGATCAGCTACACGCTGTACACCTCGGGCACCACCGGCAAGCCCAAGGGCGTGCAGCGCGATGTCGGCGGGTACGCGGTGGCGCTGGCGGCCTCGAT
>JBIIHU010000185.1:0-7773 GCA_044235405.1 Burkholderiaceae bacterium
GATCGAGCACTGCCTGCGCGCGGCCGGAACCGCGCCCTCGGGCGCCAACCAGCAGCCGTGGTTCTTCTGCGTGATCACCGATGCCGAGCGCAAGCGGCGCATCCGCCAGGCCGCCGAGGCCGAGGAACGCGCCTTCTACGGCGGGCGCGCGCCGCAGGAATGGCTGGATGCGCTCAGCCCGCTGGGCACCGATCCCGACAAGCCCTTCCTCGAGGAGGCGCCGGTGCTGATCGCGATCTTCGCGCAGAAGTGGGGCGTGCGCGCCGACGGCTCGCGCTTCAGTCACTACTACGTGCCCGAGAGCGTGGGCATCGCCACCGGTTTCCTGATCGCCGCCCTGCACCACGCGGGGCTGGCCACGCTCACGCATACCCCCAGCCCGATGGGTTTCCTGAGCGAACTCTGCGGGCGTCCCGCCAGCGAGAAGCCGGTGATCCTGATGGTGGCCGGCTACCCGAAGCCGGGCTGCCAGGTGCCGGTGCACGGCGGCGTGAAGAAGCCGCTGGAGGCGATCTCGGCGTGGCTGTAGGGGTGGGGCTGCGCCCGTTCGACAGGGGCGAACGGGGCCGCCGCGCGCCTGCCCGTCAGGCGGCCTGAAGCAGGAACTCGACCTTCACGGCGTCGTACGGGAACTCGACCTGACCAGACTGCGTCCGGTTCAGCACGCCTGCCGCGAGCAGGGCTGTCATATCGGTGTGGACCGCCTTGACGTCGCGTCCGACGCGCCGCGCCGCCTCCCGAACAGTCATCGGGCCGGCGCCGGCCAGGGCCTTCAGCAACGCCCACCGCTTCGCCGTCAGCACCTTCCAGAGGAGCTCCGGGCTCGCGAAAGAGATCCTGTCCGTGCGCGACGCCTTGCCGGTCCTCCACGCGCGGGCGAAATCGGCCATCGAATCCGACGGCGGACGGACGTCAAGAATCACGGTCTTCACGTTGAATCCTCTCGATGTCGCGCTGGAAGGCGTCGAGGAGACCTTCGACGCTCTCGAAGACGTACCGCGACTCTCTCCCCCTCCAGTGTCGGTGATCGCCCTTGCCAGCCTCGTTGTCGTATCGCAGCACGCATACCCCATCGATCACATACGCAAGACGGTACTTGAAGGAGTGGGACGACCCCGGCAGGGGCGTTGCGAGTCGCCAGAGCACAAGTTCGGCGAACGCGGTCTCGGTGTAGGGAATCCGCCGCCGCAAGAGCTCCACGGCCTTCATGTTGTGAACAATGACAACGAAAGGTGTTGTTGTCAATGACAACGCCAGCTATCACCCCTGGCCAGGAAGCGCGCACGGCCAGGCCTGCGGCAGCCTGCGCGCGATCCAGCCGGCCAGGCCGGCGTTGACCTGCTCGGGCAGCTCCTGCGCCATCCAGTGGCCGGTGGGCAGGGTGATCTCGTGCAGGTCGGCGCAGTGGGCGCGCATCGGGTCGGCCAGGCGCGTGCCGACGGTGAGGCAGGTGGCGTCGTGCAGGCCATGCAAGAAGAGCACCGGCATCGACAGCCGGCCGCCGTCGGGGGCGCGGCGCGCGTGGGCGATGTTGGCCGCGCCGTTCATGTACCAGGCGTCGGGGCCGAAGAAGCCGTTGGCCTGCAGCGCGCTCGCGTAGCGGGTCAGGTCCTCCTCGGTGAGCAGGGTGTGGTCCCGCGGCAGGTCGGGCGCGCGCGCGGCGCCGCCGAACCAGCCGCCGTCGCGGCGCACGTTGGCCAGGCGGCTGAAGCCGCTGGCGCCCCTGGGATCGGGGCGGCGGAAGAGTGCTTTCACCGTGGCCGGCACGTCGGCCTCGAAGGTGGCCACCGCGCGCTCGAAGTTCTCCTCGTAGAAGCGCTGGTACTCCCATTGCCCGGCCGGGTACTGGTCGGCCGGATAGCGCTCGCGGTCGACCAGCGGGATCAGCGTGTCGGGCGCGAAACCGTCGGGCATGTAGGGCACGCACAGACCGGCCACGCCGAGGCAGCGAGGCGCGTGGTGCGCGGCCAGCGCCCAGACCACCGGCGTGCCCCAGTCGTGCCCGACCCAGATCGCGCGCTCGCGGCCCAGCGCGTCGATGAGCTCGACCATGTCGGCGGTCGACTGCTCGATCGCGTAGTCCTCGTGCCGCGGATGCACCGTGGAGCGGCCGTAGCCGCGCATGTCGGGCGCCACCGCGCGAAATCCGAGCGCGCCGAAGGCGGCGAGCTGATGGCGCCAGCTGATCGACAGCTCGGGCCAGCCGTGCACGAAGACGATCAGCGGCCCGTCCTGCGGTCCGCAGGCGAGGTAGAAGGTGGTGTGCCGCGGGGAGCGGGCGACGTGTTCGGTGATGGGTGGGGGCATGGGTGGGCCAAGGATTGGATAAGGAACCGGGAATTGGTACCATTATGGGGTGAATGCAGGACATCGACGAACCCTGGAGGCAATATTCAGCGATCCGGTGGCGCGCACCCTGCCGTGGCGCCGTGTCGAGAACCTCCTGGTCGCGGTCGGTTTTCGCGTCATCGAAGGTAATGGCTCCCGCGTGCGATTCGAGAAGGACGGCATCGTGGGCACGTTCCATCGCCCCCATCCCGAGAAGGACGCCAAGCCTTACCAGATCCGCGATGCGCGTCGGTTGCTGCAAAGCCTGGGAATCGAGCCATGAATACGATGACGTACAAGGGCTACGCTGCACGCGTGGAGTACAGCGAGGAAGACGGCTGCTTCGTCGGGCGCATCGCGGGTATCCGCGATGTGGTCGGATTCCACGGGGACTCGGTCTCCGAACTGCGATCCTCATTCGAGGAAGCGGTCGACGACTACCTCGAGACCTGCCGCGTACTCGGCCGGGACCCCGATCACGCCTACTCGGGTCAGTTCAGGCTTCGTCTCAAGCCCGAACTTCATGCGCGAGCGGCGCTCGCGGCCGAGATGCAGGGCAAGAGCCTGAACGCCTGGGTTGCCGACGTGATCGCCAGGAGCGTCGCCGCGCCCTGACCCACCGGCCCGGCGCGTTGCCGCGGCGCGAATCGCGGCTTATACTTGTGCCACTCATCGCGAGCACAGGCCGCCTGCCTGTCACCAACCTGCCCCTCTGCGGCAAGGTGGTACCCGGACCCAGCCGGGGATGTGGCGCAGCAAGACGCTGACGCAATCCAAGCAGGCGCACGGCCCTCGCTCGCGAGGGCCGTTTTCGTTTCATCGCCGAGTTAAGCGACAACTTGCGGGGCGATTCACAAGTACTGCTAAAGCGTCGGCTGCGCCTCGTCCCGTCCGGCGCTGCCCGCGCCGCATGCCAGGACGGTGGGAGCAGCATCATGACCCGGCGCACGACGCGCACACAGGCCGCCACCCAGGTGGCCCAACCCTCGACCCCGCCCGCGACCCGCTCGGCGGATCATCCCGCGGCCGACCCCGCCGCCGAGCCTCCCGCCCCGGGTCCCCTGCCCGCGTCGCCGCGCACGCGGCTGCTGGCGGGCCTGGGCCTGCACGGCCTGACGCACCTCGATGCGCCGGTGCTGGCGGCGCTCGCCACCGAGACGCCGCTGCTGCTGATCGGCCCGCACGGCAGCGCCAAGAGCGCGCTGCTCGAGCGGCTCGCCGCGGCGCTGGGCCTGGAGCACCGCCACTACAACGCGAGCCTGCTGTCCTTCGACGACCTCGTCGGCTTTCCGGTGCCCGACGGCGACGGCCTGCGCTACCTGCGCACCCCGGCCACGCTGTGGGGCGCGCAGAGCGTGTTCCTTGACGAGATCAGCCGCTGCCGGCCCGAGGTGCAGAACAAGCTCTTCTCGATCGTGCACGAGCGGCGGGTGCAGGGCGTGGCGCTGGAGGCGCTGCGCTACCGGTGGGCCGCGATGAATCCCCCCGCCCCGGACGACGGCGCCGCGACGGACGATGAGGCGGATGTCTACGCCGGCTCGCTGCCGCTGGATCCCGCGCTCGCCGACCGCTTCGGCTTCGTGCTGTCGCTGCCTGCGCTGATCGACCTGCCCCCCGAGGATCGGCGCCGGGTGATCCGCAGCGGACTGACGCCGAGCCACGCGACGCCCGCCCTGCCGGGCACCGGCCTCGAGCTGCCCGGGCTGGTGGCGCGCTGCCGGGAGGCCGTGCCCCTGCTGGCGCAGTTGCACGAGGCGTGGATCACCGCCTACACGGCCGCGCTGATCGTGCCGCTGCGTCAGGCCGGGCTCGCGATCTCGGGCCGGCGGGCGGCGATGCTCGCGGCCAACATCGCGGCGGTGCACGGGGCGCGGCGGCTGCTCGGCGATGGCGAGGTGCTGGACGACTCGGCGTTCGCGGCGCTGCGCCACTCGCTGCCGCAGCGCGCGCAGGCAAAGGCGCTCGACGCCGGCATGATCGCCACCGTGCACCGCGCCGCCGTGGAGGCGGCCGCGCAGGCGCAGGCCGACGCGACCCTGGCCCGCATCCTCGACGAGGCGCATCCAGTGCGCCGCGTGGGGCTCGCGCTCGCGGCACTGGTGCGCGAGGCCGGCTGCGTCCCCAGGAACACGATGTCGGCGCTGGTGTGCGATGCGCTGGCCGCGCAGGACAAGCAAGCGCGCTGGATCCTCGCGCAGGAGCTGCTGCCGGTGCTGGCCGAGCGCGACTGCGTGGACGCGCCGACGCTCGAGCTGCTGGCCGAGCCCTTCGTCGCGCAGATCGCCTACGAGGACCGCGCCAGCCTGCGGCACGAGCTTGCGCGCAATCGCATCGCGCCCTTCAACGCGCTGGTGGCGGCGCTGGGGGCGATGGACCCGGCCGATCCCGATCAGGTGGCGCTCGGCAACCTGGGCGCGGCGCTCTACCTGAGCGACGAGGGCGCCTCGCGTCCGGAGCTGTTGCGGCGCCAGCAGGCGGCGCTGCGCGAGCGGCTCGACCCCGAGGGCGGTCATGCCGACTGAGGCGGGCGCGGTTTGCCTGGCGAACATGAGCGCGCCGCCGCGCTCGGTGGTGACGCTGCCGCGGCTGGGCGTCGATGCGGCGGCTGCGAGCACCGCAGGCCAGCGCGATGCCGAAAAGCTTGCGTGCGCAACGAATCCGGCGGTGCGCACCCTTGCGGTCGGCCCGGGCGGCGGGCAGCGGCTCTCGCACGCGCTTTGTGTGGCCGTCGTCGACCTGCCCACCGCGCTGTGCGCCTTCCTGCGGGTGCCGTTGTCGATGCCGTCGCTTCGTCGGCCACTGGGGCTGGCGCAGGCGCTGGTGGCGGTGGCGCGACGGGCGCGGCCGGGGCTCGGCCCCCCGGAGCACGCCGAGGCCGCGCGTGAGGAGCTCGCCCGCACGCGCAAGCTCGGCGAGGCCGCGCTGGTCGAGGAACTGCTGACCCGTGTTTCGACCGTGCCCTGGCCCGGATGGGTGCCGCGTGTGGCCTGCGCGCGGCCGCTGGGCCGGGACATCGCGCAGGGTCAGGGCGGCTCGTGCCCGCCGAGCCCACCGCCGGGCGTGGACTGTCCGCTGCTCGCCGCGCGGCTGGTGTCCGCGGTGCGCGGGGCGGTGTTCCTGCGCGACGCGGCGCCGGCGCTGACCCACCTGCTGACGTTGTGGGGCGGAGAGGTCGCTTCGGGTAGCTGGCAGCTCTGGCTGCCGGTGCGCCCCGGGCAGGACAACCCGTTGCGCCCGCAATCGTCGACATGCATGCCGGGAGGGTCCCGATGAACCCCGACCACGACATCCTGCGCGACCGCATCCGGCGGTGCGTGCCGCTGCGCCATCCGGCCTTCGGCAAGCTGCTGCAGCTGCTGTCGATCGAGATCAGCGATTCGGTTCCCACCGCCGCGGTCACCACCGGCGAGCGATCGCGACTGCTGGTCAATTCCGACTTCGTCGCTCGCCGCTGCCGCAGCGACGCGCATCTCGCGATGCTGGTGATGCACGAGCTCTACCATGTGCTGCTCGGCCATACGAGGCTCGCCCGCCGCCCGACGCTGGCCGCGAACTGGGCCTTCGACTGCATCATCAATGCGCAGCTGTGCCGGCTGCACCCGACGGTCGAGTTCACCTCGTTCTTCGCGGCGGGCGCCGCCGACGAAGGGCCGTGGCGCCTGATCGCGCCGCCGCCGGGCTGGCCGTCCAGGCCGCGCTACGCGCGGGGCGCGCTGGGCGACGTGCACCGCCGGCTCTACGACGACCAGGGTGTGACCACGGCCGAGCTCTTCGCGCTGCTTCAGACGATCGCCGTGACGCTGGATGCCGCCGACGGCGCGCGCCTGCTGGGCAACCACGACACCGAGCCGGATGCCGATCCGCTGCATGCCGATGCCGAGCTGCATGCCGAGGTGCGGCGCCTGGTCGCACGCTGGCCGATGGTCGAACATCGTGGCGGGGTGGACGACGGGCAGGATGCCACCGCGCGGCAAGACGCCCTGGCGCGTCACGCGGCAGCCCGCCGCGAGGTGCGCAGGCTGTTGAGGGTGGCGGCCTGGGGCAGCGCGGGCGGGCCGCCGCGGCTGCGCGAAGTGGATGTGCCCGCGATCGTGCCGCTGCCGCAGTCGCGCGACCGCAGGGCGCAACTGCTGCGTCTGGTGGGCGCGCAGCCGCTGATGTGGCAGGGCGCGATGCGACAGCCCCATCGGGACGATGCCGGGCAGGTGACCGTGTATCTCGATGTCTCGGGCTCGATGACCGCCTGGCTGCCGGTGCTGCTCGCCGCGCTGACCGACGAGGCGGCGCTGGTGCGCTGGCCGATCCTGGGTTTTTCGACGCAGGTGCACGCCGTGAGCCGGGCCGAGCTGGCCGCGGGGCGCTTCCGTTCGACCGGTGGCACCGACATCGCGTGCGTGGCGCGGCACCTGCTGCGCGAGCGGGTGCGGCGCGCGGTGGTCATCACCGACGGCGATGTGCAGACGATCCCCACGGCGCTGATGGAGCGGCTGGGCCGTGCGCGGCCCAGGGTCCGGGTGGGGCTGATCGGTGGCGGCGATGCGGGCTTCGGCGAGGGGTTGCGCTGGCCGGTGACGCGGCTGCCGACGCTGGACGAGGCGGTCGCGTGAACGCGCCGCGGACGACGAACGAGGAGACGACGATGGACGACAGGGCGCTGGAACTGGCCGAGTGGGTGCTGCCGGGTCATCCCGACAAGCTGTGCGATGCGGTGGCCGACCGGGTGGTGGGCGAGGTGATGCGCGCCGATCCGCAGGGGCAGTGCGGCATCGAGGTGGCCTGCGCCTTCGACCATGTCTTCGTCACCGGCCTGATCGGCTTCGATACCGCGACGCTGCCCGACATCGAGGCGCGGCTCGACGAATGGGTGCGCGATGCCTATCGCACGGCGGGCTACGGCGGGCGCTGGGATCCGTTGCCCGAGGCGCTGCGCATCGACCGGCGGGCGCTGCGCATCGAGCATCGGGGACGCGAGTGGCAGGAGCTGCGGCATCTCTCGGACGACCAGTGCATCTGCGTGGGCCATGCGCAGGCCACGGCCGAGACCGGCCATCTGCCGGGCGCGCTGTGGACGGCGCGCGCGATCGCCCAGGCGCTGCACCGGCGCCAGCAGGCTGCGCCGCAGAGCGTGGTGGGGCCCGACGGCAAGGTGATCGTGCGGGGCGCGCAGGACGGGCAGGGGCGCTTCGTGGCGCAGGCGGTGTCGGTGTCGCTGCATCATGCGCAGGAGGCCGACTGGCTCGATCTGCGGCGTCACGCGCAGGACGCGCTGCGCGATGCGCTGGGCCCGGGCCCGTTGCCCGATCTGGTGGTCAATGCCGCCGGGATGTTCCTGTGCGGCGGGCCCACCGGCGACAACGGCACCACCGGCAAGAAGCTGGTGATGGACGCCTACGGGCCGGGCGTGCCGATCGGTGGCGGCGCCTGGTGCGGCAAGGACTTCCACAA
>JBIIHU010000186.1:0-7761 GCA_044235405.1 Burkholderiaceae bacterium
CCCGCGCAGGCGTCGCGCCGGTACGCCGCCCCAGACCTCGCCAGCGCCGATGCGGGTGCCCTTGGTGACGACCGCGCCGCTGGAGACGATCGCATCGTCGCCGATCGTACAGCCTGCGAGCACGATCGCACCCGCGCCGATGGTCACGCGGTCCCCGACCGTGATCGGATAGTGCGCGAGCCTTCTCCCCTCGATCACGTGCGGCACGAGCATCGCCTGCTGGCCGACGAGGCAATCGCGCCCGAGGCTCAGCAAGGGCGGGTCCAGCAGCAGGCCTGCGCTGTAGGTGTTGTCGCCCAGCCGTGCGCCGAGAGCGAGGTAGAAGAGCCGCATCAGCGGCACCGGCACGAAACCCGCCCGCATCACCGGGTAGAAGAGGATCAGGAAGAACAGCAGGTAGACATGATAGGTCGCCTCGTCGCGCGAGCCTTCGGCTATGTCGCCGATGGGCAGCGGTCGAAGCGCCACCAGCATGCGAAAGGCGATCAGCGCGACCAGGTACAGCGTGGCGATGAAGCACGCCGCGACGGCGGGTGCTCGCCACATGCCCTCAGGCAGAGCCGCGGCCGCTCGCGTTGCTGCCAGGGCCGCCAGCGCCGCGGCCAGCGCGAACAGCGCGACGAAGACCGCGATCTGCGGCAGGCTGATCCGGCGCATCGTAGGCTCCTTGCGAAGGATGTCGGGAAGGATCGAGGATGTCGGCGACGAGCTCGCGAAAGCGATCGACCGCAGGGTGAGCCGCGATCAGCCGTGCGAGCCGGCGTGCGGCCACGCGCGCGCGCGGATCGCCGACGAGCTCGGCCGCGGCAGCGCGCACGGTCTCGGCGGTGGCCCGGTCGGCGCGCAGCAGCCGGCCGGCGCCGGCCGACGCGACCGGGCCCATGTTCAGGAACTGGTCCATGTTGCTTGCGATCGCAACAATCGGGCGTGCCGCGGCCAGTGCCTGCTGCACGCTGAGGCTGCCGCCATTGCAGACGACGATATCGGCGCGCGCGCAGGCGAGCGCGCCCGGCAGCCATGCCGCTTCACGAACCGCCGGCCGACCGGGCCGCACCGGTGCGTCGCCGGCGCACGCATGCCAGACCTCGAAACCCGCCGCGAGCAGGCCGTCGATCGCGGCGCCGGCGAGTTCACGCTGCCCCGAGCTGCCTAGGCTCAGGTAGGCGATCGGTGGCCGGCCGCGCGGGCTGCGGCCCCACGCGGCGGGCAGCCGCGCGGCCGGCGGCGACCACGGGATCGCGCCGAGATGGCGGTGTGTCGGCGGCGCGCCGGGGGTCGGATAGAGTTCGGGCACGTCGGCGAGCGCGAGCCAGTCCGCGTCGGTGTAGGCCCGGCGCAGGCTCGCACCCAGCGGCGGCAGCCCGTGACTGCGCCGCACCCGGTCGAGGGGGCGCGCATGCCACGCAAGGGCCGGTCCACGCAGCAGCGCGAACGCGGCGCGTGCGATCGGCAGCGGCACTCGGGCCGTCCAGGGCAGCACCGGCAGCGGAGGTGGCTCCCGGTACCAGGGACTCCAGTACGCGTTGCTGATGGCGAGGTAGGGTACGCCGCGCAGTCGCGCGCTGACCGACAGCGACAGGCGCAGGTCGCCGATGATCAGGTCGGGGCGCTGCGCGTCGATCAGCGCGAGGTCCGTCGCGACATAGCGCTCGAGGATCGACTCGGGCCACGGCGGCCTGCCAGCGGCGATCGCCGCAAGAAAATCGGCACCGGGGATGCAGTCGAGGTCGACGCAACGAATGCGCGGGTCGTCGACGAAGGCGGCGCTTCGCGACGGACGGGCAAGTGTTACCTGATGGCGGCCCGAGAGCGCCGCGGCGAGCACGGCCGGCCGTGCCAGGTGGGCCAGCGTGACCGCTTCGGCGAAGAACAGCAGGCGCGCGCTGCTCATCCGATCGCCCGAAGCCGGCCGACGATGCCGTTCTCCTCGTGCGGCGAGAAGAAGAGCGAGTAGAGCGATCGCAGCGGCGCATCGCTATGCCGGCGCTCGCCGCCGTGCAGCGCGATCTGGTTCTGCGCATGCGCGAGCGGCAGCCAAAGCAGCACCGCGGGCGCACCGCCCACCCTCGGGCATGCGCGCGCCGGTCCCAGCCGGCGAAAGCCGAGCATGCGCCGATAGAAGCGCTCGTGGCGTGGGTTGACCTCGATCAGCAGATCGCTACAGTCGCGAAGCCGGTGCGCGTACATGTACGCGACATGAAAGATCATCGCGAGAAGCTCGCGCGACTCCGTGCCGATCTCGACCGCCAGCCGGGTGAATTCGCAGAGCCGCGCGCCGCCCGCGCGCAGTGGATCGAGTTCGGTCCGGTAGAGTTCGTCGGCGCTAAGCCCCTGCGGACCGTCGAAGCGGACGCTGATCGTCGCGCGTGCGGACGTGCCGTCGTAGGCTACCAGCGTGACGCCGCCTGGCTCGTCGCGTTCCGGTGCGAGCGGGTAGCCGCGCCACGCATAGCGCTTCTCGATCAGGAAGCTCGCGCGGTTGCGCTCGCCTGCCGATCCCGCGAGACGGATCTTGAAGCGCACCGGTGCGTCGGCGCTGACCGGGGCGGTACCCGCGGGCAGCAGCGCGCGCAGCCCCGCGTGGTCGCCGAGGATGTCGACGATCGTGTCGGGTGGCGACGCGTCGGGCGTTTCGGGCGTTTCGGGCGTCTCGGGGATCACGCGGTGCGGGCTCGCTGAAGGCTCCCCGGACCTGCAGCGTCATGTCGGCTCAGCCGGGTAGTGAACAACGATCTTCGGGCAGCGCGCCAGCGCCGTCCTTGCGCAGCAGCAACGCGCATGCGATCAGCAGCAGGCACAGCAGGGCGATGCGCGGGATGTCGAGCAGGCTGTCGAACAGGCCCACGCCCACGAAGGCGAGGATCGCGCCGGCGAGCGGCGGCGCGAGCCGATGATCGCGCGCGTGCCCGAGCATGACCCGACCGAGCGCCGCCATGCACAGCAGCGAAAATCCTGCGAGCCCGAGCAGACCCTGCTCGACCAGCAGGTGCAGCGGGAGGTTCTTCGCGTGCCAGGGCAGGTGCGCATGGTCGCTACTGAAGAACCAGTGCGCGAGGCCCGTGTCGAAGTCCGGGTTGCGAAGCCTCGCGATGCCGTCGGGCGAACGCAGTTCGAGCGCGTCGATCGCCAGCGACGCGCCCGGGCTAGCCAGCGACATCGTGAACATCGCAGGACGCGGCGCGAGCGAGGTCTCCCGGCCGAGTCCGACAGCCTCGAGGTGCACCCTCACCGGGCGCCATCGCTCGGCGCTTGGCCGCAGCGCCAGCGTGCGCACGGCGCAGGCTCCCGGGTAGAGCAGGTGCTTCTCGCAGAGCTCGAGGTGCAGCAGCGCCGGCGCGTCGCCGCGCATGGAAAAGCGCAGTGTCCACGTGCCGGGCAGTGGCGCCACCCGCTGGCCGATGCGATGCAGCGCGCCCGCGTCGACGGGCGATCCGGGGCCGATCAGGCGCAGGTGGCCGTCCCCGTCTCCGTCGCCGGGCGACCATGCATGGGTGCCCAGCCGCTCGGCCGGTGGCTGCGCGCTCCGATAGGCGGCGGGCCAGCGCCCGAGCCCCTTGCCGATCAGCGCATCGAGCGGCCCGTCGATCAGCCGCAGGCCGTCGCGCCAGTGCGCGATGCGCGCCTGCAGATCGCGTGCGCTGTCGGCGAATCGATCGCCCATGTAGCTGCCGCCCAGGAAGACCGCGGCGCAGCCCGCCGCGCCGCCCAGCGCGAGCAGCGCGCCGCGCTGCCGGAGCGAGGCCCGCGGCCGGATACCGTTGTCGGCCTGGGCGGTGGCTGCGCGCCGCGTGTGGCCGCGCTCGAGCAGCAGCGTCAGGGCGAGCCCGAGCGGGATGGCCAGGTAGACCCCCCGCGAAAAGGTGGTGAGGCAGGCATGGGCGCCAAGGGTCACGGCCACGCCGGCCAGCACGAGCGAGCGCGCGTTGCGGGCTCGAAGCGTTGCATGCAGCGCGAAGGGCATCGCCAGCGCGAGATAGCCGTCGATCGCGGCGCCGCCGACATGCATCTCCCAGAAGCCCGCCGAACTGCGGTAGTCGGTCGAGAGATCGAGCAACCCCGGAAAGGCGGCGCGCTCCCAGACGGCGGCCGTGCCGCAGAGCGCGAGTCCTGCCAGCATGCCGCCGCGGATCGCTTCCCCGAACGCGCGCGGATCGTCGCGTCGCAACCGCGCGAGCACCGGCAGCAGCAGCAGGGTCCAGCCCAGGGGCTTGGCCAGTCGCGGCGTATTCGCCGCATCGAGGTACCCATGGCTCGGGTCCAAGGGCGGCATGCCCGAAGCCGCGAGTCCCCGGATCGTGGCGATCCCCCAGGCCAGCGTCAGCAGCCCGAATCCGGCCGCGGCCAGGCGGCCGGGCGGCTCGCCGGCATGCGCGCGGTCGACGGGGTCCGGAGCCGCCGGCACGCAGGCACGCAGCAGTCCACCGGCGGCGAGGCCGGCGAGCAGCAGATCGATCTCCTCGATCGCGATCCACCCGGTCCAGGGCGCGAAGGCCAGCACCGGCAGCAAGGCCAGCAGCGCCGCAAGGGCGCATGCCGGTCGCCACAGGGCCAGGCCGAAGAAGGCCGCGGTGGCCGCGAGCACGACGGCCGGCGCGATCGGCCAGCGGGCGGCGGCGATCAGCGCCGCCACCATCAGCGGCACCGCGACCGCGATGCGAACGCCGGTCGCGGACGCCCCGGCGGCCGCCTTCAAAGCCGTCGCATCAGACCCTGCGCCTGCTCGAAGGCCGGACCTGTACGGACATCAGCGAGCACGAGGTCGAGTTCCTTGCGGGCCGTCGCCTTGTCGCCCTGGGCGATCAGCGCCTCGGCGAGCCGTATCCGGTAGGCGGGCACCCGTGGCGCGGCGCTCACCGCCTTGCGCAGCAGGTCGCCGGCGCGCGCTGCGTCGCCGCGTGCGAGCAGCACCGCGCCGGCTGTGTCGAGCACGGCTGCCGACTTCGGCGCCAGTTCCAGCGCACGCTCGGCCGTGGCGAGCGCTGCCGGATCGCGCAGCTCGTGCAGCGCCCATGCAAGGTTGTTGAGCGCCACCGCGTTCTGCGGCTGCAGTGCGACCGCCTCCCGGTACAGCCGGGCGGCGGCGTCCCAGCGCTGGCGTGTACCCTCGAGCATCGCCGCGTGGATCCGCAGGCCGGGGTCCTTCGGGTTGTCGGCGAGGAGGCGGCGCATCAGCGCATCCGCTTCGGCGTTCCGGTCGGCGGCCTGAAGGCTGCGGTGCAGGCGCAGCGAGACACTGGTCGAGGGCTGCAGCGCCAGCGCCTGCCGGTAGGCGACGATCGCCTCGTCGAGGCGGCGGTCGTGGGCAAGAATATCGGCTTCGAGGGCGAGACCGGCGGGGCTGCGCGGCGCCTCCCGCTGCAAGGCCTGCGCGATCGCCCGCGCCTCGGCGGCGCGGTTCAGCGCCACCAGCGCGCTCGCGATCGCTGCCCGCGCCTCGAGCGCCCTGGGTTCGAGTTCGGCCGCCTTGCGGAAATGGGCGAGTGCGCGATCGAACTCGCGGCGGCTCATGCGGAACTCGCCCATGCGCATCTGCAGCGGTGCCGAATCCGGACGCGCCCGCAGGATCTTCTCGTAGGTCAGTACCGCCTGAGCCTCGTCGCCCGCGTTCAGGTAGGCGGTGCCGAGCGCATCGAGCAGCTCGAGCTGTTCCGGGGCGGCGCCCACGGCCTCCTGAAGAATCGGCAGGGCATCCTTCGGACGGCCCGCGGCGAGGTGAAAGCGCGCCAGTGCGAGCGTGGCCGGGATCGAGGCCCTGTCGACCTCGCGGGCCTTCGTGAGCCAGGACAGTGCCTGCTGCGGCTGGTCCTCGGCCTGCGCCATCGAGGCCAGCGCATGCATCGCGGGAATGTTTCTCGGATCCTTGTCGAGCAGTTTCGCGAAGCGCTGACGCGCCGCGTCGGGGCGCCGCTCGCGCAGGTCGAGCGCCGCGAGGTTCGAGCTCGCCGAGAAGTCGCGCGCATCGCGGGCCAGGGCTGCCTCGAAGTGCCGTCTTGCCGCGGACAGGTCGTTGCGCGACAGCGCGAGGGTGCCGCGCAGGTTCTCGATGAGCGGGTTGTCCGGCTGTCGGCGTGCCAGCCGGTCGATGGCCGCGCTGGCGCGGTCGAACTGACGCTCGCGCAGGTGCTGGGCGATCAGCGCGAGGTCGGCCTGCATGCCCCGTGGGGAGAGTTCGGCCGCCTGCTCGAGATCGGCCATGCCGCCATCGCGATCGCCGGCAGCCAGCCGGGCCAGTCCGCGCCCGGTACGCTGCGTCGCATCGTTGGGCGCGAGTGACGCGGCGCGCGAGAAGTAGCCGTTCGCGCGCGCCGCGTCGCCCAGACGCAAGGCTGCCTCGCCTGCGATGCTCAGCAGCAGCGGGTCGCGCAGCTCGCGCTCGAGCACCGGCTTCATCGCCTGCAGCGCGCGCTCCGGTGCGTTCATCCGCAGGTAGGTCGCCCCGAGCAGCCGGTAGCCGAGGGTGGAGTCGGGCATCCTGTCGAGCACCCGGCGCGCGTTGCTCTCGGCCTGCTCCAGCGAACCCAGGCTGAGGTGGATGGTTGCCGCGAGCGCGAGCGAAGGCAGGTGATCGGGCGCGCTCTTGAGGCCCGCCTGGATCGCATCGCGTGCAGCTTCCGACCGGTTCTGGCGAAAGTCGTTGAGGGCCTGCAGGTGCATCGTGCCAACCGCCGGGCCGGTGAGCTTCTTCAGCTCGTCGATCCAGCGCTGCGCGCCTGCGTAATCGCCGGCCTCGCCGGCGATCGCGGCCAGCTTGGCGCGCACGGTGCGGTTCTGCGGCTCGGCAGCGGCCACTTTCGCGTACAGCTCGACGGCCTGCGCGGCGCGGCCCTGCGCGACCTCGATGTCGCCTTTCAGGGTCAGAGCCTCCGACGCGCCGGGTGCGGCAGCCAGCAGCGCATCGACCTCGGCCACCGCAGCACGCACATCGGTGATGGCCTTGAGCGTGATCAGGCCCGCGCGCGCCGGCAGATGGTCGGGCTGCGCAGCCAGCGCGGCGCGAAAGGCCCGTTCTGCGGCTTCGCGCGCGCCAAGCGCAAGCTGCGCGCGGCCTGCCAGTGTCTGCGCGCGTGCCTGCTGCGCGCCCTGCAGTGCCGGCAGCGCGCCGACCCGCTCGAGCACCTTCTTCCATTCGCCGAGCTGGTAGTGCGATTCGGCCAGGCCGAGTCCAGCGGTGACCGTCTCATGGCCCGCAGCGAGCGCGTGCTCGAACTCCTTGGCGGCGGAGCGCCAGTCGCCGCTCGAGGCATGGATCTGGCCAAGCAGCAGACGCGCGTCGGCTCGCTCCTGCTGCTGCAGCAGGTTCTTCAGATGGATCTCGGCGGCGCGAGGCTCGTTGGCCGCGACGGCCTGCTGCGCACGCGCGAGCAGGCGATCGGGGGAGTCGCCGCAGGCCGCGAGACTGGCGGCGACGGCGATGGCGATGGCCACCAGCAGCGGGCGGGGGAGAGGCATCGGAGTGCTCCGGAGGGCGGTGCGCGTCAGCGCAGACCGAGTCGGTTCAGCAGGTCGTAGAGCGTCGGGCGGCTGACGCCGAGCAGGTCGGCGGCTCGCGCGACGCTGCCGTCGGCGCGGGCCATCGCTTCGATGACCGCCTGGCGCTCGGCTTCCTCGCGAACCTGCCGCAGGTTCAGGCTTCGGGTGGGCGCTGTCGCCTGCAACCCGAGCTCCGCCGCGCCGATCGCCGCGGTGTCGGTCATGATCACCGCGCGCTTGATGCAGTTCTCGAGCTCGCGCACGTTGCCGGGCCAGCCATGCTGCGCGATG
>JBIIHU010000187.1:0-7756 GCA_044235405.1 Burkholderiaceae bacterium
CTCGAGGCCCGGCGGACACGCGAAATCGGCGACCACGCAGGCCACCCCGCGCTGATCGGCGATACGAAGGAGTTCGCGCGCCAGCAGCGCGCGCGCGGGCGCATCGAGCGCCGAGAACGGTGTGTCGAGCAGCCGCAGCGGCGCGCCACAGGCGAGGGCCGCCACCAGCCACAGCTTGCGCCGTGACCCGGTCGACAGCTGGAACAGCGACTTGCCCAGATGCGGCTGGAGCGCGAAGCCGTCGAGCAGCGACGCCGCTTGCAATGCGTCCCAGGTGGCGAAGCGCGCCTGCTCGCGCGCGAGCCAGGCCTCGACACCGAGCGCGTCGTCGGCCGGATCGCGCGGATCGCGCCAGAACAGCGGCGCCGGCTCGCGCAGCAGGCGTCCCGACGTCGGCGCAAGCTCGCCGGCGAGCAACCGCAGCACGGTGGTCTTGCCGCGACCGTCGCCACCAAGCACGAGCGTCGTGCCGCCCTCGACGACAAAGTCGGCGTGCGCGAGCACCGTCGGCCCGTCGGGCCAGGCGAAGCCCAATGATTCGGCACGAACGAGCGGTACCGGGGCGAAGCGGGGCGTTTCGACAGGCGGCATGGGGACTCCTCCGGCCGCCACTGTAGCGCCAGGGTCCGGACGTGCAACTGCCTTGGCCTCAGTCAAGGCACGGTTGCCCGCCTGGGCCTAAGGTGGCATGCCGGCCGCATCCCGCGGCCCCGTCACACCAGGGAGCCCCCATGAACGCCGCCCTCGATCCCCACAAGGACCGTCTCCTCAACGATCTGCGCGTCGTCGTCGCCGATGCGGAAGCGCTGCTGCAGGCCGGCGCGCACGAGGCAAGCACAGGAACGCTGGCCGCGCGCGACCAGTTGCTGATGCGTCTGGACGCGGCCCGCGAGAGCATGGGCCGTGCGCGCCAGACCCTGGTCGAGCGCTCGAAGGCCGCCGGTCGGGCCACCGACACCTACGTCCACGAGAATCCCTGGAAAGCGATCGGCGCGGCCGCCGGTGCGGGGATGCTCTTCGGGCTGCTGCTCGCGCGCCGGTGAGCGCGGAAGGGCCCGCGCCGGCCGGCGGCTTGGCAAGGCTGCTCGATGCGCTGCTCGCGCTCGGGCTCGGGCGGATTGCCGACGAGAAGCGGCGTTTTCTCGATGCCCTGCTGCTCGGTGCGGCAGCGCTGCTGCTGATCGGCGCGGGCGCGCTGCTCGGCCTCGGCCTGCTGATCGCGCTGCTGCAGGAACGCTACCGGCTGATCGCCGCGGCCGCCTTTTCGGGCCTTTGCCTGGTGGCCGGCTTCTGGCTGATCGCCCTGGCGCGCGCACGCCTGAGTCGCCGCGGCGGCGTGCGCTGACGTACAGTGGGTCTGTCGCGGGGCGAAGCGCCACCGCGAGACCACTGCACGCCACCATGACTGCGCACCCTGCCCTGCCCGCCGCCGTGAGCGGCGACCGATTCGTCATCGACGGCCCCGGCGGCCCGCTGAGCGTGTATGTCGCGGGCCAGGGGCCGCCGATGCTGCTCGTGCACAGCGTGAATGCGGCCGCATCCGCTGCCGAGGTGCGGCCGCTGCACGAGCACTACCGGCACAGCCGCACGGTCTTCACGCCCGACCTGCCGGGCTTCGGCTTCTCCACGCGCGATGCCGGCGACTACACCCCGCGTCGCATGACCGACGCGATCCATGCGGTGCTCGCCGAGATCCGCAGGCGCTGCGGCGACGCGCCGGTCGACGCGCTCGCCTGCTCGCTGTCCTGCGAATTCCTCGCGCGGGCCGCCTGCGAGGCACCCGCCGCGCTGCGCAGCCTGGCGCTGGTCAGCCCGACCGGTTTCCGGGGCACCCGCGCGCTGCGCAGGCCCCCGGGCAGCACGCTCGAGGTGCCGGGCATGCACGCGCTGCTGCGCGGCCCGGGCTGGGGTGGCGCGCTGTTTCGCGGCCTCACGCGACCCGGGGTCATCCGTTTCTTCCTGGAAAAGACCTTCGGCTCGAAGATCATCGACGAGCCGATGTGGCGCTACGCCGTGCTGACCGCCCGCGAGCCGGGTGCCGAGCACGCGCCGCTGCAGTTCCTCTGCGCGCGCCTGTTCAGCGGCGACATCCACGACCGCTACGAGAGCCTGAGGCTGCCGGTCTGGATGTCGCACGGGGTGCGCGGCGACTTCACCGACTATCGCGGCAAGCGTCTCGTCGAGGGGCGGCCGAACTGGCAATTCACGGTGTTCCCGAGCGGCGCGTTGCCCTTTTTCGAGGACGGCGAGGCCTTTTTCGCGGCATTCGACGCATTCCTTGATAGCTTAGCGACTCGCTGACCCCACGGCGCGGGCCCGCGCCCGTTCCGGCCGCCATGACCGTCGTTCCCCACGCCACGCAACGCCGTCAGTTCGCGGCTCAAGAGATCGTCTTCCGCGAGGGCGACATCGCCGACGCCGCCTATGTCATCGAGCGCGGCTGCGTCGAGATCCTGGTCGGCAGCGAGGGCAACTTCCGGCGCATCGCGATGCTCTCCGAAGGCACGCTGGTGGGCGAGATCGCGCTGCTCGACGGCAAGCCGCGCACTGCCACGGTCCGCGCCCTCGTGCCAACCTCGCTCGTACCCATCTACCGCAACCAGGTCGAGAGCCTGCTGGCCCAGGCCGACCCGGTGCTGCAGTACCTGATGCGGGTGCTGCTCGCGCGACTTCGCCGTTCGGGCGACACCACGACCACGGGCGCGGCCGACAGTCCCGAAGGCGCGCCTGCCGCGCCGGCCCCGGCTGAAGCCGCCGGCAGCGATGCCGACCCGCTGCAGCGACTGCACGCGAGCGCAATGCGCTCGTTCACGCTGGCGCAGGGCCTGGCCCATGCCTTCGACGCCGGGCAGCTCGAGCTGCACTACCAGCCCATCATCCATCTGGCGAGCCGGCGACTGGCCGGCTACGAAGCGCTGATCCGCTGGCGGCACCCGACCCTCGGCATGGTGCGTCCCGACGAATTCGTGCCGCTGGCCGAAAAGACCGATCTCGTGCATCGCCTCGGCGATTTCGTCCTGACCCGCGCGGTGCGCGACTGGCCCGCGCTGCGTGCCTTCTGCGCCGACGACCCGACACGCCCTCCCTTCATCAGCATCAACCTCTCGGCCCCCGAGCTGTGCCAGCCGGGCATCGTCGACCAGATCCGTACACGCCTCGTGCAGGGTGGCGTGAACCCGGCGGAACTGCGCATCGAACTCACCGAAACCAGCATCATCGGCAACACCGGCGTGGTCACCGACGTGATCCAGCGCCTGCTCGCGATGGGCGTGAGCCTCGCGCTCGACGACTTCGGCAAGGGCTACTCCGGGCTCGACTACCTGCAGTCACTGCCGTTCTCATGCCTGAAGATCGACAAGAGCTTCATCGACCGCATGGCCGTGTCGGAGCGCAGCGAGCAGATCATCCGCACCGCGCTGCAGCTCGCCGGCACGCTCGGCATGAGCTCGGTGGCCGAGGGCATCGAGGACGCCGACACCGGCGATCGCCTGGCCGAACTCGGGTGTGTCTACGCACAGGGCTACCACTTTGCACGGCCGATGCCGGTCGCGGCCATCGGCGCCTGGGCGCGCGGCTTCAGCGAATGCACTCGTCCGGTGCCAGGCGGGAGCGCTCCAGCTCCCGGTCGCGCTCCATGAAGTCCGGCGACACCGGCAGCAGGCGTGGCGGCGCCTTGGGGTCCGGCGGGCTGAAGGCGCCCTGACCCGCGGGCACCAGCAGTCGGCCCGCGGGATTCGCGACCGAAATCAGGCCATCGAAGACCGCCGCATAGACACCCGGCTCGGGGCGCTGGCCTGCTCCCGCAGGTCGTACCGAAGCGGGCGCGATATCGCGGGGGTCGATCAGTCGCTCCACCAGGGCATCGGAGGCCGGGCGTGGCGTGCCACGAGACTCCGCGCTTGCGCCTGGAGCAGTCGCTGGCTCGACCAGACGGGCCCGCGCGCCGGGACGCAGCGAGCGCAACCCGTCGACGGAAAGCACATCGGCCACCCCTTCGCGCGACGCCAGGGATGCCGCTTCGCAGGCAAGGGCTCCCGGACGCACCGAACTCTCGCAGACGAGATCGACCGCCGTGTCGGCTCGCAGGCCGACCAGCTGACCCGCGTTCACCAGCAGCGCATAAAGGCGCGCACGCGGCCTCGGAGGCGTGGCGACCCGCATCACGCCCTCGAGCAGATCCAGACGCACAGCACGCCGCTGACGAGCATCTTCCTCGGCCCGCAGCGCAAGCCGCGTACCCGGACCGAGCACGAGTCGCGTGCCATCGTCCAGACCGATCGCAGCCTGGGAGTCGCCCACCACGAGCACATCACCGAGGAACAAAGGCGTGTCCGTATGGACATCGAGCGTCGCCACACCATCGCGCAGGCGCCGCAGCGGCTCGGCGCTCGCCAGCAGCCGCCCGAGGCGCCCGGACTGCGGGAGGATGCCTTCGGTGTCGCCCTGCGCATCGCTGTCGCAGTCGGTATCGCAGATGCGCACCGCGAAATCGGTACCGCGAATCCCGATCGTGGTGTCGTTCGCCTTCAGCTGAAAGGCCGCCTGATCGCCGCGTTTGCCGATCTGCCCGGAAACCACCCGCAGCCACCCCTTGAGCAGTTGCATCGACATCTGGTCGTTGACCGGGTCGTCGGGCTTGAAACTGTAGCCGCGGATAGCCATCGCCGACTCCGGGCGCAGCGCCACCCGCGAACCGTCGCTGAACACCACCAGCGCGAATGCACCCTTCTGCGTACCGACGGTATCGCCAACCGCGAGCTCGGTACCCGCCGGCACGACCCGAACCTGACCACCCGCGGGCTGCTGAAAGACCGTGCCGGCCACGCTGCGCAGCACCGCAGCGTTCTTGCCACCCTGCGCGTGACCGGATACCGGCATGGCCGCGGCGACCGCAAGCAGCAGTTGCGCGAACCCGCGCATCAGCCGGCGTCGCAGGATCAGCACCCGGACCCCCTGGAACGCGACCGGCTGCCGCGGAGATAGCGAACCTCGCCGGTGGCAGGATTGCTGAACTCCTCGTCGGAGGAGGCCGAATCCGGCAATTCGAGTGATCGCAGCACCGAGCGGCGAACCAGCGCCGAATCATCCGCCTGACCGGCGCCTGCGGCCGAACTCCCCGCGCCACCGGCGCGCATGCTGGATCCCGTCAGCGGGGCCCCGTCAGCATCAAGACCATCGTTGCCCTCGACGGCACCCGCGGCAGACAGGCCCGCGCCGCTCGCACGCCCCGCGGTGAGGGCGGCTAGCTGGGTCTGCGCGATGTCCTCGGTGCTGAGCGGCATGCGGTCCGCCGGCAGCGGGATCGAACCATCGGGCGTGACGATCCTGAGATTGCGAAAATTGAAGCCAAGGAGCAGCGGGTCGTCGGTTCGCGCCAGAGCGAAGCGGCCGCTGACCGACGCCCCGCGCATGATGTCGAAGGTATCGGCAGGCGCCGGCCTGAAACCCTGGTGCGTGCTAGCCTCGAGCGTGCCTCCGAGTGTCAGCGCGCCCGTGGCAGTGAGGTTGTCGAAAAGCGACGTGGCCGTGCCACCAAGCTCGATCGCGAGCCGGCTGTCGGCGCCGAGGCCGAGCGATCCGTCGATCGACAGCGAGCCGGGGGAGGCACCGGGCGCCAGCGTGCCACCCGCGACATCGAGCGGCCCATCGATCGCGCCGTTGCCCCCGAAGCGCCCACCCTCGACGCGTATGCCGCTTGGGACGACCAGACGTGGCCGCCCGGGGCCGGCAGCCACGAGTTCGGTGCTGCCGGCACGCTGCAGGTAGGCCCCGCCGAACGTGGTCGTGCCGCCGAACAGGGTCACGCTGCCGACGTTCGAGAACGCGCCGAGCGTGCTGCTCCCGCGCAGCTCCAGCGTACCCGCATTCTCGAGCCGGTTCGCCACGGTGGCCCCATCCAGCCGCAGGCTGCCCTGGTTGGACACCGTTCCCGAACCGAGCACCGCACGACTGCCGAGATCAACGATCGCGCCCGCCGCGATCACCAGTTGGCCGCTGTTGTCGATCCGGGCTGCCTCGAGGCCCGCGCCCGCAAGCATGAGCGTGCCCGCGTTGGCCAGGGAGGCAAGCGTCACCGGAACCGAGCCATCGAAGCTGACACTTGCCCCGGCAGGAATCGACACCGCCTCGACATTGCCACGGTCGGGCAACGCGTCCCAGTTGGCCGCATTCGTCCAGCTACCGGCCGAGGTCGCAGTCCAGGTGGCCAGCGGCCGCACCGAGATGGTTGCGGTCGTGCTGGCGCTCGACGCCGTCGAATAGTTGGCGGCATCGGTTCCGCGAAGGGCGATACCCGTGACGGCAACAGGTCTGGCGGCGCCGGCGTGGCGATCGGGAAAGACGGCCAGCCGATCGATGTCGAGCTGATCGCCGGGAACGCGGTCGTCGCTGGCGGAGACCTGCGCCGCCACGGTGCCGTCGTACACCTTGTCGATGCCGCTGAAGGCGACGTTCAGCGTACGGACCGAGATCGATGCCTGCAGACTGGCGCTGCTCGACGTCAGCGAGTAGTTGACAGCGTCGGCGCCCGCGAGGCGCAGACCGGTCACCGACACCGGCTTGTTCGCGCCCACCGACTTGTCCGCGAATCGGGCATCGCTTGCACCGGTGTCGATCGACACCGCATCGCCGGCGATCGTTCCCTGCAGGACGCCGCCGGCAAGCGTCGCGCGCGAGCCACCATCGTAGACCCTATCGACAGCACTCAGGCCGGTGATCGTCACCTGCCGCGCCGTGATGCTCGCCGTGCTCGACAGCGTCCCCGACAGCGCATAGTTGCCCGCATCCGCACCACTCAGCGACAGACCGCTGAAGCTCACAGCCTTGCCTGTGCCCACCCGGCGGTCCGCGAACGCGCCGCTCACCCCGCTCAGGTCCGCACTCACCGCGTCACCGCTCACCGCACCCTGCAGCTGCGGCGTGCCCGTCAGCGTCGCCACCGTCGACCCGTCGTACACCTTGTCCTGCGCGCTCACCCCGCCCAGCGTCAGCTCGCGCGCCGTGATGCTCGCCGTCGTCTGCGCCGTACTCGAACCCAGCACGTAGTTCGACGCATCGGCTCCGGCCAGACCCAGCCCGCTCGCCGTCACCGTCTTGCCCGCACCCGCTCGCCGATCCGCAAAGCTCGCCTGCGCCGAGCCCAGCGCAAGCGTCACCGCATCCCCGCTCACCGTACCGCTCAGGCCACCACCGGTCAGCGTCGCCACCGTCGATCCGTCGTACACCCGGTCGGCCGCCTTCAGATCCACCACCCCCAGCTCGCGCGCCGTGATGCTCGCCGTGCTCGACAGCGTCCCCGACAGCGCATAGTTGCCCGCATCCGCACCACTCAGCGACAGACCGCTGAAGCTCACCGCCTTGCCTGTGCCCACCCGGCGGTCCGCGAACGCGCCGCTCACCCCGCTCAGGTCCGCGCTCACCGCGTCCCCGCTCACCACACCCTGCAGCTGTGGCGTGCCCGTCAGCGTCGCCACCGTCGACCCGTCGTACACCTTGTCCTGCGCGCTCACCCCGCCCAGCGTCAGCTCGCGCGCCGTGATGCTCGCCGTCGTCTGCGCCGTACTCGAACCCAGCACGTAGTTCGACGCATCGGCTCCGGCCAGACCCAGCCCGCTCGCCGTCACCGTCTTGCCCGCACCCGCTCGCCGATCCGCAAAGCTCGCCTGCGCCGAGCCCAGCGCAAGCGTCACCGCATCCCCGCTCACCGCACCGCTCAGGCCACCACCGGTCAGCGTCGCCACCGTCGATCCGTCGTACA
>JBIIHU010000022.1:0-23894 GCA_044235405.1 Burkholderiaceae bacterium
GGATTCGAGCGCCGGATCACGATTGCATTCGTCGTAGAGCCTGAACGCGTTGTCATCTTGCGACTGTTTTATGCTGGTCGCGACTGGGAAAACCTCCTCACTTGAGGCAAGGCTGGCCGCGAGCGCCGGGAGGCGTGATCTGCTCCCGGGGTCGCGGCCAACCTGCGTTTGACTTCACCCTTCGATGCGGTAGATCCGCTCGCTGCCCTCGGCCTTCTCCGAGACGATGTTCAGCCCGAGCTTCTTCTTGAGGGCGCCGGCGATCGCGCCACGGACCGTGTGCTGCTGCCAGTTGAAGGCCGCGGCGATCTCGGGGATCGTCGCCCCCTCGGGCCGTTTGAGCATCGCGATCAAGCTGGCCTGCTTGCTGTTGGCCCGCGCGCGGCGTGGCGCCTTCGGCGCGTCGGCGGGAGCCTCGTCTTCGGCCTTGGCCGCGATGGTGGCCTGGCCGGCTTGCGTGTCATGGACGGGGCCGCTGTCGTCGATCGCGGCCGTGTGCTGGCCTTGCGTGGCCTGATCGTCCTCGGCGGTGCTCTCGCTGTCCGGCGCGAGGCCGAGCGCTGCGAAGGCGGCGTAGGTCGCCACCAGGGCCAGGCGCTCGCCGGTCTCGCCCTCGCGCCAGAGCGCGTCCTCGCGGATCGGGCCGCCGGCGATCTGGTGGGCCGGGATCTCGGCGACCAGGCCCTTGGCGAGGAGGCTGCCGACCACCTTGGCGACGGCGCCGCCCTTCAGGGTATTGGGCAGGGGGAGGACCATCCGGTCATCGCGCTGACAGGCGGCGTTGAGGACGACGAGCTGGGTGTCGGAGAGCTTCATGGGGGCGGGTCCTTTCGATCCGAGCGGCGGTCGCGACCATCGCGGCGCTGCTACGACCCCGAGCCCCGCCGGGCCTGCCGGTCGGGGCCGTCGCGGGGCGCGCGCGCGGCTCAGTCGGCGTACTCGCCCTCGCGGAAGGCGAGGTCGGTGATGCGCTTCAGCAGCCCGGCGTAGTGGGCGAGCGTGCCGACATCGCCCCAGTCGATCGAGGTCGCGACGCAGCCGAAATGGTCGTCGCTGAGGTCCTTGAGCCGCGCGAGCGCGGTGTCGATCTCGGCCTTGCGGATCATGAAGGCCTGGAGGGCGGTGGGTTCGTTGCGGCGTTCGGTCATCGGTGGCTCCCGTGTTGGTGGGCCGATGAATGCTTCACTTCGCGGGGGAGCCAACTCGAATGATGCGTCGTTTCATTGCTTTCTTCGGGGCCGCGTGATCATGCGATTATCGACAGCCGCCAAGCCCGTCAGCCGCGCAGGGCTACCGCCATCACACAATCTGGTCGGCAGATGGCTCAGCCTCGAAGCCCTGGACATTGTAGCTGGTGCGCCGGCTGCCGCCGGGGTTGCGCGCGAGCAACCCGCGCGCCAGCAGGTCGTTGATGTCGCGCTGCGCGGTGTCGACGGAGCATTTGCCGAGTGCCGCCCATTTGCGCGCCGTGAGCTTGCCCTCGAAGCCGTCCAGGAACCGATTGAGGATGGTCTTCTGACGCGCGGAGAGCGGTTCCGCTGCAAAGCGCTGCCAGAACTTTGCCTTGTGCAGGACGGCCTGGCTCTTGCCTTCGGCGGCGTCGACGGCGCGGGTGAAGCAGACCACGAACCAGGTCAGCCACTCGGTGATGTCGAGTTCGCCTTTTTGCGTGCGCTCCAGCACTTCGTAGTAGCGGTTGCGCTCCGCACGGATCTGCGCGGAAACGCTGTAGAAGCGCTGACCGCTGCCCTCCATCTGCGCAAGCGCAAGATCGGCGATGGCACGCGCGATCCGGCCGTTGCCGTCGTCGAATGGATGGATGGTGACGAACCAGAGATGCGCAATGGCGCTGCGCAGCAACCCATCCATCTCGGGCGGGTCGTTGAACCAGGCGAGGAAGCGGCGCATCTCGGCACCGAGCGAGATCGCCGGCGGCGCTTCGTAGTGGACCCTCTGACGGCCTTCAGGGCCGGAGACCACCTGCATGGGGCCATCCTTGTCGGTGCGCCATTTGCCGATCGTGATCTTGCGCAGACCCGAATAGCCCGTCGGGAAGAGGGCCGCGTGCCATCCGAAGAGCCGTTGCGCGGTGAGGGGCTTTGCGTGGTTGCGCATGGCGTCGGTCATCATCTCGACCACGCCCTCGACCTTGCGATCGGGTGCACAGAGCCCAGCGTCGGGCAGGCCGAGATGGCGCGCCACGGAGGATCGGACGCTCGCAAGATCGAGCTTTTCCCCTTCGATCTCGGACGTCCGGATCACGTCCTCGACAGTCGCTTGCCATTCGGCCTCGCGCTGGAGATCAAAGCCAAGCCGATGCATCGCGCCAAGCAGACGACCCTGCCGGTGTTGTGCCGTGCCCAGCGTGGCGAGCAGCGCCGCGGCGTCGTAGCGCAGGCGAGGCCAGTCTTCGTTCTGCCAGATATACATCGCAGTTCACCGCAAATAATGCGGAGAAAAGATAGCTGTTCGCCGCATGCTGTTGCAACAGTTCTCCGCAATATATGCGGAGAAATCGCCAGACTTCGCCGCATCGGCTGCCGTGATCGGCCTCTCGCGGCGCGACGCCGATCTGCCGCCTTGGGGCCCCGCTGAGGATGGGCATGTCGATCCGCGCCTACGCCCGGCATCGCGGCGTGAGCCACGTCGCAGTTCTGCGCGCGGCCAAGTCCGGGCGCGTAACCCTGGAGCCCGACGGCACGATCGACCCGGCCAAGGCCGACGCGGACTGGGCCCGCACGACCGATCCCAGCCGGGCCAAGCCTGCGGGCCTGAAGCCCGTCGCCGAGGCGGCGGTCGGCTCGGTGCGCGAGACGCTCAAGGAGCAGGGGCTGCCGGCGAGCGGCAGCGTCACCTTCGTCCAGGCGCGCACCGCCCATGAGATCGCCAAGGCGCATCTCGCACGGCTGCGGCTACAGCGCATGAAGGGCGAGTTGGTCGACCGCGGTCGCGCGACCGCGCTCGTCTTCCGGCTTGCGCGCGAGGAGCGCGATTCCTGGGTCAACTGGCCGGCGCGTGTCGCGGCTTTGATGGCGGCTGAACTCGGGCTCGAGGCGCACCCGATGCAGAAGACCCTGGAGACGCATGTCCGCGCCCATCTCGCCGAGCTCGCCGAGACCCGACCCGAGTTCCGTTGACCCGGGTCCGGGGTTTGGCGAGGCGCTCGTCTTCGACGGGGCCGAGGAACTCTGGCGCTCCTGGCGCGACGGGCTGACCCCCGATCCGCCGCTCACGATCGCGCAATGGGCCGATCGCCACCGCTTCTTGAGCGCGCGCGCCTCGGCCGAGCCCGGCCGCTACCGGACGGACCGCACGCCCTATATGCGCGCGATCATGGACGCGCTGTCGCCATCGCACCCGGCGCGGCGCATCGTGTTCATGAAGGCAGCGCAGGTCGGGGCCACGGAAGCCGGCAATAACTGGATCGGCTACGTGATCCACCATGCACCCGGGCCGATGCTGACGGTCCAGCCGACCGTCGAACTGGCCAAGCGCTTCTCGCGCCAGCGCATCGAGCCGCTGATCGCGGAGAGCCCGGCGCTACGCGAGCGGGTCAAGCCATCCCGGGCCCGCGACGCCGGCAATACGGTTCTGTCGAAGGAGTTCCCGGCGGGGCTGCTCGTGATCACCGGCGCCAATAGCGCGGTGGGACTGCGCTCCATGCCGGCGCGCTACCTGTTCCTGGACGAGGTCGATGCCTATCCGCCCTCGGCGGACGAGGAGGGGGATCCGGTTGCGCTCGCCGAGGCGCGTACGCGGACCTTCTCGTGGCGCTCGAAGATCTTCCTGGCCTCGACGCCGACCATCCACGGCCTGTCGCGTATCGAGCGCGAGTTCGAGGCGTCCGACCAGCAGCGCTTTTTCGTGCCATGCCCGCATTGCAAGCACTGGCAATGGTTGCGCTTCGAGCGGCTGCGCTGGGACAAGGGCAAGCCCGAGACAGCGAGCTATGCCTGCGAGGCGTGCGAAGGGGCGATCGCCGAGCATCACAAGATCGCGATGCTCGCGGCCGGCGAATGGCGCGCGACCGCGGTCCCACGCGATCCGGCCACGCTCGGCTTCCATCTCTCGGCGCTCTATTCGCCGGTGGGCTGGATGAGCTGGGAGATGATCGCGCGGATGTGGGAGGCGGCGCAGGCCAATGATGAGGCCAAGCGCAGCTTCAAGAATGGCGTCCTGGGCGAGACCTGGATCGAGACCGGCGACGCGCCGGACTGGCAGCGCCTCTACGAGCGGCGGGAGACCTGGCAGCTGGGCACGGTGCCGAGCGGCGGCTTGTTCCTGACCGCGGGCGCCGATGTGCAGAAGGACCGCATCGAGGTGTCGGTCTGGGCCTGGGGGCGGGGGCTCGCAAGCTGGCTCGTGGATCACGTCGTGATCGAGGGCGGGCCGGGCAGCACCGAAGGATGGCGCGCGCTCGCGGCGCTGCTGGAGCAAACCTGGCCGCATGCCCATGGTGTGCGGCTCGGTCTCGCCCGGCTCGGGATCGATACCGGCTACGAGGCGGCGGCCGTCTATTCCTGGTCGCGCGCCATGGGCCATGCGCAGGTCGCGCCGCTCAAGGGCGTGGAGGGGTTCAACCGCGCAGCCCCGGTGATGGGGCCGAGCTATGTCGACGTCACCGAGGGCGGCCGCAAGCTGCGGCGCGGTGCCCGGCTATGGACGGTCGCAGTCGCAAGCTTCAAGACCGAGACCTACCGCTTCTTGCGGCTCACGCGGCCGACCGACGAGGAGCAGGCCGAGGGTGCGCAGTTCCCGGCGGGCTATGTCCACCTTCCGCGCGGGCTCGAGGCGGAATGGGTCAAGCAGCTGGTCGCCGAGCAACTCGTGAGCGTGAAGACGCGGCGCGGCTTCCAGAAGCTGGAATGGCAGAAGCTGCGCGAGCGCAACGAGGTGCTCGATTGTCGGGTCTATGCCCGCGCCGCCGCGTGGATCGCGGGCGCTGACCGCTGGAACGACGAGAAATGGCGTGACCTCGAGGACCAGGTGGGGCCTCCACCGGTCGAGGCCGCGCCGCTGGTCGAGGCGCCGGTGGCTGCCGGGCGTCTTGCGCGCAGCCCGACGCAGGGCGGCCGGCGTCAATCAACCTGGCTGACCGGCGTCGACAAGGGATGGCTGAGATGAGTTGGACGGCTGCTGAACTCGACGCCCTGCGGCGGGCCTATGCGTCGGGAACCCTACGGGTCAGCTACGAAGGCCGGACCGTCGAGTACGGGACCGCTGCCGACCTGCTGTCGCGTATCCGGACGATCGAGCGCGAGATCGCGGGGACGGGCGCCAACCGCCCCGCGGTCGCCGGCTTCACGGGTTTCGCGCGCGGGGACAGGTGATGGCCGGGCTGTCCTGGCTCGACCGGGCGATCGGCATCGTCGCGCCACGCGCCGCGCTGCGGCGCGTGCAGGCGCGTGACGCGCTCGATGTCCTCGCCCGTGGCTATGACGGCGCCGCCAAGGGCCGACGGACCGATGGCTGGCGTAGCCCTGGCACGTCGGCCGACGCCGAGATCGCCGCGGCCGGCGGCCTGCTGCGCGACCGGATGCGCGATCTGGTGCGCAACAACCCGCACGCCGCCAAGGCGGTGTCGGTGCTGGTCAACAACCTGATCGGCTCGGGGATCATCCCGCGCGCGGCAAGCGGCGACGGGAAGCTCGATGCGCAAGCAACGGCGCTCTGGGATTCCTGGTCGGTGCGCTGTGATGCCGACGGGCAGCTTGATTTCCTCGGCCTCCAGACGCTTGCCTGCCGGCAGATGGTCGAGGCGGGCGAGGTGTTGATCCGACGGCAGCCGCGCCGGCCGGGCGACGGGCTCGATGTTCCGCTGCAGTTGCAGATCCTCGAGGCCGACATGCTCGATGCCGGCCGCAATGCCGAGTTGGCCGATGGCGGCCGGATTGTCCAAGGCGTGGAGTTCGACCGGCTCGGGCGCCGCCGCGCCTATTGGATCTATACCAGGCATCCCGGCGACGCGGCCCTGACATCCGGCGGGCGCCTTGAGAGCTTGGCGGTCCCCGCCGGCGACATCGCGCATGTCTACGAGAAGCAGCGCAGCCAGGTCCGCGGCGTGCCGTGGGGCGCGCCTGTCATCCGCACGTTGCGCGACATCGACGACTGGACCCAGGCCGAGCTCGTGCGCAAGAAGACCGAGGCCTGTGTGGTCGGGGTCGTGCTGGGCGCCGAAGAGGGCGAGCAGGGGATCGCGCCCGCGGTGGTCGACGGCGATGGCAACCGGGTCGAGCGTTTCGAGCCGGGGCTCATTGCCTATGCCCGCGGTGGCAAGGACATCCGCTTCAACCAGCCGGCGACGACGGCCGGGGTGTCGGAGTGGCTGCGCGCCCAGTTGCACATCGTCGCGGCCGGATTCCGGATGCCCTACGAGTTGCTCACCGGCGATCTCAGCCAGGTCAACTACTCGTCGATTCGCGCCGGCCTCGTGGAATTCCGCCGCCTGATCGATGCCGCCCAGTGGCAGATCGTGATCCCGATGCTCTGCCAGCCAGCCTGGGACTGGTTCACGCAAGCGGCCTGGGCGGCGGGCAAGCTGCCGCAGCCGCGTATTCCCGTCGAATGGTCGCCGCCGCGCTTCGAGGCGGTCGATCCGCTGAAGGATGCCATGGCCGATCTGCTGGCGATGCGCTCAGGCACAATGACGCTCGCCCAAGCCATCGCGCGCCAGGGTCACAACCCCGATGCGGTGCTGGCCGAGATCGCCGCCATGAACGCCAAGCTCGACACGCTCGGGCTGATCTTCGACAGCGACCCGCGTCGCGTCACCAAGACCGGCGTGATGCAGACCGATCCGGGTCACGCCTCCTCATAAGGACAATCCCATGCATGGCACGATCGACCTGCCGGCGTTGCGCCGGGCAGTTGACCTTTTGCCGGCCACGCTCGACGAGGAGGACCGCTCGATCGAGGTGGTCTGGTCGTCCGGCGCCCGGGTGCGGCGCCAGCCGCTCTTCGGGGAGGTCTTCGACGAGGAATTGAGCATGGATCCGGGCAGCGTGCGCCTGGACCGGCTCAACGCCGGCGGACCGTTGCTCAAGGTCCACGACACGCGAACCCTCGATGCCGTCATCGGCTCGGTCGTCCCAGGGACTGCGCGGATCGACCAGGGGCGGGGCATCGCGCGCGTGCGCTTCAGCCAGCGTGCCGACGTCGAGCCGATCTGGGCGGATATCCGTGCCGGCCATCTGCGTGCCGTCTCGATCGGCTACCAGGTCCATCGCTTCGAGGTGAGCCGGCCGGCCAATGCGCCCGAGCTCTGGCGCGCGGTCGATTGGACCCCCTTCGAGATTTCCGCGGTCCCCGTCGGGGCCGACCCGGCGGCCGGCTTTCGTGCGGTCGAGAACCTAACCCCCTGCGTCGTCGACCGGGACGACGTCTGCAGCAACGTCTCCAGCAACGAGAGGACCCACATGGACGAGACCATCACCACGCCCGCGCCCGCGCCTATCGCCGCACCGCCCGAGGCTGTGACCCGGGCTCCCGCGCCGGTCGCCGATACCAAGACCCTGATCGCCGAGGCCCAAAGCGCCGAGCGCGAGCGGGTGGCAACGATCCTCGATCTCACGGGACGGCTTGGGCTCGAGCGCGGGCTCGCCGACGACCTCGTCGCACGAGGTGTCGAACTCGACGAGGCGCGTCGCGTCATCCTCGACAAGGTGGCGGCGCGTAGCGAGGAGACGCGCAGCTTTGCGCAGGTCGCCACCCCCTTGGGCGGCCGCGACGAGCGGCTCACCCGACGGGAGGCCGTGACCAATGCGCTCCTGCATCGCTACAGCCCCTCGCTCTTCAGCCTCGACGAGCCGGCGCGGTCCTATCGCGGGATGACACTGCTCGAGCTCTCGCGCGAGTTCCTGACCGCGGCCGGGGTCAATGTCCGCGGCATGTCGCGCGACGAGATCGCCACCCGGGCGCTGCACTCGACCTCGGACTTCCCCGAGATCCTGGCTGCGGTCACGAACAAGACGCTGCGCCAAGCCTACGAGGCCTATCCGCAGACCTTCCGGCCGTTCTGTCGTCAGGTCCAGGCATCCGACTTCCGCGACATCGCACGCGTGCAACTCGGCGAGGCCCCGCAGTTGCAGAAGGTGAGCGAGTCCGGCGAGTTCAAGCGCGGCACGATCGGCGAGGCGCGCGAGCGCTACCGGGTCGAGACCTATGGCCGCGTCGTCGCAATCACCCGCCAGACGATCATCAACGACGACCTCGACGCTTTCACCCGCCTTCCGGCCATGTACGGCACCGCGATCGCCACCCTTGAAAGCGACATCGTTTGGGCGATCCTGGTCGCGAACCCGACCATGGGCGACGGGACGGCGCTGTTCCACGCCACGCATCGCAACCTGGCGGCGACCGGGGCGATGCTGTCGACGGCCAGCATCGGTGATGCGCGCGCGGCCATGGCCAAGCAGACGGGTATCGACAAGAAGACCGTGCTGAACATCCGGCCGAGCTTCCTGCTGGTGCCTGTGGCCCTGGAACTGGCGGCCGAGCAGTTGCTGGCGCAGAACATCGTGCCGGCTAAGATGGCCGATGTCGTGCCGCAGTCGATCCGCAGCCTCGCGGTCATCGCCGAGCCGCGGCTGGACAGTGCCAGCGTCAACGCCTGGTTCCTGGCCGCAAGCCCGGCCCAAATCGACACGATCGAGTACGCGTATCTCGAGGGCCAGCAGGGCGCCTATATCGAGACCCGCAACGGCTTCGACGTCGACGGCGTCGAGATCAAGTGCCGTCTCGATTTTGGGGCCAAGGCGATCGACTGGCGTGGCCTCTACAGGAACCCCGGCGCGTGAGCGCTGATCCCCATCGCCGATCGGACATGAAAGGGCGGCCTTGTGCCGCCCTTCGTCTTTTGAAGAGGAGCTCTCGATGAAGAACTATGTGCAGCCCGGCCGCACCCTGACGATCGCGTCCCCGTATGCGGTGACCTCCGGCGACGGCCTGCTTGTCGGTGCGATCTTCGGTGTCGCCACGGCGAATGCCGCCAGCGGCGAGGCCGTCGAGGCCGGCCTGGTTGGCGTCTTCGATCTCAAGAAGACCGCGTCCCAGGCCTGGGCGGTGGGCGACCGGGTTTACTGGGACAACACCGCCAAGGAGGCGACCAAGACGGTGGGGAGCAACACTCTCATCGGCGTCGCGGTCGAGCCTGTCAGCAATGCCGCGACCGACATCGTCGGCCGCGTACGGCTGAACGGCAGTTACTGATCCGCTCTGACCTGGTGACGCGATGGTGCCGCTCGACAAGCCCGAACAGCCGGATCCGCACTGGACCATCGACCGGCGCATCCCGCTCGCGCTGATCGCCACGCTGCTCGTCCAGTTCGGCGGGTTCGTGTGGTGGTTCTCGTCGGTCGAATCCAGGCTCACGGTCAAGGAGCAGCGCCTGGCACGCGTCGAGCAGCGGCTCGACGAGGACCAGCGTGCGATCACCGCGATCGTCGAGCGACTGGCGAGAATCGAGGAGCGCGCCAACGCTCAGCTTGAGCTGCTGCGACGCATCGATGGCCGGCTGCAGGAGCGCCGGCAGTGAGCACGTTCGCCCTGGCCCTCGACCAGCTGTTCGTGGATCCGAACCTGTCGCTACCTGGGCTCTGGCGCAGTAACGGCGTTGGACCTGGGCAGGCGATCCGGGTGATTCGGGCGGAGCCCCGGCAGGCGTTCGAGCTTGGCGGCACGAAGCTCGTGCAAGATGCGGTGCTCCTGGATGTTAGGGGGTGCGAGGCCGGCACGATCACCGAAGGCGACACGATCGAGGTTGAAGGTGTCGTGCATCGGGTCCAGGCGCCCCCGACAGCGATGATGGGCGGGCTCGTGCTGCGGCTCGACGTCCTGGCACAATGACGATCAACATCCGGATCGATGGCGACCTCGCGAAGATCCTCGCGGGCGAGGTCCAGGCCGCCGAAGCCGCAGTGACCGCGGCCGTCCGCAAGGTGGGCGAGGGGCTCAAGCGCGACCTGCGCGCCCAGATCGCCGGGGTGGGTCTCGGCCGGCGCCTTGCCAATGCCGTGCGCCTGCAAGTCTATCCGCAGCAGGGTCAGAGCCTAAGCGCGGCGGCTTGGGTGTTTGCGCGCCCTGGCAAGGGCGGACGTGGCGGGGCCGCCGACATCGTCGCGGCCTTCGACGAGGGCACGCTGATCCGCCGCGCGGGCGGTCGCTACCTCGCCATCCCGACCGAGAACGTTCCGATGAAGGGCCGCGGCCGGCGGATGACCCCCGACGACCTGCAGAACGCCCCCAAATTCGGAGGCTTCGGCCGCGACCTCGAACTTGTCCCAACCAACCGGCGCGGCGTGCTGCTGCTCGTCCTGCCCGTGGTCCGGGCGAAGGATGGCAAGCGCTTCCAGCCGGCCACCAAGCGCCGGCTTCGCGCGGGGCGGCGTGAAGAATGGGTGGTGATGTTCATCCTCGTGCGCCAGGTCCAGATGCCATGGCTTCTGGATTGGCGGGGGCCTGCGGAAGCCTGGGCTGGTCGGTTGCCCGATCAGGTGGTCAAGGAATGGGAGGCGCGGGCGAGGGGCAGCGAATAGTGGCGACGGGCTGTTTCACTCTGCCGCTGTCGGCCAATGCCGTCGCGCCTTCTCAAGATCATGCGCCGTTTGCAGGTTCATCCAGAATTCGGCGGAGACGCCGAAGCGACGGGACAAGCGCAGCGCCGTGTCGGCGGTGATCGAACGCTCGCCATTCAGGATCTCGGTAATCCGGTTGGCAGGGACATCGATATCGCGCGCCAGTGCGCGCGCAGAAATGGCCATCGGCGTCATGAACTCTTCGCGCAGAACCTCCCCCGGCGTTACGAGCGGGAGGCTCTGCCCGGTCGCCTCGGCCGACAGGTCGATATTGCCGGCGTCGAGGTCGTCGCGGGTGATCAATTTACTCTTCTTAGCCATGACCCGTCTCCTCAATGATAATCGACGATCTCGACTTCGTGCGCCGCTCCATCCTGCCAGATGAAGCAAAGCCGCCATTGATCGTTGATCCGGATGCTGTGCTGTCCGGTTCGGTCGCCTTTCAAGGCCTCCAAGCGATTGCTTGGCGGCACCCGTAGGTCGTCGAGCCGGATCGCGGTGTCCAGCATTCTCAGCTTCCGGCGCGCCACGGTCAGGATGTCGGAGGGAAAGCCCTTCGGTGCCTGACCGGTGAAAACGAGCGCCGTACGTTTGCACCCGAAACTTTTGACCACCGGCTGTTACGTATCGCATAACGGCCGGTATGTCAAGCATAACACCCGCGATTGAGGAAATGGCCAGTAAGCGCGAAGAAGTGCTGCAGGCGCTGCTCGCCCGGCTGCAAACCGTGCCGCTGGTGAAAGTCGAGCGCAATCGCTTGCGCCCCGAGCGGCTCCCGCCCGAGGGTCTGATCATCCTGCGTGATGGAGATGTCGGCGAGCCGACTATCCTGCTCTCGCCGGTCAGCTATGTGTGGACCCATACCGCGCGTGTCGAGGTGTTTTCGACGTCGGCCGATTCTGATCGGCATCTCGACGACTTGCTGATCGCGATCGGTGCTGCACTCGCTGATGATCCCAGTCTCGGCGGCACGGTCGATCAGATCGAGATCGGCGCGCCGGATTTCGATGGGGCGGCGCCCGAGGGCGGGCCCGACATCAAAGCGGCGATCGTTCCGATCAGGCTCATCTACGAGACGCACGCGCCGCTGGGCTGAGAGCTATCGACGAAGACGGGCGCGATCGGCGTCGACCGGCCGCAACATCATTCCGAATTGACCTGGGGCGGCGCACCTGCCTCGAAGGTGAAACTCCAGCGCTGGTCCTTGCGCACATTGCCCACGACCGCGGGCTGGAAGCAGACGATGCAGGTACCGCCAGGCTGGCGCACGCTGGGGTAGACCACGCCCAGCGACATCTCCTCGAGCAGGCGCCGCGCGAGACCCTGAGACACGACATAGCTCTCGCGATCGAGGCACGGGGCAAATTCATCGCTGTCGCGGATGTCGTGAAAGAGCCCCGTGAAGTCGGCGAGGTAGTCGTCATAAGTGAGGCGCACCGGCTTCGCCCAGGCGACCTCGGCGAGTTCGACCTGCTTGTGGAAGCCGACCTCGGCGATCGCGGTCTCGATCTCGAATCCGGCGTACCAGGCGCCGCGCTCGGGGCCGTTGAAGCGGCTGCCGAGCGGATTGGCGTGGCAGAAGGCAGCGTTGATGACGCGGTAATTCGGCACGCCAATGACCAATTCGCCGAGGCCGATGCCAGGCAGCATGTCGTTCTCGGAGAGAAGCCGGTCATTGGTCGCGTGGTCGAGGTCGAAGATGTCGCGCAGATCGGCGTCGTTGTCGGCGATGCGCGCGAGCACGCTTTCGGAAGCGGGGCTGTACCGGGACGGGATCAGCCTGTGGGTGTCGAATTGGCGGATCAGACGGCTGGGCGGGGTGCTCAAATCCCGCCTCGCCGGGCATCGACCAACCGGCGGACGGTCAGCATCGCGCTCAGCCCGCCGTCGAGCATGTAGGCGAGGGGCGTCCTGCCGCCGAAGATCCGGTTCGCGTTGGCAAGCGTGATCCAGGCATCCGCGAGATCCTCGGGGTAGAGGATGTTGAGGCCCTTGAAGATACCGATGAGTGCCGAAATCCGTGTAAGCCGGTCGGCATCAAGTATTCGGTTCGGGCGCTTCTTCATTTCGTAGAACACGCTGTTCGACACGCCACCCAGAAGTTCGCGCGCGTCGGCGTCACGGATCGACCATTTAGTCATGATGTTGAAGAAGGCCTTGATGGCGGCCGGGCTCAGCCGCTCGCGCTGCGCGTGGTCGCTCAGGTTGACCAGCGGCGCGGGGTCGTAGGCGGATCTCGGGTAGGCGAGTTGTGCCTGCATGGGGCCTCCGAAACGATAGTCATATTACTCCGAAAACAGAGTCTTGCAACGGGACGGCCGCGGCTGCCCTGGCAGGAGCGGCATATGGCGGGGCGCATCACCCCGCCCAAACCGGCCAACCCTGAACATCTGCCCCCAACGATGGACGAAGAAGGAGACCTGGCATGGCGCTTGGCTTTGGCGCGAACGCGCGGCTTTTGGCGGCCTACGAGACGGCCTATGGCACACCGCCGAGCGACGGCTATCACCGGCTCGGTTTCTCGCGCTACGGCCTGTCCGCGCGACAGCCGCTGCTCGACAATGATCTGCTCGGCGAGGGGCGCGATCCGGCACCAGCGGTGCTGGGCGCGCTCACCTGCGATGGCGAGGTGACGTTGCCTTGCGATGCGCGGCAGATCGGCTTCTGGCTCAAGGCGCTGCTGGGCGAGCCCACGACCACGGGCACGGTGAATTTCACCCATAGCTTCCAGTCCGGCGGTGCGGCGATCCCCAGCCTGTCGCTGCAGGCCATCAACCCCGACGTGCCGTTGCGGCGCACGCATTTCGGGGCGCGCGTCGATAGCTTCACGCTGCCGCTGCGCCGCGACGGCCTCACCAGCGCCACGCTCTCGCTGATCGCCCAGGGAGAGCACACGGACAGCGTCGATCGCGATCTCACGCCCACGCCCTACAACGCGCTGCGCTTTGGCTCCTTCCAGGGAACGGTCCGGCGCAATGGCACCGCGATGGGCCGCGTTGTCTCGGCCGAACTCGTCTATCGCAATGGCCTCGACCGTATCGAGACGATCCGTGCCGATGGGTTGATCGACGGGGCCGAGCCCACAGTGGCGGCCTGCACCGGCAACATCGTGGTGCGCGTGGACGGCACCGCGCTCATCGAAGCAGCGACGGCCGGCACGCCGATGGAACTCGATTTCGGGTATGTGCGCGATGCCAATACAAGCCTGATCTTCACCCTGCACGAAGCTGTCTTGTCGCGACCGTCGGTGGCCATAGAAGGGCCGTCCGGCATCCAGGTCACCTTCGAGTTCCGCGGTGCCAAGGACCCGACGCTCGGCCGGATGCTGACCGCGGTCCTCAAGAACGACGTCGCCGCGTACGGAGCCACGCCATGATCCGCCTTGGCCTCAAATCGGAGCCCTATTGGCTCGACCTGCTCCCAGGCGTGCGGCTGAAGGTCAGACCCTTCGGGACCGCGCTCTTCTTCGCCGCCCAGTCGGCCATGCTCCGGGCCGATACGGCCGGCGAGACCGCAAGCGAGGTCATCGACGCACTGCGCGGTGTCGCCTTCATCAAGGCGCTTGCCCGGCTCGCAATCCTCGACTGGGAGGGTGTCGGCGACGACACGGGCGCGCCCGCACCCGTCTCGCCCGGGGCCGTCGAGGCGTTGATGGAGATATGGCAGGCGGCCGCTGCCTTCGAGCGGCTCTATGCCCGGCCGATCGCGGAGATCGACGCGGAAAAAAACGGCTGACCGCCCGCGCCGCATGGCATTTCGGGGGCGGGCCCAGCTACTGCGCCGCCTGCACGGCGCGCTGCCCGGCATGTCCCTATGACGGCGAGGCCCCGGCCAGCATCGAGGGCTGGCAGGTTTGGGACCTCCTCGAGCGCTGCGCGGGCCAATTGCGCATGGGGGCTGCGGGGCCGGTCGGTCTGGATTTCGGGGCGGTGTTCGTGATGGGCGACGCGCTCGGTGTGAGCCGGGCAGCCATCGCCGAACTCCTGCCCGCGGCGGAGCTGGGCTTGCTGCGCGGCATCGCCCGGCGCGAGGACGAGAGCACGCATGGCGAACCGTAACATCTCCGTGCGCCTGCAGGTCGATGGCGGGCGCTTCAAGGCCGAGCTCGTCGAGGCCGGGCGCACCGGCCAGCAGGCGATGGAGGCGATCAAGACAGCAGCGCGCGAGGCAGGCACCGCGCTGGAGGGAACAGGCGATTCGGCACGCAAGACCGAGCGCGAGCAGGAGAAGCTGGGCCGCTCGGCCGAGCGGCTGCGCCGGCAATATGCCGAGGGCTATCAGGCGGCCCGCGAACAAAGCCGGGCAGGCGAACTCCTCGGCAAGGGGCTGCTGACGCAGGCCGAGTACGCGAGCGTCGTCGAGGGGATCGGGCGCAAATTCAACGCTGCCGGAACCCAGGCGCGCGGGTTCGGGCAGGCAGTCGAGGCGCAAGGCCAGCGTGCGCGCGTCACCGCCCAGCAGCTCGCCCAGCTGCAGCCCCAGCTCAACGACATCTTCACAACCCTGACCACGGGCATGAGCCCGCTGACCATCGCGCTCCAGCAGGGCCCGCAGATCACCCAGATCTTCGGCGGCATCGGGGCAACGTTTCGGGCAATCCCGCCTGTGGCGCTGGCGGCTACGGCAGCACTCGCCGGTGTCGGCATCCCGCTTGGGATCATCCTCTCGCGCGCCGTCGACCTGGCTGGCGAAGCACGCGGCTTCAACCTGGCGCTCGCGGCGATGGGGCGTCAGGGGCAGGTGACGGCCGGCCAACTCGGCGATCTCGTCGACAAGCTGCGCGATGTCGGCGTCGCACGCGACGAAGCGCGCATGACCGTCGCGACGTTGATCCGCACCCCCAGCCTGCCGAGCGCAGAAATCCCTCGCCTCGCCAACATGGCGCCGGATCTGGCCGCGGCGACGGGAACCAGCGCGAGTGAGGCCGCCCGCCAACTCGCCGAGGTGGCGACCGGCGGCTATGACGCGATCCTCAAGCTCGATCGCGCCCTCAACGGTTTCCTCAACCCCGCACAACGCGAGAACATCCGGCTCCTTGCCGAGCAGGGCGAGAAGTCCCGGGCCTATGGTGTGGCGATCGCCGCCCTCCAGGACCGTATCCGCGGCCTCAACGAGCAATCGCTCTCGCCGACCCAGCGCTCGATCAACGAGATCAGCCGCGCTTGGGACCGCTTGGTCGACAATCTCGCCCGCGGTGCGATCGGCCGGGTCACGCTTCAGGTCGTCGAAGGCGCAATCTCCGGCGCCGCCAATCTGCTCGCGCCGTCCCAGCCGCGCGTGCGCGATCCGGTGCTCGAAGCCGAGGACGCGCTGCAGCTGGCAGTTGAGCGGCTCGAGCGGTTTGATCGCGAGACGCGGCTCTACCGTGACCCCAATGCCGAGACAGTCATCCCCGGCTTCGGGTATGGCGCGCCGACCGCGGTGCGCGGGCAGCTTCAGGAGCAGATGGCCGCGGCGCGCGCGGAGTATGACCGGGTACGTGAGGTCGCCGAGCGTGCCCGGCTGCCCGTACAGACACCGACCCAGTCGGTTGCCGATCCCACGCTTGCGCCGAGCCCGGTACAGCCGCTGGCGATCGGCGAGGAGACTGCGCGGCAGATCGCCGATCTCGAGCGACGCCGGCGCGTCTACAACGCATCGCCCTCCCAGCGGCCGAAGATCGAAGCCGAGATCCAGGCCGAGACCGCCGCGCGCGAGCGGAGCCTCAACGCGCTCGAGGCCGAGCGGCTGAAGCGAGCCATGGTCGCCGACGCGCTCGCCCAGCAGCGCCTCAGTTATCGTGACCAGACCGGCGAGATCGAGATCCAGGGCCGCGCCACGCTCGCGGTCGCCCAGGCCTATGCCCAAGGCCAGGCCGCCGTCATGCGCGCCGAGGCCGCGCGCCAGGCGGCGAGCGAGGCCTATCGCGGCGGTCTCGACCAGGCGGCACGCGCCGAGCAGATCTTGCGCGTGCGCGTCATCGACACGATCGAGGCGCAGACCCGCGCGGTGTTCCAGGCCGACCTCGCGACTCAGAGCGCGACACGCCTGGCCGAGGCCGAGAGCCAAGGCGCGGCCGCGGTCCAAAGGGCGGATGTGGCCGAGCGCTCGCTGGCGGCAACCCGCGATGCCCGTGCGGCATTGTCGTTGGCCTCGGGCATTGCGGAGGAGCGGCTGCGCAGCGCGATCGACGCCACCACCCAGGCCATCAACGCTCAGGCGGCTGCCGAGCGCACCCGTCAGCTTGCTCGCGAACGCCGCCTGGCCGAGAGCGAGCGCGACTTCGCCGAGCGCGAGGCCGACGCGGCCAAGATCGGCGATCCGGCGGCCCGGCGTGCCGCCGAGTTGGGCATCGAGCGTGACCGGCGCCGGCAGGCGCTGCGCGAGCGCTTCGGCTCCGAGGACGAGCAACTCACCAAGTCCCAGGACGCCGCTGCGGCCTTCCGCGAGCAGGCACGGTATTTCAGCGAGATCCGCGAGCAGGCCAAGAGCCTCGCCGGGGACATCACGAACTTCCTGGTCGATGGCTTTGCCAATGCCAGCAAGGGCGGGCAGAGCGCCTTCGCCAACCTCGCCGACGGCGCGGTCGGGCTCTTCCGGCGCATGGCTGCGCGCATTGCCGCCACGCTGATCGAGCAGAAATTCGTCCTGCCGATCACTACCCAGATCGTCGGTGCGGTGCCCGGCCTGTTCGGCGTCGTCGCGCCTCAAGCAACTGCACAGGCCGGCGCCAGCGCCGCGGCCGGATCCGCCGCAGCCTCGGCAGGACCGGGCTTCTTCGAGAGCATCGGCAACTGGTTCACGGGGCTTTTTGGCGCCGGCCACGCAGGGGCGATTGTCGGTGTCGCGCCCTCCCATGTTCGCCGTGTCGCCCTCGGTGCCTTCGAGGGGGCGGAGCGCTTCCATGTCGGCGGCATGTTGGGATTGCGGCCCGACGAGGTGCCCTTTGTCGGCCTACGCGGGGAGGAAGTGCTGACCCGCAACGACCCCCGCCATCGCTGGAACATGGACCGCTTCGAGCGGGCCCGTGCACCGGCAGGCGAGGGGGACATCAGCGTCAATGTCTACGACATGCGCATCGGCCGCAATCAGCCCCCGGCGCGCACGGAGCAACGTCGCAGGGCCGATGGCAAGCGCGAGATCGCCGTCTTCATCGAGGACAAGATCGAGGAGGCCATCCGCAGCGGCAGGCTTGATCGCGCGCAGGGCGAAACCTATGGCTCGCGGCGCATGACCAAGCGGGTCTGATCTTGGTGCGTCGAGCGGACGGCCTCAGTGCTGTCCGGTCAACTCGGCTCGTCATCGCGCAGAAGACGAACCAGCATATGGCGCGGTCGATGCCGAGATATCGAACGCCGGGAAGAACATCGTCGCGCGCCGCGCTCCAGCGCTTCCTCGGAGCTTTCGCCGAAGCCGATATAGCTTTCGAACAGGTGGTCGAAAATCAGCTCGAAATCGCGCTCGCTCTTGGCCGAGAATTCAACCGCGAACGGCACGCGTCTGGCGCTTACGGGTCAGCATGCGGGTGAGACGTTCGTCCATCTTCGCGCCTGAGATGAACTTGCCTGCGCGGCGCTGCGTCAACACCTCCGCCAGGGCGGCCCGTTCCTGCGCCTCGTTCTCCATCTGCCGGCGCAAGAGTTCGACGCCTTGTTGCAGGACCGCACTGACGCTCGCTAAGCGGCCGGCATCGACCAGGGTCTTGGCAAAGGCATGCTGATCGTCGGTCAGGGAGATCGAGGATTTGACGGTCATGGCCTTACCTCTCGGGAAGTTCGTCAGAGAAGACGGTGGCACCCAGTAGTACCGGGGTCAATTGCCATTGGTTTCCAACACGCCCTTTGCGCCAGGCGGCCCAAGGATGACTGATCATGTCGAATCTCGTTTGGCCGAGCAGCCTGCCGCAACGGCCGACGGTTGGTGGCTATCAAGAGCGCTTCGCCGAGACCACCTTGCGCACGGCGATGGATGCCGGCACGGCCAAGGTCCGGCGCCGCTTCACCGCCGCCCCGCGGCAGATCGAGGCGACGTTCAAGGTGAACGCCGCGCAAGCCGGGATCCTCAAGACCTTCTTTGAGGACACGACCGCCGGCGGCGCCTTGCCCTTCGACTGGACCCATCCGCGTGAGGGCACGCCGGCCACGTTCCGCTTCCTCGAGGCGCCGCATGTCGCGGCCATCACGGGCACGCTGTTCACGGTCGCGGTCAAGCTGGAGCACCTGCCATGAGGACGATGTCGGCGGCGGCACGTGCGGCTGCGCATGCCGAGACCAGCGACAAGGTATGGCTGGTCCTACTGGAGATCGCGGCTGCAGATCTTGCGGCACCGATCCGGGTGGTCAACGACAACCAGGACATCGTGCACCAGGGTTGGACCTTTGTCGGGTACCCGTTCGAGGTCGAACTTCCGCCGGAGAACCAGGACCGGCCGATGATCGCGCGGATCCGGATCGACAACACAGAGCGTCTGATCGTCGACGAGGTGCGGAGCATCAGCGAGGCACCCAGCGTCACGCTGCGCGTGGTCCTCGCCGATCAGCCAGACATGATCGAGGTCGAGTATGCCGGCATGCGCCTGCGCAACGTCACCTGGGATGCTGGCGAGATCTCGGGCGACCTCGTCTACGAGGACATTCTCTCCGAGCCGGTCTGCGAGCAGATGACCCCGGCGCGCTTTCCGGGGGCGTTCTAAGCCGCCTCTCTGGTCTGGATCTTCGAGAGCGTCCTGGCGAGCTTCTGTTCGGCAGTCCAGAGATCCAAGTCGCGCTGTAGGGCCAGCCAAAGATGGGCGCCATTGCCGCACCACTTGCCAAGCCGTACGGCCATTTCAGCCGAGACTGGGAGCTTCTCGGACAGGATTCCGTGGAGCAACTGGCGCGACACGCCCAACTCGCGCGCAGCCTGCATGACGGTAACATCAAGCGCCGGAAGGACGTCGAGGCGAAGGATCGAGCCGGGATGCGGCGGACGCATCTTCGGAAAACCTCGGATTTTGTACTCGCGGGGCATGTGTCGTTTCCTCAGTGATACTGCTCGAGATCAACGCGCGATGCGTCGGATCCGATCCATTCGAATGTGATCCGCCAAGGGCCATTGACTGCAAGGGCATAGCGCCTGGGTTTGCCCTGGAGCATGTGCAAGCGCCAACCAGGGAGCCTCAGATCATCGAGCGCTTTGGCGCGATGAATCGCCTGAAGCCGCCCGCGTACTCGATCGACCAAATCCGGGCGGATACCGCTCGGATCTTCGCCGACAAAAAAATCGCGCAGCGCCTTGCTGCGAAAGCTCACGATCACCGCGCATGCATACAGAGAGCCCCACCGAGTGTCAACCATCATTAGACAAACGGCGAGCGCTGAAGTGCCGGACTGGGTTGCCGCCTATGTCGGCTTGCCGTTCCAGGAAGGCGGGCGCTCGCGCGACGGGCTCGATTGCTATGGTCTGCTGCGGCTGGTCATCAATGAGCGCTTTGGTGGCGCTGTGCCGGAGTACGAGGGCATTGCCTATCGTCCAGGTCAGGACCACGACCTCCTCGTCGCTCTGATGGACGAGCGCATTCGGCACTGGCGCCCGATCGCGATCGGTGCGGAGCAACCCGGCGACGGTGTCCTGCTGCGGGTGATGGGGCGACCGATCCATGTCGGCGTCGTCGTGGGGCCAGGCCTCATGCTCCATATCGAGAAGGGCTGCGACAGCGTGCTGGAGCGTTTCTGCGCGGGCTCGCGATGGGAGCGCCGGTTGCTGGGATTTCATCGCCATGCCGCTTGACGAGGCGACTGGTACGACCCTGCGCTGGACCTTGGTTGCGCGACCGTTCTCGACGGAGCGCCAGGAGCGCGAGGCGTGCGTCGGTCTTTCCCTTGCGCAGATGCTTGAGGCCTCCGAGCTGCCTCGGCGTTACTGGCCCTATCTGCAAGTCTTCGTTGATGACCAGGAGATCCCAAGCGCCTGGTGGGGGCGGGTGCGGCCCAAGGCGTCGGCCCGGCTCTTCGTGCGCGTCAACGCACTGGGCGGGGGCGGAGAAGGAGGCAAGAACCCGCTCGCCATCATCGGCGCCATCGCGGTCATCGCCTTCGCGGCGTGGGCGGCGCCGGCGCTGACGGCTGCGGCCTTCGGAGCCGAGGTGGCAGCGGTCAACGCCGCAGGCGTCTTCACGGCCATGGGGATCACCAAGCTCGCCCTTGCCGGCGCCATCACCATGGTCGGCTCGCTGCTGGTCAACGCGATCGCGCCCACGCCCGCCCAGTCCCTGCGCGGTGCGGATGCCGGCCTTTCGACCCCGAGCTATGCCATCACCGGGACGACCAACCGCCTCAATCCTTACGGCCCGATCCCGCGCATCTATGGCACGCGGCGGATCTTCCCGATCCTCGCCGCCAGGCCCTACACCGAGACCGTCGGCAATGAGCGCTACATGCGCCTGCTGCTGCTGGTCGGCTACGGCCCGCTCAAGATCGGGGATATCCGCATCGGGGCGACGCCCCTGGCCGCCTTCGACGGCGCCGAGGTCGAGATCTGCGAGGGCTGGGCCGGCGATCAGCCGGTCACGCTCTACACCAAGCGCATCGAAGAAGACGCGCTCTCGATCGCGCTGACCGCTGCGGGCGGCTGGCGTATTGTGACCTCGCGTCCCGCGGCGCGGGAGATCAGCCTCGATATCGCCTTCGAGCGCGGGCTCACCCTGTTCGACGACCAGGGGGCACGCGCCAATGCCAGCGTCGTCTTCGATGCCGAATACCGGCCCGTCGGCGCTTCGGCCTGGATAGCGATCCCCTGGAAGGCCGGCGGAGATGCGGGCTTCGAGGTCGCGGGCAAGATCACGATCACCGATGCCTCCTCATCCCCGGTGCGCCGCGGCGGTCGCTTCGAGCCCGCCCAGGCCGGCCAATACGAGATCCGGCTGCGGCGCGTCAGCGCCGATGCCACCAATCCCCGGCTGATCGACGCGGCATCGCTGGTGGTGCTGCGCAGCATCACCAATGACCCGCCCATCACCATGACCGGGCTCGCCCTGGTGGCGCTGCGCCTCAAGGCCTACGAGCAGATCAACAACCAGCTGCAGCAGATCAGCTGCCAGGCGACTTCGTATCTTCAGGTCTGGAACGGCACTGCATGGGCCTGGGCGCTCTCGCGCAACCCGGCCTGGGCGTATTGCGATGTCCTACGCCGGCGCGGGCAGGCCCAACTCATCGGCGATTCCCGCCTCGACCTGCCAGCGCTTCTCGCCTGGGCCCAGGCCTGCGATGCCCCGGCCCAGGATGGCCAGGTCAGATGGACCTTCGACGGTGTCATCGAGGGCGGCTCGGTCATCGAGACCCTGCGTGATATCGCCGCCCATGCCCGCGCGCGTTATGGGCTGCGTGACGGCAAACACTCGGTTGTGCGCGACATGCCCCAGATCGTGCCGGTCCTGCACATCACCCCGCGCAATTCCTTCGGCTATGTCGGGCGCAAGCAGTTCATCGACCAGCCCCATGCGCTGAAGGTCCGGTTCATCAATCCCGACAAGGATTGGCAGGAGGACGAGCGGGTCGTCTACGCTGACGGCCAAGGTGCCGCGAGCGCCGAGCGCTTCGAGACCGTGGACATGATGGGTTGTACGCGCGCCGAGCAGGCGTGGCGTGAGGGGCGCTACCATCTCGCCGTCTGCCGGCTGCGTCCGGAGACCCACGAGGTCTATCAGGATGTCGAGGCGCTGCGGGCAACCGACGGTGACCTCGTCATGTTCGCCCATGACGTGATCCGCGTCGGAATCGCCGCGGGTCGGATCAAGGCTAGGGTGCTGTCGGGCGGCCTGGTGAGCGGCCTCGTCCTCGATGAGCCGGCCGCGATGGCCGCGGGCAAGAGCTATGCCCTGCGCGTTCGCCGGCGCGATGGCGCGAGCCAGGTCTTGCCGGTGGTCGAGGCTCCTGGGATCACGGCCAGCGTCACGCTCGCCACCGCCTTGCCCGCGGCGCTTGCCCCCGAGCCCGGTGACCTCTTCCAGTTCGGGGAGGCGGGACGCGAGGCGGCCCCCATGCTGGTGAAGGGGATCGAGCCCGGCCCCAATCTCTCGGCCAAGCTGATCCTCATCCCGGCCGCACAAGGCGTGCACGACGCCGATAGCGGACCGATCCCCAGCTTCGACAGCTACATCACCCGGTCCGCCCAGCTCGCGCTTGCCAGGCCAGCGCCGCCAGAGGTCTGGACCGTCATCTCCGACGAGAGCGCGCTCGTGCGCGGCCCCGACGGGCGGTCCAGCCCACGGATCCTGGTCCAGCTTCGGCCGCCGGTCTCCCAGGCCACCAATGGTCCCGACGGCGTCGAGATCCGCTACCGGGAGACGGGCAGTCCTGGCCCCTGGTCGGCGCTCGCGACCCAGCCTGCCGATACGCTCACGATCGCCATCCAGCCGGTCGAGGACGCCAAGATCTACGATCTCCGCCTGCGCCATGTCACCCGCACGGGCATAGCCTCGGACTGGACTGAAATCCTTGCCCATCAGGTCGTCGGTCGCACGACGCCACCGGCCGACGTGACAGGCTTCGCTGCGGCGCGCCGCGCCGATGGGGTGCAGCTCTCCTGGGAGCCCGTGTCCGCTCTCGATCTCGTCGGCTACGAGATCCGCGTCGGTTCGTCCTGGGATGCCGGGACGATCGTCACCACGCGCCAGCGGGGCACGACGCTCTTCGTCGCGATCGCCGACGCAGCCGAGCGGGTCTTCCACATCAAGGCGATCGACGAGATCGGCCTTGCGAGTATCGCCGCGCGCAGCGTCGCGGCTTCGGTGGCCCCGCCCGACGACCTCACGTTCTTCGACGTGATCCCCCAAGGGGACCATGTCCGTGCATCCTGGATCCCGGTCGACGGGACGGGCCTCGAGTACGAGCTGCGCGCAGGGGCAAGCTGGGGCACCGGGCGGTTCGTGGGCCGTGCGGCGGGCAATCATCTCGTGGCGCTCTGGCCGATCCGTGAGGCCGGCGACGAGACTTTCTGGCTCAAGGCCGTCTCGCCCGCGGGCCTGTTCAGCGCCTCGGCGGCCTATGCCACGACGAGGCTCGCCCCGACCACAGGCCGCAACATGGTGCTGGCCAGCGATCGCCGCGCCCTCGGCTGGCCGGGTATCACCCAGGGGCTCGAGGTGATCGGCGGCAATCTGCTCGCCCTGACGCGCACAGGGGCCACGACTGTGGCGCGCGGCGAATATGTCTTCCCCATCGCCCTCGACCGCAGCACGCGCGCGCGCAACTGGATCGAGGGCGATATCGGCACGATCCCGGCCGATGACCTGACCTGGCAGAGCGCCGGCTTCGCTTGGGAAGACCCGGAAGCAGGCTCGGCCTGGCTCCAGGTCGGGGATGTCGA
>JBIIHU010000188.1:0-7658 GCA_044235405.1 Burkholderiaceae bacterium
GTGTCTCGTACAAGGCTGCCAGCCGTTCGAAGCCGTCGCGGCGCTGGGCGGCGATCGCTGCGGGCGCGCCGTCGGCGTCGAAGAAGCGATCGCCGTCGAAGGCGTAGTAGGGCACCTGTCCGGCGACCCGGCGCGACAGCCGCGAATGACCGGCGAGCGAGCGGTGCTTGGCGCGCGACAGCTGGACGCGGCGTCCGATTGCCGGCAGCGCGGCCAGCGCGCCCGCTCCGCCCAGCGCGGCCAGCGCGATCGATGCGTCCATGTGCTTCCCCCTGTGTCGAAACCCCCTCTTTAAGCCTCGCCCTTTACACCCCCATGAACACCACCCGAACGACGAAGCCGCTGCGGCCGCTCGCCAGCCTGGCCGCTCACGAGCGGCTGAACTTCCTGCTCACCAACCGGATTCCGCGGATCGCGCTGACGCGGCTGATGGGACGCTTCTCGAAGATCGAGAGTCGCTGGCTGACCCGGGTCAGTCTCGCGGTGTGGCGGCTTTTCACCGACATCGACCTGTCGGACGCGAAGAAAACCGACTTTCGCAGCCTGCACGAGGTCTTCACGCGAGCGCTGAAGCCCGGTGCCCGCCGGGTCGACGCCGATGCCGCGGTGCTGGTCAGTCCTTGTGACGCGATCGTCGGCGCCTGCGGTGCGATCGACGGGACCCGCGTGTTCCAGGCCAAGGGGTTCCCCTATGAGCTGGGCGAGCTGTTCGGACCCGACAGGGCCACGGCTTCGCTCGCCGGGGGTTGCTACGCGACGCTGCGGCTGACGTCGGCGATGTACCACCGCTTCCACGCGATCGATGACGGCGTCATCGAACGAGTCACGTACCTGTCGGGCGATGCGTGGAACGTGAATCCGGTTGCGCTCGCACGCATCGAGCGCCTGTTCTGCCGCAACGAGCGGGTCGTGATCACGCAGCGGCTCGATGCCGGCGGCCACCGGGTGACCCTTGTGGCGGTGGCCGCGGTGCTGGTGGCCAGCATACGGTTGCACTGCCTGGATGTCGTGTACCACCTGCGCTGGCGCGGTGCTCCGGTGACCGAGTGCGCGCACCGATGCGCGCGCGGGGATGAGCTTGGATGGTTCGAGCACGGATCGACGATCATCGTCTTCGCGCCGGCGGGCTTCTCGCTGGCCGACGGCATCGAGCCGGGCCGTCGCATCCGGATGGGCGAGGCGCTGATGCGCCGACCCGACATCTGATGGACGCGAGTGCGCGTGACGGCTGGCGCTTCGAGCCTGTTCACGACGCTGTCATGCGCCTCGCGTCGAATGCAGGCAGGAAACGCCGACGATGAAACGGGAAGACCTCAGCGCGATCCTGCGCGACCCCGCGATGCCGCCTGCCGACGAGCACCCGCCGGCCCACGGCGTCCAGCGGCATCGCACGCTGTGGATCTCGGACGTGCACCTTGGCACCTCGGGCTGCCAGGCCGCCTACCTGCTGGACTTCCTGCGCCACAACGAGTGCGACACGCTGTACCTGGTCGGCGACATCATCGACGGCTGGCAGCTGCGCCGCGGGTGGTACTGGCACCAGAGCCACAACGACGTCGTGCAGAAGGTGCTGCGCAAGGCGCGCAAGGGCACGCGCGTGATCTTCGTACCGGGTAACCACGACGAGTTCGCCCGACAGTTCATCGGCCTGTCCTTCGGCGACATCGAGGTGATCGACGAGCCGGTGCATGTCACCGCCGACGGGCGGCGGCTGCTCGTCACGCACGGCGATCGCTTCGACGGCGTGATCCAGCACGCGAAGTGGCTCGCGTTCGTCGGCGACGCCCTCTACATGGCGGCGCTTCGGCTGAACCACGCGTTCAACCGGATTCGCTCGAGGATGGGGCTCAGGTACTGGTCGCTGTCGCAGTACCTGAAGCAGCGGGTCAAGAACGCGGTGTCGTTCATCAGCGATTTCGAGCAGGCTCTCGCGCGCGAGGCGCGCCGCCGCGGCCTCGACGGGGTGGTCTGCGGCCATATCCACAAGGCGGAGATCCGCGACATCGACGGCGTGCTCTACTGCAACGACGGCGACTGGGTCGAGAGCCTGACCGCGCTGGCCGAGGCGCACGACGGCTCGTTGCAGCTGATCACCTGGGACCGCATCGGCGCGGCGACGTCGCGCGAGCGAGCCACCGCCGCCGCGGTCGCCTGAGCGGAGGGCGGCTCGGCGGTCGGTCCCCGGAAACGCTCAGCAGCCCCGCTCGAGCGCGGACAGCGGACCCGGCGACTGGCCGAATCGGCGCGAAATGGCGGTTGCGGCCGCATCCATCTGCGCCATCGTCCCGGAGTCGATCGGCACGAGCTGCGCGCGTGCCTGACGCGAGATGCGCTCCGGATCGCCGGGCACGTGGATGCCACCGATGCCGCGGCCCTCGCTCGAGAGCTTCGCCGATCGCAGCCAGTCGACGAATCGGCGCGCCTCGGCCTCGAAGCCCGCCGAGCCGGCGATGCGCGACGGGTCGAAGACGATCGCCAGCATGTTGTTCCAGACACCGAAGCGTTGCGGCCGTGTCTCGGGGCGCTGGGTGTCGCCGCCGATCAGCGCCGCGCCGAGCAGTTCGCAGACCACGCCCAGCGCGTAGCCCTTGTGACCCGCGAAGGGCCGCAGCGCGCCGTGCGGGCCTTCGGCAGGCTCGAACATCACGGCCGGGTCGTTCGTGGGTTCGCCGCCGACGTCGATCAGGCTGCCCGGGGGTACGGGCACCTTCTTGTTATAGGCCACGCGGACCTTGCCCTGGGCCACCGCGCTGGTCGCGAAGTCGAGGATGATCGGGCCGCCGTCGGCGCGCGGCATGCCGACCGTGAAGGGGTTCGTGTTGTAGCGCGCCTCGCCTCCACCGTGCGGTGCGACCAGGATGTTCCGGGTGACCGCGTTCGTGAAATGGATCGACACCATGCCGGCGGCGACCGCCTGCTCGGCCCAGTGACCGACGCGCCCGAGATGGTGCGAGTGCCGCAGGCCGAGCACGCAGACGCCGTGATTGCGCGCCCGCTCGATCGCGAGCTCCATCGCCTGGTGCGTGACCGACTGGCCCATGCCGCGCTCGCCGTCCACCGACAGCATCGTGCCGGTGTCCGAAAGCACGCTGACCGTGCGATTGAGCTGCAGCTCGTCGTTGAGCAGCGAGTCGACATAGCGCGGCACCATGCCCACGCCGTGCGAGTCGTGCCCGGCGAGGTTGGCACCGACGAGGTGGTCCGCGGTGAGCGTGGCTTCGCGGTCGCTGGAGCCCGCGGCGCGGAAGAGGTCGACCACCCAGCGGTGCAGGGCGGCGGTGGGGATCATGTGCTCGGCCATGGCGGTCCTCCGGGATGACGCGTCGACGACGCGGCTTGGCGTGGGGGTTGCGCATCTTAGCCAGCGCCGCGGACTGCGCCCGCGGTATGCGCGCCGAAAACGGAGCGACATCGGCCGGCCGGCAATTGCCGGGGCGGCCGCGCTGGCCTAGGGTGGGGGCTTTCCCGAACCGCGGGCCGGCGTGCCCGCCGCTCCCGATGCACGGCAAGCCGCTGGTGTTCGCGATGTGCGCCGGTCAGGTGGGCAACCTGCTGCCGCACGTGGTGGTGCCCGCCGTGATGGTCGGCCACCTGATTCCGCTCTGGGGCCTGAGCAACGCCCAGGCCGGCCTGCTCGCCGCGGCCTATGCGGCCGGCTACATGCTGGCGGTGCCGGTGCTGTCCTCGCTCACCGACCGGATCGATGCGCGCCGGCTGCTGCTGGCCGGCTCGCTCGCGAGCAGCGCGGCGACGATCGCCTTCGGCGTCTTCGCGCAGGGGCTGTGGTCGGCGATGCTGCTGTGGGCACTCGCCGGCGTGGGCTTCGCCGGCGCCTACATGCCGGGGCTGCGCGCGCTGACCGACCGCCTCGACCCCGGCGAGGGATCGCGCAGCGTCACGCTGTACACCTCGAGCTATTCGCTGGGTGTGGGTCTGTCCTTCCTTGCCTCGCAGCTGGCGGCCGACACCCTGGGCTGGCGCTGGTCCTTCGTGCTCACCGGTCTGGGCCCGCTCGTCATGGTGGGAGCCGCGACCGCGATGCGCCCGGTGCCGCCCCCGCCGCCGGCGCCGGGGGCGCGCCTGCTCGACTTCCGCCCGGTGCTGCGCAACCGCGGCGCGATGGGCTACATCCTGGGCTACGGCGCGCACTGCTTCGAGCTCTACGGGCTGCGCACCTGGGTGGTCGCCTTCTGGACCTTTGTCGCCGCGCGCCACCCCGGCAGTGCGATGCTCGAGCCGATCACCGTCAGCGTGCTGGTCACGCTGATCGCGATGCCGGCGAGCATCATCGGCAACGAGTGGTCGATCCGTCACGGCCGGCACCGAGCGATCACCGCGATCCAGATCGCATCCGCCGGCGTGGCCCTCGCGATCGGCCTGCTGGCCAGCGGCCCCGCGTGGCTGCTGCTCGCGCTGGTGCTTGTCTACGCCTTCACCGTGCCTGCGGATTCCGGGTCGCTCACCGCCGGGATGAGCGCGAGCGCCGAACCGCGCTTCCGGGGCGCGACGATGGCGATGCACTCGATGGCGGGCTTCGGCCTGTCGGCCGCCGCGGGCTGGTCGGTCGGGGTTGCGCTCGATGCCTTCGGTGGCGCGAGCAGTCCCGCGGGATGGTTCGCGGCCTTCGCGGTGCTCGGCAGCGGCATCCTGCTCGGCCCGCTCGCGCTGTGGTGGTCGCGAAGCGGCGCTGCTGCGTCGGCGAATTCGTCGGCGCGCTGATCCAGGGCATCGCCGCCCTGCCGTCGTCGCGATAGCTTCGGTCGGCGGGTTCGTGCGCATCGGCCCGCCCGCCGCGGCATCGGCCGCGGCGGCCCCGGTGGATCGCGTCCGCGATCGCCCTCCGGAGTCCCGTCGATGGCCGCCGATTCCCGAAGTCCGCCCCTGTCCGGCCCCGTGCGCGTGCTGCACCTGCGCGTGCCCAAGTTCGGACTGCGCGCAACGCTCGTGATCGACAGCCTCGCCTGCGGGCCGGCGATCGGCGGGCTGCGCATCGCGCCCGATGTCACGCTGCGCGAGTGCCTGCGGCTGGCTCGCGCGATGACGTTGAAGAACGCCGCCGCGGGCCTGCCGCACGGGGGCGCCAAGGCGGTGATCGCCGCCGACCCCGGGATGCCCGCCGTCGACAAGGAGGCGCTGCTGCGCGCCTTCGCGCATGCGATCGGCCACGAGCGCGACTACATCGCGGGCCCCGACATGGGGTCGGATGAGACCTGCATGGGCTGGATCCACGACGAGATCGGGCGCGCCGTGGGCCGCCCCGCGGCGCTCGGCGGCATCCCGCTCGATGAACTCGGCGCCACCGGCTGGGGGCTCGCCCACGCGGCCGAGGCGGCCGCCCCTTTCGCGGCGCTGTCGCTGAAGGGCGCTCGGGTGGCGATCCAGGGTTTCGGTGCGGTCGGGCGGCACGCGGCGGTCTTCCTGGCCGAGCGCGGCGCGGTACTGGTGGGCGCTGCCGACAGCCGGGGCGCGCTCGTGGATCCTGCGGGGCTCGACGTGGCCGCGCTGGCGCGATTGAAGGCCGACGGCGGGGCGCTGCACGACCATCCGGGGGGCGTCAGGAGGCCGGCTTCGGCGCTGCTCGATCTCGACTGCGATATCTGGATTCCGGCGGCCCGCCCCGACGCGATTGCCCTGGCCGATGCGCCTCGGCTGCGCGCGCGGCTGGTGCTGCCCGGGGCCAACATCCCGATGTCGGTCGCCACCGAGCGGGCGCTCGCGGCGCGCGGCGTGCTCGTGGTGCCCGATTTCATCGCCAATGCCGGCGGCGTGATCTGCGCCGCGATGGAGCACGCGGGCGCGACGGCCGAGGCGGCCTTCCAGGCGATCGGCCAGAAGGTGGCGGCCAATGTCAGCGCGGTGCTCGAGGCGGCAAGGCGCGATGCCTGCCTGCCGCGCGAGGCGGCTATCGCCCTGGCCATCGACAGGCTGGCGCGTGCGATGCGGGTGCGCCGCTTCGGGGCGGCCTGAGGGCTGCGCTAGACTCGCGCCTCGCGCCAACTGACGGAAATGCCGCCGTGATCCGTTCCATACGCCTCGCCTGCCTGCTCCTCGCCCTCGGGGTCACCCTGCCCGCCGCGGCCCAGGTGGCCGTCAGGGATGCCTGGTTGCGCGCCACCGTGCCTGCCCAGACGGTCGCCGGCGCCTTCATGCAGCTCACCGCCAACGCCGATGCGCGACTGCTCGAAGCGAGCTCGCCTGCCGCCCGGACCGTCGAGATCCACGAGATGGCGATGGAGGGCAACATGATGAGGATGCGACAGATCCCCGGTCTCGATCTGCCGGCGGGCAAGGCGGTGATGCTGCGCCCCGGGGGCTACCACCTGATGCTGATCGACCTGAAGGCGCAGCTCAAGGAAGGCGAGACCGTGCCCTTCACGCTGGTCGTGCAGGGTCGCGATGGCCGTCGCGAGAGCATCGAGGTCCGGGCGCAGGTGAGGCCGATCGCCGCGATGGGCCCGGCCGGCGGCCACGGGTCGGGTGGCCATGGTCACGGCGGCCATGCTGGCCACGGCAAGGGCATGCAGGGCAACTGAGGGCCGGCGCTCAGCCCCCGGCGTCCCAGCGCACCGGTCCGGGCTGCGCATACCACGCCGGCAAGCGCCCTGCCGCCTCGGCCTCGATGCGCGCGCGCCTTGGCTTGAGGGTGGGCGTGAGCAGGCCATTGCCGACCGACCATGCGTCGGCTGCGATCACCAGCATCCTGAGCCTCTCGTGCGCCGCCAGCGTGGCGTTCACCCGTGCCAGCAGCGCACCGAGCTCGCGCTCGATGTCGGCACGCGCCGCGGGATCGCGGGCTCGGTCTCGCCAGGCGTCGCCCAGCACCACCAGGCCGAAGGGAGCAGGCTGCCCAACGCCTCCCACCAGCGACATCGCGACCATCGGATGTTCGTCGAGGCGGTTCTCGATCGGTCCGGGCACCACGTACTTGCCGCTTGCTGTCTTGAAGGGCTCCTTGAGCCGCCCTGTCAGCCGCAGCAGCCCGGCGGCATCGCGCTCGCCGCGATCGCCGGTGTGGAAGAAGCCGTCCTCGGTGAAGGCGGTGGCATCGAGATCGGGCCGGCGGTGATAGCCGGCCATGCGGCCTGGCGAGCGGATCAGCACTTCGCCGTCGTCGGCGATGCGGACCGCGACGCCCGGAAAGGGCAGCCCGACGAAGCCCGGCCGGGTCGCGCCCGGCCGCGACATGTGCGAGCAGGCGAAATCCTCGGTCATCCCGTAGCCCTCGAGCAGATTCAGGCCGAGCCGGCGATACCAGGCGATCAGTGCCGGTGGAATCGGCGCCGAGCCGCTCGCGGCGATCCGCACCGCATCGAGCCCGAGGCTGGCGAGCACCCGGCGTCCCACGAAGCGGCCGGCCACCGGCAGCGCAAGCAGGCGCTCGAGGCGCTGCGGCGCGATGCGCTCGAAGACGCCCTGCTGGAAGCGGGCCCATAGGCGGGGCACCGACAGGAAAAGCGTGGGGCGGGCGCGGCGCAGGTCCGCGAGGAAGGTGGCCGGGCTGTCGACGAAGTAGAGGTGGCCGCCTGCCACGAGGCTCGCGCAGGCGATGCAGGCCCGCTCGAAGACATGGGCGAGCGGCAGATAGGAGAGCATCCGGTCGCGCGGCGTGTAGCCGATGCCGTCGACGATCGCGGCCACGGCCCCCGCAACATGGCCGA
>JBIIHU010000189.1:0-7541 GCA_044235405.1 Burkholderiaceae bacterium
GTTGTCGTTCTACGGCATGTCGACCTTCGAGGGGCCGATGATGTCGATCAAGACGGTCAACGCGCTGAGCCACTACACCGACTGGACCGTGGGCCACGTGCACTCGGGGGCGTTGGGATGGGTGGGGCTGATCTCGATGGGCGCCCTGTACTACCTGATCCCGCGCATGTACGGGCGCAAGCAGATGTACAGCGTGCGGGCGATCGAGCTGCACTTCTGGATCGCCACCATCGGCATCGTGCTCTACATCGCCGCGATGTGGATCGCCGGCGTGATGCAGGGCCTGATGTGGCGCGCGACGAACCCCGACGGCACGCTGACCTACGCCTTCGTCGAGTCGGTGAAGGCCACCTACCCGTACTACGTGATCCGCTTCGGCGGCGGCGTGCTGTACCTCGCCGGCATGCTGATCATGTTCTACAACTGCGTGCAGACCGTTCGCGTCGGCCGGCCCGAGGACGCGCGCGTCCCGGTCGCGATGGCGCATGCCTGATCGCAAGGAGTGATTGACATGGCAACGATGCACGCCAGGATCGAGAAGAACGTCGGGCTGATGATGCTGCTGATCGTGCTGCTGGTCAGCGTCGGCGGCCTCGTCGAGATCGTGCCGCTGTTCTTCCAGAAATCGACCACCGAGCCGGTCGCCGGGCTGAAGCCCTACGGCCCGCTGCAGCTGACCGGCCGCGACGTCTACATCCGCGAGGGCTGCTACAACTGCCATTCGCAGATGATCAGGCCGTTCCGCGCCGAGACCGAGCGCTACGGCCACTACTCGGTCGCCGGCGAGTTCGTCTACGACCGCCCGTTCCAGTGGGGCAGCAAGCGCACCGGGCCCGACCTCGCTCGGGTCGGTGGTCGCTACTCCGACGAGTGGCATCGCATCCACCTGATGAACCCGCGCGACCTCGTCCCCGAGTCGAACATGCCGGGCTACCCGTGGCTGGCCTCGGCGCCTGCCGACGCCGCGTCGGTGCAGGCGAAGATGCGCGCGCTGCGCGCCCTCGGCCACCCGTACACCGACGACGAGATCGCGAAGGCTCCCGAGGAAGTCAAGGGTCGCACCGAGATGGAGGCGCTGATCGCCTATCTGCAGGTGCTCGGCACGTCGGTCAAGACCGCACGCTGAGGCGACGACGATGGACATCAACCTGATCCGCAGCATCGTGACGGCGCTTTCGCTGCTGGCCTTCGCCGGCATCGTCTGGTGGGCCTACGGGTCGTCGCGCAAGGCGCGTTTCGACGAGGCCGCACGGCTGCCCTTCGCCGACGACGACGTCGCGAAGCGGTCCGCAACGGAGGCAAGCAATGGCTGACTTCACCAGCTCCGGTTGGAGCATCTTCATCATCTCGGCGACGGCGCTCGGCCTAGCGCTGTGCCTGGCGATCACGATCGTGCTGTCTCGTCGCCCGCCGGCGGGCGACCGTGTCGGCACCACCGGCCACACCTGGGACGGCGACCTCGAGGAACTGAACAACCCGTTGCCGCGGTGGTGGATCTGGCTGTTCTACCTGACGATCGCCTTCGCGGTCGTCTATCTGCTGATGTACCCGGGCCTTGGCGCGCTTAAGGGCAGCTTCGGCTGGAGCCAGGCCTCGCAGTACGAGGCCGAGGTGACGCGCGCGAATGCCGCGGTCGAGCCGCTGTTCGCGCGCTACCTGCAGCAGGATGTCTCGCAGGTCGCGGCCGATCCGCAGGCGCGCGCGATGGGCGAGCGGATGTACCTGACCTACTGCGTGCAGTGTCATGGCTCGGACGCGCGGGGCAGCAAGGGCTTTCCGAACCTGGCCGATGCCGACTGGCTGCACGGCGGCGACGGCGCGGCGATCGTCAGGACCATCAGCGCCGGGCGCAACGGCATGATGCCGCCGATGGCCGCGGCGGTCGGCAGCGCGTCCGACGTCGAAAACCTCGCCAACTACGTGCTGTCGCTGTCGGGTGGCGCTCATGATGCGGTCAAGGCGGCGCTCGGCAAGCCGAAGTTCGCCGCCTGTGCGGGATGCCACGGCGCCGACGCCAAGGGCAACCCGGCGGTCGGCGCCCCGAACCTTACCGACCGGGTGTGGCTGTACGGCGGCTCGCTCGCCGCGGTCACCGAGTCGATCGTCAAGGGCCGCAACAACGTGATGCCCGCCTTCGGCGAGCTGCTCGGGCCTGGCAAGGTTCAGGTGCTCGCCGCTTATGTCTGGGGCCTTTCGAACGCCCCGCAGACGGCGGCGCCCGCGGCGAACGCGCCCGCCGCGAGCGGGGGGTCCAAGCCCTGAACGCGCCCGGCGGGCCGGGACGGTCCGCCGTCGCGTCGCGTGTGCCGCGATGAACCCCGTGATCCCGATCAGGCCGGCGCCGGCGCCGTCGCCACCCGAATCCGACGACCTCTACGAGGTCCGCCGCAAGATCTATCCGCGCGCGGTGCACGGGCTGTTCGCCCGCTGGCGCTGGGCGCTGGTGTGGGCCACGCAACTCGTCTTCTACGGCCTGCCCTGGCTGACCTGGAACGATCGGCCGGCGGTGCTCTTCGACCTGCTGACGCGGCGTTTCTACCTGTTCGGGGTGGTGCTCTACCCGCAGGATTTCATCTACCTGACGGGGCTGCTCGTCATCTCGGCGATGGCGCTGTTCCTTTTCACCGCGGTGGCCGGCCGGCTGTGGTGCGGCTATGCGTGTCCGCAGACGGTCTACACGGAGATCTTCCTGTGGATCGAGCGCAGGATCGAGGGCGACCGCGCCGCGCGGATGAAGCTCGACGTGGCGCCGCGCTCGGCGCGCAAGCTCGGGCTGAAGACGCTGAAGCATGGCCTGTGGATCGCGGTGGCGCTGTGGACCGGCTTCACCTTCGTCGGCTACTTCACGCCGATCCGCACGCTCGCAGCCGAGGTCCTCGAGCTGGGGCTCGGGCCGTGGGAGCTGTTCTGGATCCTGTTCTACGGCCTGGCCACCTACGGCAACGCGGGTTTCATGCGCGAGCAGGTCTGCAAGTACATGTGCCCGTACGCGCGCTTCCAGAGCGCGATGTTCGACCGCGACACGATGATCATCACCTACGACGCGGCGCGCGGCGAGCCGCGCGGCTCGCGCTCGCGCAAGGCCGATCCGGCTGCGCTCGGGCTGGGCTCGTGCATCGATTGCGGGCTGTGCGTCGAGGTCTGCCCGACCGGCATCGACATCCGCAACGGGCTGCAGTACGAGTGCATCGGCTGCGCGGCCTGCATCGATACCTGCGACACGATCATGGATCGGATGGGCTACGCGAGGGGCCTGATCCGCTACACGACGCAGAACGGGCTTGCGAATGGATGGTTGCGGTCGCAACTGATACGCCGTGCGCTGCGCCCGCGCGTGCTCGTCTACACCGGCATCCTGCTGCTGGTCAGCGGCCTGCTGTTCACGCACCTGCTGCTGCGCACGCCGCTGAAGGTCGACGTGATCCGCGACCGTGGCGCGCTGGGCCGCGAGGTCGACGACGGCATGATCGAGAACGTGTACCGGCTGCAGCTGATCAACACCGCCGAGACCGCGCGCCGGCTGCGCCTGTCGGTCGGGGGCATCGCCGGCGCGACGATCGCCTCCGACACCGAGGTCGACGTGCCGCCCGCGCAGCCGCGCCTCGTGGCGGTTCGCGTGCGTATCCCGCCCGGGGCGGCCGCCCCGGGCAGCAGCCCGGTCGAGTTCCTCGTCGAGGCCCTCGACGATCCGGCGGTCGCGGTTCGCGAGAAATCCACCTTCTATGTGCCACGCTGACGACCCCGGCCCCCGCGGGCGGCGGCGAAGCCGCGCGCGGCACCCTTCCGACAACCGATCCCTCGAGGCCATGCGATGAACACCCTGACGATGCCGCCACGCGCCTGGTACCGACAGCCGTGGCCGTGGCTGCTGATGCTGATGCCGGCGCTCGCGCTGTTCGGTGGTCTCGCGACCTGGTGGATCGCGGCGGCCACCAGCGACCCGCTGGTGGTCGACGACTACTACCGCGAGGGGCGAGCCATCAACCGCACGCTCGCGCGCGACGCGGCGGCGCAGCGCCTGGGGCTGGTCGCCACGCTGTCGGCGGGTCCCGATGGCAGCGCGGTCGTCGAACTGCAGGCTCGCGACAGCGTCGAGCTGCCGGCGCAGCTGTCGCTGCGGCTGGTGCACGCGACCCGCGCCGAGCTCGACCGCAGCATCACGCTGGCGGCTGTCGGCCGCGGCCGCTACGTCGCCGCCGGGCAGGCCCTGCCGCAAGCCGGGCGCTGGCACCTGATCGTCGAGGGGCCCGAGCGCCAGTGGCGGCTCACCGGCGTGGCCAGCGGTTTCGCCACGCCGCAGCGACTCGGCGCCCAGCCCTGAGCGCGCCGCCGCAAGCCCGCCACGCACGCCGGGAGAAGCCGAATGTCCGCCAAGCCGATCGGTGACCGTCCGCTGGGCCGCGCCCTGATGTTCGTGCTCTGGCCAGCTTTCCTGATGTCGGCGGTGGCCGAGGGGGTATTCTTCTCGCTGATCGACCCGCACGAGCTCGTGATTGTCGGCATTCACCTCGCCGACAGCCGCGAGGCGACCTACACGGTGGCCTTCTTCCTGTTCTGGGCGCTGTTCTCGCTGTGCAGCGCGCTCACCTACCTGCTGGTCGTGACGACCGCGCCGCCGCCCCCGCTGCTGCAGGGCCCGGCCGATCGGGTGCACCAGGACAAGGCGCTGATCGGGCGCTGAGCCGGATGGGGCGCCTGCCTCCCCGCGCCCCAAGGCGTTCCTCCCCGCGCTCCATCCCGTTCCTCACCCTGTTCCCCTTCCGGACACCCGTGCGCATCCTCTACCGCGACGAGCGACTGCTGGCCGTCGACAAGCCGGCGGGCCTGCTGGTGCATCGCAGCGCGCTCGATCGTGGCGAGACGCGCTTTGCGCTGCAGCAGGCGCGCGCGCTGGCCGGCCGGCGGCTGTGGCCGGTGCACCGCCTCGACAAGGCCACCTCCGGGGTGCTGCTTTTCGCGCTCGACGCCGAGGCGGCACGCTGCGTCGGCGGGCAGTTCGAGCGGCAGGCGGTCGACAAGCGCTATCTCGCGGTGGTTCGAGGCTGGCCGCGGGTCGAGGGCGTCGTCGATCATGCGCTTGCCGACGACGAAGACCCCGCGGGCGGTGGCATGGCGCGCGCCGCCTGCACGCGCTGGCGGCGTCTGGCCACGGTGGAGCTGCCCTTCGCGGTCGATCGCTATCCGAGCGCACGCTATGCGCTGCTGGCGCTCGAGCCGCTGACCGGTCGACGTCACCAGCTGCGTCGACACATGAAACATGTCGCGCACCCGATCGTCGGCGACACCACGCACGGCAAGGGCACGCACAACCGCTTCTTCCGGGAGCGCTTCGGTTGCGCGCGGCTGCTGCTGGCCTGCGTGGGGCTGCGCCTGGCTCACCCCGACGACGGACGGGTCTGGACGCTGTCGGCGCCGCCGGCGGACGTCTTCGCGACGGTGGCTGGCGCGCTGGGCTGGTCTGCTGCGCTGGCCTGGCCGCCCTTCGGCGCGGCTCCGGGCGATCCGGCCGACGGTTTGTCGGCCGGGGAACCCTCGGCGGCCGGCGCGGCCGGCGTCTGAATGCCGGCGGCTCCCGCGGGACGATCGTCGTCGAGCAGGATCTGGTGGGCCGGACTCACCGGATCGTCGAACTGCCCGCTGTCGGCCATCCGGAAGAACAGCCAGACCGCCGCGGCGACGATCAGCAGGCTCAGCGGGACGAGGAGGTAGAGGGCTTCCAAGGCTCGATCCGCAGGCGCAGCGCGTTGCCCACCACCAGCAGCGAGCTGGCGGACATGCCGAGCGCGGCAACCCAGGGCGGCACCAGGCCGAAGGCGGCTGCCGGGATGGCGACCAGATTGTAGAGGCTCGCCCAGAGCAGGTTCTGCACGACCACCCGGCGGGTGGCGCGAGCCATCGCGACCAGCTCGGTCACGCGCGCGAGGCTGCCGGCAAGCAACACCGTGTCGGCGGCGGTACGTGCGAGCGCCGTGGCCTCGCCGACCGCGAGCGAGGCGTCGGCGGCGGCGAGCACCGGGGCGTCGTTGATGCCGTCGCCCACCATCAGCACGCGGCGACCCTGCGCCTGCAGTTCGCGCACCCGTGCGAGCTTGTCGGCCGGGCTTGCCTGTGCACCGAGCAGCGCGAGTCCGAGCTCGCCGGCAACCCGCGCCGCCGGGGCGGGGTGGTCACCGCTCAGCAGGTGCAGGCGCAGGCCGGCCCGGGCGAGCGCGGCGACGGTGGCGGCGGCGTCCTCGCGCAGCGGATCGGCGAGTCGGAAGCAGGCGCGGGCGCCGTCGCGGCCGACCAGCCACACCTCGGCGTCGTCGTGCTCGCCGCGCGGGCAGCACGACCACTCGCCGCACCAGGCGGCCGACCCCAGGCGCAGGGCCACGCCGTCGACCACCCCCTCGATCCCCCGACCGGCGAGCGCGTGCAGGTCGCGTACCGATGGCGAAGACAGGCCGGCGGCGGCCGCGCGCAGCGCGCCGGCGAGCGGATGCGCGGAGCCGCTCTCGAGCGCCGCGGCGGTCGCCAGGGCCTTCTCGCGGCTGACGTTGCCCCAGGTGCGGACCGCGACGACCGACGGACGGCCACGGGTCAGCGTGCCGGTCTTGTCGAAGACCACGTCGGTGCAGGTCGCGATCGACTCGAGCGCGCGGCCGCTGGCGATCAGGATGCCGCGCCGGGTGAGGGCGCCGGTGGCCGCAGCCAGGGCTGCCGGCGTGGCGAGCGACAGCGCGCAGGGGCACGAGACCACCAGCACCGCGATCGCGATCGGCAGCGCGCGCGCCGGATCGACCAGCCACCACGCGAGCGCCACCGCGACCGCGAAGCCGAGCAGCGCCACGACGAAGTGGCGGGCGATGCGGTCGGCGAGTTGCGCCGCGGGTGGCCGGTCCTGCGCCGCGCGCTCGATCAGGCGCTCGATCGTCGACAGCGTGCTGTCGGCGGCGCCGCGCAGCACCTGCGCAAGCACCGGGCTGCCGGCATTGATCGCGCCGCCGGGCACCTCGTCGCCGGCACCGCGAGGCACCGGCACCGATTCCCCGGTGAGCAGCGACTGGTCGATCGCGGTGCGTCCCGCCAGCAGGCGCGCATCGACCGGGAAGCGCACGCCGTCGCCGACGCGGATCAGGTCGCCGGGCGAGAGCCGCAGCGCCGGCACGCTTTCGACGGGCAGGCTCGCCCAGTGCGGATCGACATCGCGCGGGTCGATCGCGCCCGGCGCGGCGAGGCGCTCGATGCGCTCGGGCAGGGCCGCGGCCAGGCCGTCGACCGCACGGCCGGCGCGTCGGCGTGCCAGCCACTCGAGGTGGCGGGCGCCGAGCAGCAGGAACACGAACATCGTGACCGAGTCGTAGTAGACCTCGCCGGCGCCGGCGATCGTGGCCCAGGCGCTCGCCGCGAAGGCGGCGGCGATGCCCAGCGCCACCGGCACGTCCATGCCCGGCGCGCGGGCCCTGAGGTCGCGCCACGCGGCGGCGAAGAAGGGCTGCGCCGAATACAGCACCACCGGCAGCGTCAGCAGCAGGCTCGCCCAGCGCAGCAGCGCGTCCTCG
>JBIIHU010000190.1:0-7485 GCA_044235405.1 Burkholderiaceae bacterium
CAGCAGCGCCCGCAGCGAATCGAGGTAGGCGCTCATGTCGCCATCGGGCGGGCCGATGACGACGGTGGAGGCGCCCATCAGGTGGTCACCGGTGAACAGGGTGCGCTCGGCCTCCAGCAGGAAGCACAGATGGTTGGAGGCATGCCCCGGTGTGTGGACCACCCGTAGCACCACGCCCTCGTCGATCGCGATGCGCTCGCCGTGCACCGGCTCGCGGGTGGGGTTGAAGCTCTGGTCCTGGTTGCTGCCGGGGTGGTCGGCGATCCGCCCGAGGATCGGGGCGCCGGTGCGCGCGGCGAGGCTCGCGGCTGCGGGCGAGTGGTCCGGATGGGTGTGCGTGGTCAGGATGGCGACGATCGGGCCGGGCGCGGCCGCGAGGATCGCCTCGACATGGGTCGGCAGATCGGGCCCGGGATCGATCACCGCCCAGGTGTTGCGCGGCCCGCCGCCCACCAGGTAGCTGTTGGTACCCGGCCCGGTCATCATGCCGGGGTTCGGCGCGGTCAGCCGCATGATGTGCGGCGACAGGCGCGTCGGGCGACCGGGCTCGATCGCGTAGCGGGCATGGCCGTGGCCCGAGGGATCGATGCGCCCGACCTCCGCCCACGAAGGATGATCGGCGGGTACCGGCATCATGCCGTGCGGCCCGTCGGCGATGCGCGGGGCGGGCAGTGCCACCGTGCGCGGCGCGCGCGCGTGCTCGAGCATCTGCTGCGCCCGCTCGAAGCGCGCCAGCGTCTCGAGCGTGACCCGCGTGGGGCCGAGCAGCTTCAGCGCGTCGCCGCGGCGGATCGCCTCGGCGGGCGTGAGCCAGAGCTGCTCGACGAGCTCCACCTCGTCGTGCGCCGACTCCTGGGCCTGCGGCGCGATCGCGAAGAAAAAGCGGGTGTCCCAGCGCTTGGCACGAATGGCGGGCGTCACCCAGCGGGTGTAGTAGGCGATAAGGTCGGTGGCGAGCGTCAGGCCGAAATGGGCGCAGAACTGCGCCATCGAGACCTCGCCGGCATGCAACCGCGAGCGCCACGCGCGCATCGCGTGGCCGCTGTCGTCGTCGAAGCGCACGAGGCTGCCGTCGGGCCGGTAGGCGAGCAGCAGCCCGGCCTCCTCGAAGCACTCGCGCAGCGCGGCGACGTAGTAGTCGAGGGCGCCGGCGTCGACGCCGAGCAGCCGGCTGGCGGCGGCGTCGTCGAGCGCGCCGCAATGGGGGTGGCCTTCGCGGTCGCGCGTATCGAGCACGCCGCCGGGAAAGACCCAGGCGCCGCTGCTGTGGTCGCCGCGTTCGGCGCGGCGCAGCAGCAGCACCTCGAGGCCCGCGGGCGCATCGCGCATCACCACCAGCGTGGCGGCGGGGCGCAGGGGAGGAATGATCTCGGGCAGTTCCATGATCTCAGCGTCCCTGGAAGACGGGTGGGCGTTTCTCGACGAAGGCGCGAACCGCCTCGCGGTGATCGGCGCTGTGCGAGGCGGGCACCAGGCGCCGCGCCTCCTGCACCAGCGCCGCGTCGAAGTCGATGCGCAGCGCCTCGTCGAGGTTGTCCTTCATCGCGGCGAGCGCCAGACGCGGCCCGTTGGCCAGCGAGCGCGCGAAGGCGAAGGCTTCCTCGCGCAGGCTGGCATCGGGCACCACGCGGTTGAACAGGCCCAGGCGCTCGGCGCGGGCCGCATCGACCCGCTCGCCGCTGAACATCAGCTGGCGGGCCATCGGCGAGCCGACCGCCCGTGTCAGCAGCCAGGCCACGCCGTAGTCGCCGGGCAGCCCGATGCGCGCGTAGCCGGTGCTGACGAAGGCCGACTCGGCCGCGATGCGCACGTCGCAGGCCAGCGCGATCGCCAGGCCCGCACCGGCGGCCGCGCCGGGCAGCGCGGCGATCGTCGGCTTGCGCAGCGCGACGAGCGCGCCGGTGAGAAGGCGCTCGCGCTCGATCAGGTCCGAGATGCGTGCCTCGTCGCTCCAGTCCTTCTTGCTGCTGGCATCGCCCATGCCCTTGACGTCGCCGCCGGCGCAGAAGGCGGTGCCCGCCCCGGTCAGCAGCAGCGCGCCCACCCGAGGGTCGTCGCCGCAGGCGCGGATCATGCGGCGCAGGGCGGGCGAGAGCTGGTCGGACAGCGCGTTGCGTGCTTCCGGGCGGTTCAGGGTGATCAGCGCGACGCCGTCGCGGATCTCGCAAAGCAGCTGCTCGGTGCCGGTGTCGATGCCGACCGGGTCGGGCGATGGATGCATGGTTTTCTCCTCGCAGGCGATGGGTTCGTCATGATGGGGGCGCCGCCGCCTCAGGCGCCCGCAGGCAGTCGTGCCCGCAGCGTGGGGCGGGCCGCCGAGAATCGGCCGAGAGCGGGCGCCGGGCGTCCCGCCAGCGCATCGGCGATCCATTGGCCGGTGACCGCCGACATCGTGAGCCCGAGATGGCCGTGCCCGAAGGCCGTCCAGATGGCGGGCAGGCCGGGCAGCGGGCCGAGCACCGGCATCGTGTCGGGCAGGCAGGGGCGGTGGCCCATCCACTCGCGCGTGTTGGTGCCCGGCTGCGCGGGCATGTCCGGAAAGACCCTGGCCAGGCTCGAGCGCAGCAGCGCGAAGCGGCGCGGCGCGGGCGCGGCTCGCAGACCGGCGAATTCCACCGTGCCGCCACAGCGCACGCCCTCGCGCATCGGCACGACGAAGACCTTGGTGTCGGCCGGCACCACCTGGCAGCGCAGGGCTTCGCCAGGAGCGACTTCGTGACCCTGCAGCTGCAGATGGTAGCCGCGCTGCGATTCCAGCGGCACGCGCACGCCCAGCCCGTCGAGCAGGCCGGCCGACCATGCCCCCGCGGCGAGCACGCAGGCGCGCGCCGGCCAGGGGCGACCGGCCGCATCGAGCGTGCCGTCGGCCCGCAGCGCCTGAACCGGTTCGTGCACGAAGCGCACGCCGCGCCGCGCGAGCGCGTCGGCCAGTCGCAGGCACAGGCCGTGCGGATCAAGGATCGAGGCGCTGTCGGCCAGAAACATGCCGATCCGGTAGGCCGCGCCCACGCCGGGCTGGCGTTGCGCAAGCGCCGCGCCCTCGAGCCGCTCGCCCCGAACGCCCAGCGCCTCGCGCAGCCGCCAGGCGTAGGCATCGGCGGCGAGGTGCTGCGCGGACGTGTAGAGGTGCAGCTGGCCGGTGGCGCGCAGCAGGTCGGTCGCGCCGATCTCCTCGAGCACGCGGGTCCAGGCGGGCAGGGTGGGCGCGAGGATCTCGAGCAGCGCGGCGGCCACCTGTCGCACGCTCGCGTCGTCGGACACCCGTACGAAGTCCCTCAGCCAGGGCAGCGCGCGCAGCACGTAGCGGCGCCGCACGGCCAGTGGGGCGTCGGGGTCGGCGATCATCTTCAGGCCCGAGCGCAGCGCCCCGGGCACCGCCAGCGGCACCACCGAGCCGCTCGACAGCGAACCCGAGTTACCGAAGGAGGCGCCGCTACCCGGCGGGTTGGGGTCGAAGACCGTGACCGACCAGCCGTCGCGCGCGAGCGCCCAGGCGACCGACAGGCCGACGATGCCGGCGCCCACGACGCTGATCGCGCCGGGCGCGGCGGCCCCGGGCGGGCGACTCAGCGGTAGACCCCGTCCCACGGCCCGGGTACCACGGTGGCGCTGCGCCCGTCGGCGGCGACCGTGGGCCGGTTCAGCGAGAAGACCACGCTCGGATCCAGGAACGAGTAGTCCATGTAGCCCAGCCGCGCGAGCGGCTTCATCGCCGGCGTGTCGACGATGCCGTCGCGGATGTAGGCGTCGTCGATGTGGATGCCCACCACGATCCCGAAGACCACGGTGTAGGTGATGCCCTTGCCGTCGGTCGGGGCGGGCATCTCGAGGGTCTTCCAGAGCTTGCACTCGAAGGCCGCGGGGCTCTCGCCGACCCGCGGCGCGCCCACGAGCTTCGAGGGTGCGGCGGTGAGTCCGGCGAGCGCGAACTCATCGACTCCGCGGGCGACCGTGGCCGAGCTCATGTTCATCTGCTCGCGCAGGTCCCAGGTGGCGAGCGAGCAGGTGAACTCGCCGGTTTCGAGGATGTTGGCGAGGCTGTCCTTGTGACCGGCCGACGAGAACAGCACCACCGGCGGGCGGTCGCTCACCGCATTGAAGAAGCTGTAGGGCGCCAGGTTGGGCTTGCCATCACGCCCGATGCTGCCGATCCAGCCGATCGGGCGCGGCACCACCAGCGCTTTGAAGGGGTCGAACTTCAGGCCGTGGCGGCCGGTGGCGGTCTCGTAGTGCATGCGTGCTTTCCGGAGGGATCTCGGGGGCCGGGCGCGCATCGCGCGCGGGCGGCGGGCTCAGGCGGGACACTACCGCAGCCTGCCCGCGGTTGCGCATCCCGGGCCTGCATTATCCGGATCGCGGCGGGCGACTAGAATGCGCGGCACGCCATTGCCCGTCCGTCCCGAACCGAGGATTGCCATGTCCGAACTCGACCGTTTCCTGGCCGCCCGCGACCTGCTGCTTGCGCACCGCACCGATCAGGCGGCGGCGGTGGCTGCCTTCCAGTGGCCGCAGCTCGACCGTTTCAACTGGGCGATCGACTACTTCGACGCGATCGCGCGCGACAACCCGGCGCCGGCGCTGCACATCGTCGAGGAGAGCGGCGCTCAGGCCAGACTGACCTACGCCGAGCTATCGGCCCGCTCGAATCAGGTCGCCAACTTCCTGGTGTCCCGGGGAGCGCGCCGCGGTGACCGCATCCTGCTGATGATGGGCAACGAGGTGCCGCTGTGGGAGACGATGCTCGCGGCGATCAAGCTCGGCGCCGTGCTGATCCCGGCCACCACGCTGCTGTCGGGCGACGATCTCGCCGACCGCCTTGCGCGCGGCAACGTCCGGCACGTGGTGACCAACGCCAGCGGCATGGCCAAGTTCGTCGAACTGCCGGCGGCCGCGCTCGCCGGCCTCACGCTGATCACCGTGTCGGCGGGCGAGGGTGGCCTGCCGGCCGGCTGGGTCGACTACGCGCTGTCGCGCGAGGCCTCGCCGGTCTTCGCGCAGCCCGAGCCGACGCGCGCCGCCGATCCGCTGCTCGAGTACTTCACCTCGGGTACCACCGCCCGGCCCAAGCTCGTGCAGCACACCCAGGCGAGCTACCCGGTCGGCCACCTGTCGACGATGTACTGGCTGGGCCTGAACAAGGGCGACGTGCACTGGACCATCAGCTCGCCGGGCTGGGCCAAGCACGCCTGGAGCTGCTTCTTCGCGCCCTTCAATGCGCAGGCCTGCGTCTTCATCTACAACTACAGCCGCTTCAACGGCCCGGCGATCCTCGCCACGCTGGTCGAGCACGGCGTCAACACGCTGTGCGCGCCGCCCACCGTCTGGCGCATGCTGATCCAGGAGGACCTGAAGGCCTGGAAGGTGGCGCTGCGCGAGCTGATCTCGGCTGGCGAGCCGCTGAACCCCGAGGTCATCGACCAGGTCCGAGCAGCCTGGGGCATCACGATCCGCGACGGCTTCGGCCAGACCGAAACCACCGCGCAGATCGGCAACCCGCCCGGCGCCTTGCTCAAGCCCGGCTCGATGGGCCGCCCGTTGCCCGGTTATCCGATCGTGCTGCTCGACGCCGACGGCGCGCCGGCCGACGAGGGCGAGATCTGCATCGACCTCGCTCGCCGTCCGCTCGCGTTGATGAACGGCTATGCCGACGACCCCGAGAAAACCGCCGAGTGCATGCGCGACGGCTACTACCACACCGGCGATGTCGGCACGCGCGACGCCGAGGGCTACATCACCTACGTCGGCCGCGCCGACGATGTCTTCAAGGCCTCGGGCTACCGGATCAGTCCCTTCGAGCTCGAGAGCGCGCTGATCGAGCATCCGGCGGTGGCCGAGGCGGCGGTCGTACCCTCGCCCGACCCGCTGCGCGGTTTCGTGCCCAAGGCCTACGTGATCCTCGCGCCGGGGCATGCGCCCGATGCCGCCACCGCCGCGGCGATCTTCCGCTTCATGCGCGAGCGGGTTTCGGGCTACAAGCTGGTGCGCCGCATCGAGTTCAGCGACCTGCCCAAGACCATCTCCGGCAAGATCCGGCGTGTCGAGCTGCGCGGCCAGGAGAAGAACCGCCCGGCCAGCGGGCCGCGCAACGCCAGCGAGCACCTCGAGGAGTCGGTGCGCTGAGCGATGCCCGGCACGCTCGCCGGGCTTTGCCGGCGGCGTGCGAGCCGACCCTATAATGATTTTTTCCCCAGGAGAAACCCCATGAAGATCGCTTCCCTGGTCGCGGCGATCGCGGCCGTGTTCGTGTCGGCGTCGGTCGGCGCCCAGGATCTTGCCGGCACGCTGAAGAAGATCCGCGATACCGGCACCATGACGATCGGCCACCGCGAGTCGTCGATCCCCTTCTCCTACCTCGACGACAAGCAGCAGCCGATCGGATACGCGATGGACCTGTGCATGAAGGTCGTCGACGCCGTGAAGGCCGAGCTGAAACTGCCGAACCTGAAGGTCGCACTGCAGCCGGTCACCTCCAGCAACCGCATCCCGCTGCTGCAGAACGGCACGATCGATCTCGAGTGTGGCTCGACCACCAACTCGGTGCAGCGCCAGCAGCAGGTGGCGTTCGGCCCGACCTACTTCGTCATCAACGTGACGGCCGCGGTCAAGAAAAGCTCCAACATCAACAATCTCGCCGAGCTCAACGGCAGGAACATCTCCACCACCTCCGGCACCACCGCGGTGCCGCTGCTGAAGGCCTACGAAAAGACCAACGCGATCGATGTCAAGGAGATCTACGGCAAGGACCATGCCGAGTCCTTCCTGCTGCTGGTCGAGGATCGCGTGTCGGCCTTCGTGATGGACGACATCCTGCTGGCAGGCCAGATCGCCAACGCCCGCTCGCCGGGCGACTTCCGCATTCTCGGCGAGTCGCTGCGCCAGGAGCCCTACAGCATGATGCTGCGCAAGGACGACCCGCAGTTCAAGGCGCTGGTCGATCGCACCGTGTCGGCGGTCATGAAGTCGGGCGAGATCGACAAGATCTACACGAAGTGGTTCCTGAGCCCGATTCCCCCGAAGGGCGTCAACCTGAACTTCCCGCAGACCCCGCCGCTGCGCGAAGCCTTCCGCAACCCCAACGACAAGGGCGTCTGAGCTCCGACCCCACCGCGCTGCCGGGCGGCCGCGGGTCGCCCGGACGGCACCCCGGCCCGGCAGCCGCCGGGCCCGTCCACCGGGGCCCCGGATGAACCTCGGCATCTTCTTCGAGCCCACCGCCGACGGCGACAGCCTCTGGTGGGAGGCGCTCGCGGGCGGCCTGCAGTTCACCCTCGGCACGGCGCTGTTCGCCGGCCTGCTCGCCTTCTTTCTCGGGTCGCTGATCGGCGTGGCCCGCACCACGCAGCACACCTGGCTCGTGCGACTGGGCAATGCCTACGTCGAGCTGTTCCGCAACATCCCGCTGATCGTCCAGTTCTTCATCTGGTACTTCGTGCTGCCCGGGCTGGTGCCCGCGGTCAAGCGCTGGGTCGTCACGCTCGATCCCAC
>JBIIHU010000272.1:0-4822 GCA_044235405.1 Burkholderiaceae bacterium
ACTCGATGTCGGCCTTGTCGATCTCGTCGATCAGCAGCACGACAGGCTGGTCGGCCTCGAAGGCCTGCCACAGCACGCCGCGGACGATGTAGTTGTGGATGTCCTTGACGCGCTCGTCGCCGAGCTGGGAGTCGCGAAGCCGCGAGACCGCGTCGTACTCGTAAAGGCCCTGCTGGGCCTTGGTCGTGGACTTGATGTGCCACTGCAGCAGCGGCATGTTCAGGCCCTTCGCGACCTCCTCGGCGAGCATCGTCTTGCCGGTGCCCGGCTCGCCCTTGATGAGCAGCGGCCGCTGCAGGGTGATCGCGGCGTTGACCGCAAGCTTGAGGTCGTCGGTGGCGACGTACTGCGAGGTGCCTTCGAAGCGCATGGATGGGCAACGGTCGGAATGTGCAGCGCACGGGATCGGTCGAGTATACGGGATGGTGCCAAGGCGCGTCTTGCCAACTGGACGGCCCTTCCGCCTTCCGGCTAAACTCGCGCGCTCTCTGGCAAAACAACCACTTCCGCGCGGCCCAGCGCGCGCGGCACCAGGAACCAGGCGGACATGTTCAAGAAATTGGTACTCATCGGCCTCGCGTCGGCGCTGCCCGCCATCGCGACAGCCCAGGGCTCCGGCGAGGCGGCTCGCAGCAAGGTGTCGATGTGCATCGGATGTCACGGCATTCCGGAGTACAAGGCTTCGTTCCCGTCCGTCTACCGCGTGCCGATGATCGCCGGCCAGAATCCCAAGTACCTCGAGAACGCGCTGCAGGCCTACCGCAAGGGCGAGCGCTCCCACCCCACGATGCGCGGCATCGCCGGGTCGCTGAGCGACAAGGACATCGCCGATCTCGCCGCCTACTACGGCGCCGCCAAGTAAGGAATCTGCCCATGCAACGCCCTCTCGCGACGCTCGCTGCGGCCCTGCTGATCGCAGGCGCCTCCTGGGCCGCCCCGGCGGCGGCCGCCAATATCGAGCTCGGTCGCGCCAAGGCCGAACAGGCCTGCGCGGCCTGCCATGGCAAGGACGGCAACACCCCGGTCGACCCGTCGTACCCGAAACTCGCCGGCCAGTACCGGGATTTCCTCGAGCGCGCGCTCCTCGACTACCGCTCGGAAGCCCGCAAGAACGCGATCATGGTCGCGCAGGCCAAGCAGTTGTCGCGCGCCGATATCAGCAACCTCGCGGCCTACTACGCAAGCCTGCCCGGCAGCCTCTCGGTTCGCCGCTGATCGCTCGGCGACGCCTTCTCAAGCCAGGGCGTCGAGGAGCACGCAGCTCACGGGGTCACCGATCGCTACGGAGCCGCGTTCGTGCTCGAGCACCGCAATCGCGTTGGCTTCGGACATCGAGCGCAGGACGCCGGAGCCCTGGCTGCCGGTGCTGCGTACCCAGAGTTCGCCAGTGGCATCGGCTTCGACGATCGCACGCTGGTACTCCGTGCGCCCGGGCTTCTTGCGCATGGGCTCGCGTGATCTCGCCCGTAGCGCGAGCGCCGCGGGTTCGCGTGCCCCCATCATGCGCAGCAACGCCGGTCGCACCAGGAAAAGGAAGGTGATCATCACCGCCACCGGGTTGCCCGGCAGGCCGAAGTAGGCCGCGTCGCCCAGGCGGCCGAACGCGAGCGGCCGGCCCGGGCGCATCGCGACCATCCGGAAGCTCACCTCGCCCACGCGGGCCATGACCGTCCGCGTGAAATCGGCTTCGCCGACCGACACCCCGCCCGAGGAGATCACCGCATCGGCGCGCGATGCGGCCTCCCGCAGGACCGCCTCGAGGGCATCGGGTTCGTCGCGTACCACACCCAGATCGATGATCTCGACGCCAAGCCGCTCGAGCATCGCTCGCAACGTGAAGCGGTTGCTGTCGAAGATCTCGCCGGGGCCCAGCGTCTCGCCGATCGAGCGCAGCTCGCTGCCGGTGGAAAGAATGGCCACGCGCAGGCGCGGCAGCGCCGGCGCGCTGCCGCGGCCGACCGACGCAAGCAGGCCGAGATCGGCCGCGCGCAGGCGTCGCCCGGCCGCAAGCATGACCCGTCCGCGAGCGAGATCCTCGCCACGCAGCCGGCGGTTCTCGCCGGTCGGCGGCACCTCCCCGAAGGTGATCGTGTCGCGCTCGCGGCTAACATGCTCCTGCGGCACGACGGTGTCGGTTCCGGCGGGCATCACCGCGCCGGTCATCACGCGAACCGTCTCGTGCGCACCGACGCGACCGGGCCAGGGACTGCCGGCCCAGGCGGTTCCGACCACGCGCAGGCGGTGCGGCGGCGAAGCGCCGGCGGCACCCGCGTCGAAGGCATAGCCGTCCATGGCTGCGTTGTCGTGGGCCGGCACGTCGATCGGCGAGATCATGTCGCGGCCGAGCACGCGACCGAGCGCCTCGGGCAAGGGGACCTCCTCGCACGAATCCCCGCGCACCCGCGGCAGCTGGGCCTCGATGGCTTGCGCGGCCTCGTCGATGCTGAGCATCGAGGCGAGCGCGCCGTTCTCCTCCGAGGGGCGGCCTGGCGCGGCGCCGTGATGCGCCTGATGGCCGCGTGCACGGTTCGGGTCCTGGCTCATCGCAGCGCGTCGAGATCTTCTCGGGTGTTGATGTTGCGAAAGGCCGATGCATCGGCGAAATCGGCGAAGGCCGGGTCGAGCTCGCGATACCAGGCATCGATCTTGCGGCCGCCGGCGGTCAGCCATGCGCTGAGATGCGGCTCCAGGCTGCGAGCCACCAGCAGGAAGACCGGCTGGGCACCATCCGGGGTTCGCGCCACGGCCACGCGCGTGCCGCACTCGATGGCCGCCGCACCGAGCCGCTCGGCAAGGTCCGTCGGTAGCAGCGGGGAATCGCAGGGCACGCTCAGCACCCACGGGGTCTCGGCCGCGCGCAGCGCACTGGCGACCCCGGCGAGCGGTCCGGCAAATCCGTCGATGGCGTCGGCGATCACCGGCCGGCCGAAGCGTCGGTAGTCGTCGAGGCTGCGGTTGGCGTTCACGAGCAGCGAGGCGACCTGCGGTGCGAGGCGGGCGATCGCGTGCGCGACCAGCGGCTGACCGCGCCAGGTCACCAGGCCCTTGTCGGTACCTTGCCCGTCCGCGCTCATGCGGCGGCCAAGGCCGCCAGCGAGCACCACCCCGGTGATCGAATCGCGCCCGATGCTCATGGGGGCGTCGTGGCGTCGAAACGGTGCGCGCCGGTGAACAGCAGGTAGTGACTGCCCTGGCAGCGACCGAACATCGTCAGCCCGAGGCGCTCGGCGAGTTCATGGCCCATCTGCGTGAGTCCCGAGCGCGAGATCAGCACCGGGATCCCCATCTGGGCACACTTGATCACCATCTCGGAGGTTAGCCGACCCGTGGTGTAGAAGAGCTTGTCATCGCCTGCGATGTCGTTGAGCCACATCCAGCCGGCGATCGCATCGACTGCGTTGTGGCGTCCGACGTCCTCGACGAAGCGCAGGATTTCGCCAGGCTGCTTGCCGGCGCCCGCGCACAGCGCGCAGCCATGCACCGCCCCCGCGATCCGATAGATGGATTCATGGCGCCGCACCTGCTCGACGAGCGCGCGCAGCGTGGACGGGGCAAGGCGGATGCCCTGCTCGGGCGAGAGCGGCTGCAGGGTGTCGAGCAGGTCGCCGAACATCGTGCCCTGGCCGCAGCCCGTGGTCACCGTTCGCCGGCGCAGTCGCTGGTCGAGCGACTCGGCCGCGGACGGGCGGTCCCAGAGCGGGCGCCCGTGTTCGGCCATCGCGCGGCTGGTGATCGCCACGGCCGATACGCTCCAGTCGACCTGGACGGCGGCGATGTCCGACAGGTGCTCGACCAGCCGCTGGTTGCGCAGGTAGCCCAGCGCCAGTTCCTCGGGGGCGGCGCCCAGAGTCATCAGGGTGACCAGCTCGCGGCGGTCGAGGTAGACGGTGAGCGGGTGCTCGCCGGCAATCGCCGTGACGCGACGGCGGCCCTGCTCGTCGGTCGCCACGACGTCGACGGTCGCGGGACGCGCGGCGTCCGTGAGCAGCGGGCGTGCCACGCGGGTCAGCCGCCGATGTAGGACATCTCGATCCGACGCAGGCTCGCGGTTTCGGCGGATCGCAGTTCCGAATATCGATCGTCGCGCTCGTGCCAGATGGCACCGATGGCGGCCGCGATCTGGGCATCGCTGAAGCCGCCGCGCAGCAGCGCGCGCAGATCGTGGCCTTCTGTGGCGAACAGGCAGGTGTAGAGGCGACCTTCGGTCGAGAGTCGGGCCCGCGAGCAGTCGTGGCAGAAGGGCTGGGTCACGGAGGAGATCACCCCGATCTCGCCCTGGCCGTCGCGGTAGGCCCAGCGCTCGGCCACTTCGCCTTCGTAGTTCGGCTGCAGGCTGGTCAGCGGAAAAACCTCGTCGATCCGGCGTACGACCTCCGCGCTGGGCACGACATCATCGAGGCGCCAGCCGTTGGAGGCGCCGACATCCATGAATTCGATGAAGCGGACGATGTGGTCCGAACCGCGGAAGTGCCGGGCCATCGGCACGATCTCGCCGTCGTTGACCCCCCGCTGCACGACCATGTTCACCTTAAGGGGGGCCAGACCGGCGGCCTGCGCGGCATCGATTCCCGCGAGCACGCTCGCGACCGGGAAATCGGCGTCGTTCATGTGCTGGAAGATCCGCTCGTCGAGCGCATCGAGGCTGATGGTCACGCGTTGCAACCCGGCGTCGCGCAGGCCGCGCGCGCGGCGCGCGAGCAGCGAACCGTTGGTGGTCAGCGTGAGGTCGAGGTCGTCGTGCCAGGCCAGCATCTCGATCAGCCGCTCGATCTTGCGCCGTACCAGCGGCTCGCCGCCCGTGATGCGGATCTTCTCGACGCCC
>JBIIHU010000402.1:0-2645 GCA_044235405.1 Burkholderiaceae bacterium
CGAACCGTTGGTGGTCAGCGTGAGGTCGAGCGGTTTGCCGCCGGGCGTGACGATTGCCGCGAGTTTCTCGATCAGCCGCTCGAGGTGGCGGCGCAGCAACGGCTCTCCGCCCGTGAGGCGCAGCTTCTCGACGCCGTGGGCCACGAACAGGCGCACCACACGCTCGATTTCCTCGAAGCTGAGCAGCGAGCTCTGGGGCAGAAAAGCGTAGTCGGTGCCGAAGACCGATCGCGGCATGCAGTAAGTGCAGCGAAAGTTGCAGCGGTCGGTGACGGAGATGCGCAGGTCGTGCAGTCGCCGCCCGCGCCGATCGAGCGCGAGGCCGACCGGCGGCGAGCCGGGCCCTTCCGGCACGCGCGGAATGCGCGCGCGGTAGCGCTCGTCGGCAATCGGGATGATGCGTTCGGTCATGATCGGCTCGCCACGCGTTCATGGTAGCCCCCGCACCCCGTGGGGTGCGGGGAAGGCCGCGCTGGCGACGTCGGGAAGTACCGCGTCGCCGCCGTCAGGCCTGACCGCGATCTTCCGGGCGGGTCTCGATCTGCTGCATCGGCTCGCTGGTGGCCAGGCTGCGCTGGCGTCGTACGCGACCGAGACGGGGGGGAGGGGGCTCGGTCACCGCGATGTCGGCGGGCGCCGCCGAAGTCTGCGTCTGGACCCACTCGAGCCCTGCTTGACTGACAACCTGCTCGAGCGCTGCCGGGGATGGCGCCACGGGCGCCGGGATCTCCGCGGGTGCGGCTGAGACCACTGGCGCCGCGATCTCCGCCGGTTCGGCCGAGGCCACGGGCGACGGGATCTCTGCCGCTGCGGCCGGGGCCGCTGCGGGCGGGGACTCCGCCGGTGCGGCAAGGGCCACGGGTGCCGGGGTCTGCGCGGGCGCCTGGGCCAGCGCCTCCTGAGTCGACGTGGCTGGGACGCTTGCGGGGGCGGGCTGCGCGTCGGTCGACGGCGTCTCCACCGCGGGCTGTGCCGCGACGGTGGCGATGGCGGCTTCCGGTGCCGAAGCGCTGTCGGGCGCCGCCGGCGTCAGGGCCGCCTCGGTCGTGGGAGCTGACCGATCGCGGACGTCGGCCTCCTGGGACGGCAGGCCGGTGCCTGCGCCGTCGGCGCTCTCGGTGATGCCGCTGTCGCCCGTGTCGGCTTCGTTGCGGCCAGCGCCACCACGACGACCACGACGCCGACGGCTGCGCCGCCGCTCCTCGCCGCCCTCGTCGGTACCCCCGGTCTCGATAGCCGCACCGCCGACTTCGGCGGTGGCATCGGCCGCGGGTTCCTGGCTCGGGGAAGTGTCGGGCCTGGTCGTGCTGGCAGTCGCTGCGGTCGCGACCTCCGTCAGCGCCGCGTCGGCGACCGCCGCCGCGACCGGTGCGGCGCCAGGCGCCTCGGTTGCCTCGTCGCGGCCCGGGCGGCCGCGACGGCCCTCGCCGCGGGGTCCGCGCTGGCGACCGGAAGCGGCCTCGTCGGCGCGCTCGGGAGCGTTAGCGAGATCGCCCTCCGCGCCGGGCTGCGCAGCGTCGGTGCCGCGGGCCCCACGGGACGACTCGCGCCGCCCGTCGCCACGGGCTGCGCGGTCTTCGCGACCGCGCGAGCGATCTTCGCGACCGTCGCGGACCCGTTCGCCGCGCTCGGCCCTGTCACCACGCTCGCCGCGCTCGCTTCTTTCACCCCGCTCGCCCCGCTCGCTCCGTTCCTCGCGCGCCTCGCGCGGACGGTCGTCGCGCGAGCGTTCCCCGCGGCCGCGGCCGCGGCCGTCTCGGCCGTCGCGTCGACCTTCCTCGCGGGGTCTGCGGCTGGTGGGCGACTCGGCCGGGGCCGCCTCGACCGGGGCGGGTTCGGGCATGGCCGCTACCTGGGCCTCGTTGGCCGGCTTGCGCCGGAACAGCTGCATGATCCTGCCGAACAGGCTCTGGTCGGAAGCCTGGGCTGCCGTGGGCGGCGCAACCGGAGCCGGCGCCAGTTCGGGTGCCGGGCTCGGAGCCGGCGCGGCTGCCTGGGCGACCGGTGCGGGCTGCGCGGGCGTGACGCCCTTGACGACGGCTTCCTGGCGCTGCTTGGAGCCCTCGAACTTGCCCTCGAGGTAGGCATTGTCCTCGGCTGGCGCGGTGGTCAGCGAGTAGCTCGCGCGATAGGTGTTGAGGCGCTCGTCGTCATGGCGCAGGCGCTCGAGACTGTAATGCGGGGTCTCGAGGTGGCGGTTCGGGATCAGTACCACTTCCACCTTGAGCCGCGCCTCGAGCTTGGCGATCTCGGCGCGTTTCTCGTTCAGCAGGTAGGTTGCCACCTCGACCGGCACCTGGGCGTGCACGGTCGCGGTGTTCTCCTTCATCGCCTCTTCCTGGATGACCCGCAGCACGTGCAGCGCCGAGGACTCGGTGTCGCGGATCACCCCCGTGCCATTGCAGCGCGGGCAGGTGATGTGCGTCCCCTCGTTGAGCGCGGGACGCAGCCGCTGGCGCGACAGTTCCATCAGGCCGAAACGCGAGATCTTGCCCATCTGGACCCGGGCACGATCGTAATGCAGGGCATCCTTGAGGCGTTGCTCGACATCACGCTGGTTCTTCGCGCTCTCCATGTCGATGAAGTCGATGACGATCAGCCCGCCGAGATCGCGCAGCCGCATCTGGCGGGCCGCCTCGTCGGCC
>JBIIHU010000191.1:0-7459 GCA_044235405.1 Burkholderiaceae bacterium
TGCGCTGGGTGCCGCCGGCGACCAGCGGACGGTAGCGTGCCCAGGTCAGGCCTGAAAACAGGTGGGTGAGGTGGGCGTTGGCGCGGTTCTCGTGGCGGATCAGGTTTTCCTCGACCTGCGCACGGTAGATCGCGACCAGGGCCAGCGTCACCACCGCGATGCCGCCGAGGCTGGCGATCGCGAAGAAGCGAACCAGACGGAAGCGCCCCGCCTGCGGCGATCCGGCCCTGCGTCGGAATGGGAGGAGGCTCATCGGACGGGTGCCTGTGGAGATCCTCACCGGTTCACGGCTGCCCCCTCGGGATCTTGAGAGCACCGGCGACTGGCGGTCGCGGCAGGCCGACGACCGGACGACCGACCGCGTGCTCGGGCGATGCATTCCGATTCCCGCGCTTCGGGAGCCTGCGCCCGACGTGGCCATCTGCTGCGCCGTGCGCGACCGCGCTAGCGTACGGGGCCCGTGCGAAGCCCGTGCTTCGCGGTCGCAGGCCCGACCTTCGCGACCGCGCCACGCAAGATCCCCGCCAACCCGATGCCTCCCGTCAGGAGTCCTGCATGACCGAACCCTCCCTTCCGTCCGGCACCCACGGCAGCCTCGTCGCCGATGCCACGCCCGTCGAGGCCCGCGAGGGTCGTCGCAGGCTGCTCGGCGCTGCCGCCGGCGCAGCACTGCTCGCCGCAGGGCCCCGTGGCGCGCAGGCGCAGGCCGGTGGCGCCTACCCCAGCCGTCCGATCACGCTGATCATCCCGTTCCCGGCGGGTGGCGTCACCGACATCCAGTTCCGCGCACTCGCCCAGATTGCGCAGAAGGACTTCGGCCAGCCGATCGTGATCTCCAACCGCCCCGGCGCCACCGGCACGATGGCACCCGGCCAGATGGCGCAGAGCTCGCCGCCCGACGGCTACACGCTCGCCGTGGTGCCGCCCGGTGTGTTCCGGATGCCGCATGTCTCGAAGATTCCCTGGGATCCGCTTCGCGACTTCACCTGGATCCTCGGGGTCACTGCCTACTCGTTCGGGGTCGCGGTGCGCACCGAGGCGCCGTGGAAGAATTTCGCCGAGCTCGTCGCCGACGCGAAGGCCAACCCCGGCAAGCTGACGATGGGCACCTCGGGCCGCGGCAACGTCGGTCACGTCGCGATGGAGAAGGTGGGCCGCCTGACCGGCGCGAAGCTCACGCTGGTGCCCTTCAAGGGCGCCGCCGAGTTCATGGCGGCGCTCGTCGGCGGCCACATCGACGTGGTACCGGACGGCGGCTGGGGCACGATGGCGCGTGCCGGCAAGGTGCGCCTGCTGGCCGTGATGACGCCCAATCGCCTGCCCTCCTGGCCCGACGTCCCCACGCTGAAGGAACTCGGCTACGACGTCGAGGTGCTTCCGCTGCTGATGATCGCGGGCCCGAAGGGCATGGATCCGGCGGTGGTCAAACGCATCCACGACGTGTTCCGCAAGGCCGCGTTCGATCCAGCCTTCCAGAAGGTGCTCGATAGCGATAACCAGGCGGTCATCTACATGGATGCCGACGCCTGCCGCAAGTACGCGCTCGAGCGCTTCGACGAGGAGCGCAAGATCGTCGCGGAGTTCGGGCTCGCGCAGCAGCAGCCCTGATCGTTGCGAATGCAACCATCGACCGGAGCGGTGCGATGAGCCCCGACGTGCTGGTGATCGGTGGCGGCAACGCCGGTCTCTGCGCGGCGCTGACCGCTGCGCAGGCCGGCGCGCGCGTGATGCTGCTCGAGGCCGCGCCGGTCGCATGGCGCGGCGGCAACTCGAGCCACACCCGCAACCTGCGCTGCATGCACGACGCGCCGCAGGACGTGCTCACCGACGCGTATCCGGAGGAAGAGTTCTGGCAGGATCTGCTGAAGGTCACCGGCGGGCGCACCAGCGAGCCGCTCGCGCGGCTCGTGATCCGCGAGTCGTCGCGCTGTCGCGACTGGATGCGCAGCCACGGCGTGCGTTTCCAGCCGTCACTTTCGGGCACGCTGCACCTGTCGCGCACGAACGCGTTCTTCATGGGCGGCGGCAAGGCGCTGGTCAATGCCTACTACCGCAGCGCGCAGCGTCTCGGCGTGCGCATTCGCTACGAGGCGCCGGTCGAGCGGCTCGAGCTGCGCGACGGCCGCTTCGAGGCAGCCTGGGTCGGCGCCGAACGCATCGAGGCGCGGGCCTGCGTGCTGGCCGCGGGCGGCTTCGAGTCCAATCTCGAGTGGCTTCGCGAGGCCTGGGGGCGCAATGCGCTGGGCGAGTGGCCGGCCGACAATTTCCTTATCCGCGGTACCCGCTACAACCGCGGCGTGCTGCTGCGGCACCTGCTCGATGACCATGGCGCCGAGCGGATCGGCGACCCGACGCAGGCGCACATGGTGGCGATCGACGCGCGTTCGCCGCGCTTCGATGGCGGCATCTGCACCCGCATCGACTGCGTCTCGCTGGGCGTCGTGGTCAATCGCGACGCGCGCCGCTTTCACGACGAAGGCGAGGACTTCTGGCCCAAGCGCTATGCGATATGGGGTCGCCTCGTGGCGCAGCAGCCCGGGCAGATCGCGTGGTCGATCATCGATGCGAAGGCTTCGGGCCGCTTCATGCCGCCGGTCTTCCCCGACACCGTGGCTGCCAGCCTGCCGGAGCTCGCGCGCGCCATCGGGCTCGATGAGGAGGCCTTCATGCGAACGCTGCGCGAGTACAACGCGGCCTGTGTGCCCGGGCGTTTCGACCACACGGTGCTCGACGACTGCCGCACCGAGGCGCTGAGCCCACCCAAGAGCCACTGGGCACTGCCCATCGACACCCCGCCGTTCCGGGCCTATCCGGTACGCCCCGGGGTCACTTTCACCTACCTGGGGCTGCGCACCGACGAGACCGCAGCCGTGCGTCTCGACGGCGCAGCGAGCCCCAATCTTTTCGTCGCCGGCGAGATGATGGCCGGCAACGTGCTCGGGCAGGGCTACACCGCGGGGGTAGGCATGAGCATCGGCACGGTGTTCGGTCGCATCGCAGGCGCGCAGGCGGCGCGGGCGGCCAGCCGAGCCGGCGAGCCGATGCGGGAGGCGACGCATGCATCCGCTTGAGACACTGGCCGCGCAGGCCGGGGCGCTCGCCCGGGGCGACGCGGTGGCGGCCGAGCACGAGGCGGCGCGACAGTTCGGCATCTGCAACGCGTGCCGTTACTGCGAGGGCTTCTGCGCGGTCTTCCCGGCGATGACGCGACGGCTGGCCTTCGAGCGGGCCGACCTGCACTACCTGGCCAACCTTTGTCACAACTGCGGCGCCTGCCTGCATGCGTGCCAGTACGCGCCACCCCATGACTTCGCCGTCGCGCTGCCGCGCGCGCTCGCGCGCGTCCGGGTGAACAGCTGGGCCGAGCACGCCTGGCCGCCCGCGCTGGGTGCGCTGTACCGGCGCCATGGCGTCACGCTCGCGCTCGTGCTCGCGGCATCGCTTGCCGCGCTGCTCGCGCTCGCCGCGTGGCGCAACGGCACGCTGTGGGGGGCGCTGCCGGGGGGCGACTTCTACCGGGTGCTGCCGCACGGCACGATGGTGGCGCTGTTCGGGCCGGTCTTCCTGTTCGCGGTGTTCTCCCTTGCGATGGGCGCGCGCCGCTTCTGGCGGGCCGTGAGCCCGGTCACCGGCGTGATCGCCCCGGGGGTGGCCGCCAGCGGCGAGGCAGCCGATGCCGCGCTGCGCCTGCGCTACCTCGACGGCGGTCACGGCGACGGCTGCCACGAGGCCGACGACGCGCCCACCCATGCCCGCCGGCGGCTCCACCACCTGGTGTTCCACGGCTTCCTGCTGTGCTTCGCGGCCACCGCGGTCGGCACGGTCTTCCACTACCTGCTGGGGCGGCCGGCTCCCTACGATCTGCCCGCGCTGCCCAAGCTGCTCGGGGCGGTCGGCGGTGTGGCGCTCGCTGTCGGCTCGGCGGGCCTGTGGGTGCTGCACCGCCGGCGCCACCCCCTGCACGGCGATCCGGCGCAGCGCAGCCTCGACCTGGGGTTCATCGCACTGCTGTTCTGGGTGGCGGTGTCCGGGCTGGCGCTGTGGGCGCTGCGCCCGACCGCGGCGATGCCGCTGGCGCTGTGCGCGCATCTCGGCGCGGTGCTGGCGCTGTTCCTGACGCTGCCCTGCGGGCGCTTCGCCCACGGGGTCTTCCGCGGCATCGCGCTGCTGCGCTACGCGGTCGAGCGTCGGCTGCCTTCACCGGTGGCCCCGGGCAGCGACTGATCGCCCGCGAAGCGCGAGCGCAGCACAGCCAGCAGGGTTCGCACCGCCTGCGCCTCGCCGCCCACCGGCCGGCCGGGGCGTGGCGTGTCGTTCCAGCCGAAGACATCGAGGTGCAGCCAGTCGACCGACTCGGGTACGAAGTGGTCGAGGAAAAGCGCCGCGGCGATCGCGCCGCCCATCGCGTTGCGGCCGGTGTTGACGATGTCGCCGATTTCGCTCTCGATGCCGCGCCGGTAATCCGGCCACAGCGGCATGTGCCAGACCGGATCCTCGAGCGCGAGGCTGCGGTCGACGATGTCGCGCGCCATCGCCATCTGCCGACAGAAGAGCGCCGGCAGCTGCGGCCCCAGCGCGATCCGGGCCGCGCCGGTCAGGGTGGCGAGATCGATCATCAGTTCCGGACGCGACTCCGCGCCGAAGGCCAGTGCGTCGGACAGGATCACACGGCCTTCGGCATCGGTGTTGCCGATCTCCACTTGCAGGCCCTTTCGCGTGCGGATCACGTCGCCCGGACGGTAGGCATTGCCGGCGATCGCGTTCTCGACCGCGGGAATCAGCAGTTGCAGCCGCACGGGCAGCTGCTCGGCCATCGCGAGGCGCGCGAGCGCGATCGCGGCCGCCGCACCGCCCATGTCCTTCTTCATCTGCCGCATCGCGTCCGGCGGCTTGATGTCGAGGCCACCGGAATCGAAGCACACACCCTTGCCCACGAGCGTCAGCCGGCGCGCCTTCGGATCGCCCCAGGTGAGTTCGAGCAGGCGCGGCGCGCGGCTCGCGGCGCGGCCGACCGCGTGGATCGCCGGGAAGCCGGCGGCCGGCAGCTTGTCGCCGACGATCTCGCGGAAGCGCCCGCCGTGGGCCTGCGCGAGCGCGCGCACCGCGTCGCCGAGCTCGGCCGGCCCGAGATCCTCGGCGGGGGTGTTGATCAGGTCGCGCGCGTGCGCGATCGCCTCGGCGATGCGCAGTCCCTCGGCGGCCGCGGCGCTGGGGGCGAGCAGCAGTTCGGCCGGTGTGCGCCGCGTGCCCCGGTAGCTCTCGAACGCGTAGCCGCCGAGCGACCACGACATCGCCGCGGCATGGGCGTCGGCTGGCAGACCGCGGTCGCCGAGCCGGTAGCGGCCAGCGGGCAGTGCGCGCGGCAGCGCGGCCAGCGCCCACGGGTGGGCCGCGCTCCCGACGCCCGCCCAGACTTCGCGCAGGTTGCCGCGTTCGTCGGGTACGAGCACGAAGGCATCGGGCGCGCCGGTGAAGCCGGTGGCGCCGAGCCAGCGCCGCGTGGGCTCGGGCAGGCCGGCAGCGATGCCGGCGAGCGACGCGCGGTCGGTCAGGTGGATCGGGGTAGCCCCTGAAGGGGGCTTGCGCAGCGTCACGGACATGGGTGGCGTCGGGCGGAGGCGGGGTTACGGGGGTGTCTCTGGCAAGAGGATACGGATCGCCGGGCCTGCTGCGTCATGACGGCACCGCCCGTCTTCGGGTCGTCCGGTGTTCCGAGACGTCGCGATGCGGATTCCGGCACGCGGTCGCGGCGGCGGGTCGTCGGACAGCGCCCCCGATCGGCGACCATTGGTCCGATACGCGGGATCGCCGGCGGGGCGCCGGTCGATCGCGCTGTTTCCTACCGACTCATCACGGATGACCGCCATGAACGACAAGATCGCCCAACCGGTCGCTGCCGCGACGATCATGCTGCTGCGCGACGGGGCCGCGGGCCTGGAAGTGTTCATGGTGGTGCGTCACCATCAGATCGACTTCGCCTCGGGCGCGCTTGTCTTCCCCGGCGGCAAGGTCGACCCCCAGGACGGCGACGCGCGCGTGCTGGCGCGCCTGGGCGGATGGACCGGACCGTCGGCCGAGCAGGCGCTGCTGCGCGCGGCGGCGATCCGCGAGGCCTTCGAGGAATCCGGGATCCTGCTTGCCCGCCGAGGCGACGGCTCGGCCCCGGCCGCCGGCGAGGCGCTCGATCGGTGGCGCGCGGGGCTAAACGATCGCAGCCTGGGGCTGGGCGACGTGCTCGCCGAGGGCGACCTGCAGCTCGCCTGCGACGACCTCGCCCACTTCTCGCACTGGATCACGCCCGAGTTCATGCCCAAGCGCTTCGACACGCATTTCTACCTGGCCCGCGTGCCGCGCGACCAGGTCGCCGGCCACGATGGCCACGAGAACGTCGACTCGGTGTGGATCAGCCCGCGGCAGGTGATCGAGGATGCGCGGGCCAAGCGGCGCACCGTGATCTTCCCGACGCTCTCGAATGTCGTGCGCCTGGCCGAAGCATCGTCGGTCGAAGACGCCTTCGCGCGCGCCGCGGCCGCCACCATCGTCCCGATCCGGCCGTGGCTCGAGAAGCGCCCCGAGGGCAAGTTTGTCTGCATCCCGAAGGACGCTGGCTTTGCGCTGAACGAGCATCCTGCCGCGGGCGGCTGACGCGGTAGCGCAACACCCCGGGGCCGTACGCAGGCCCGACACACCCAGGAGGAGACCCCGATGAAAAGACGACAGGTTCTCTCGACCATCGCCTCGATGGCGGCCCTCGGCGCGGCGCCGGCGGTGCGCGCCCAGGCGTCCTACCCGAATCGCCCGATCAAGATCATCGTCCCCTTTACCGCCGGCAGCGGTGCCGACAGCGGCTCGCGCGTCTACGGCGACATGCTGACCAAGGTGCTCGGCCAGCCGGTCGTGGTCGAGAACCGGCCGGGCGCGAGCGGGCTGATCGCGATCCAGGCGGTCCGCAGCGCGCCGGCCGACGGCTACACGGTCTTCTGCGGGACCAACACGCCGATGTGCGTGCTGCCGGTGCTCAATCGCAGCCTGCCCTACGACCCGTTCAAGGACTTCCGCCCGGTGCACGGCTTCGGCATCGGCGTGGCGTCGTTCATCGTCAAGGGCGACTCGCCCTTCCGCACGCTGCCCGATCTGATTGCCGCGGTGAAGCGCGACAAGCGCACGCTTACCGTAGGCAACTACTCCGACGGCTACATGCTGATCGGCGCGTGGCTAGGCCTTGCTGCCGGCATTCCGGTCACTCACGTGCCCTACAAGGGCGGCGCGCAACTGCAGAACGACGTGATGGCCGGCGCGCTCGAGTTCGGCATCAATGACCTCGGCGGCATCATCGAGAACGTCAAGGGCGGGCGGCTGCGCTGCCTGGCCACCACCGGCGCGCAGCGCGACCGGATGCTGACCGACGTGCCGACGATGATGGAACTCGGCTTCAGCGACTTCGAGAGCTACACCTTCT
>JBIIHU010000192.1:0-7403 GCA_044235405.1 Burkholderiaceae bacterium
CCAAAGCACCGGCGCCCCGGCAAGATACGGATGGCGGTGATCGCGCAGGCTATGCCAGAACGCGGCAGCCTCGTCGGCATCGACCGCGCGCAAGCCGTGTCGCCGCCCGAGCGCCTCGGCGGCGGCACGCACCGCCGAGTCGGCACCCGAAAGCCGCACATGCGCAAGACCGCCGACCCAGGCCGTGGCCGACAGCGGCAGCGGCTGGCCGCCCCAGGCATTGAACGCGTCGATCGCACCAGCCTGATCGAAGGCCGCTGCCAGCGTGAGCTCGCGTGCCGGCACCGGCAGCACCTTCAGCGACACCTCGGTGATCAGCCCGAGCACGCCGAGGGAACCGCAGAGCAGGCGGGAGACGTCGTAGCCGGCGACATTCTTCATGACCTGGCCGCCGAAACGCAGCCAGCGGCCTCGAGCGTCGAGCAGGCAGGCACCGAGCACGAAGTCGCGCACCGCCCCCGCGCTCGCGCGCCTCGGTCCGGACAGGCCCGCGGCGACCATGCCGCCGACCGTGGCGCCGCCGCCGAAGGACGGCGGCTCGAAGGCGAGCATCTGGCCGGCCGCGGCGACCGCGTCTTCGAGCTCGGCCAGCGGCGTGCCGCAGCGCGCGGTGACGACGAGTTCGGTGGGTTCGTAGGCGACGATGCCGGTGTAGGCGCGCGTGTCGAAGGGCTCGCCCGCGGGCGCCTCGCCGTAGAAGGACTTGCTGCCGCCACCGCGCAGCTCGAGGGGGCAGGCGTCGGCGTCGGCGGCACGCAGGCGATCGCGCCAGCCCGCGAGGACGGCGGACAGCGGTGTGGAATCGTCGGGAAGCGACATGGGACGGGGCTCCGCCGGCCTCAGAAGCGCGGCAGTTCCGCGAAGGGAAGACGCCCGGCATGCACGTGCATCCGGCCGTACTCGGCGCAGCGTGCCAGCGTCGGGATCGCCTTGCCCGGGTTCAGCAGACCGGGTTCGTCGAAGGCGCGCTTGACCGCGAAGAAGGCATCGCGCTCCTCGGGCGAGAACTGCACGCACATCGAGTTGATCTTCTCGATGCCCACGCCGTGCTCGCCGGTGACCGTGCCGCCGAGCTCGACGCAAAGCTCGAGGATCTCGGCGCCGAAACGCTCGGCTCGCTCCCACTGGTCGCGGTCGTTGGCATCGAACAGGATCAGCGGATGCAGATTGCCGTCGCCCGCGTGGAACACGTTCATGCAGCGCAGCGCATGGCGGCCCTCCATGTCGGCGATCGCCGCGAGCATGCGCCCGAGGTTCTTGCGCGGGATGGTGCCGTCCATGCAGTAGTAGTCGGGCGAGATGCGCCCGGCGGCCGGAAAGGCGTTCTTGCGCCCCGACCAGAACCGCAGGCGCTCGGCCTCGGACTCGGACACGCGGATCGCGGTGGCACCCGAGGCCCGCAGCACCTCCTCGATGCGCGCGATCTCGTCGGCCACCTCCTCGGGTGTGCCGTCGGACTCGGCCAGCAGGATCGCGGCGGCATCGAGGTCGTAGCCGGCACGCACGAAGGGCTCGACCGCCTGCGAGGTCTTCTGATCCATCATCTCGAGGCCGGCAGGGATGATGCCGGCCGCGATGATGCTCGCGACCGCATCGCCGGCGCGGATCACCTCGTCGAAGGAGGCCATCACGACGCGCGCGACCTGCGGACGCGGCACCAGCTTCACGGTCACCTCGGTGACCACCGCGAGCATCCCCTCGGAGCCGATCAGCACCGCGAGCAGGTCGAGGCCCGGCGCATCGAGCGCCTCGGCACCGAATTCGACCTCCTCGCCGTCGATCGTGAAGCCGCGCACCCGCAAAACGTTGTGCACGGTGAGCCCGTACTTGAGGCAGTGGACCCCGCCGGAGTTCTCGGCGATGTTGCCGCCGATCGTGCAGGCGATCTGCGAGGAGGGATCCGGCGCGTAATAGAGGCCATGGGGTGCGGCCGCCTCGGAGATCGCGAGGTTGCGCACGCCGGGCTGCACCCGCGCGGTGCGTGCGCGCGCATCGAGCGCCAGGATGCGATTGAGCTTGGCCAGGCCGAGCACCACGCCGCTGGCATGCGGCATCGATCCGCCCGACAGGCTGGTGCCGGCGCCGCGCGCCACCACCGGAACATCGAGCTCGCGGCAGGCAAGCAGCACCTCGCGCACCTGCGCCTCGGTCTCGGGGAGCGCGACCACCATCGGCAGCTGCCGGAAGGCCGACAGCGCATCGCACTCGTAGGGGCGGGTGTCCTCCTCGCGATGGAGCACGCAGTGCGCGGGCAGACAGCCACGCAGTCGCTGCGCGACCTGCGCCTGGCGCTGCGGCGTCGGCGCGGCAGCAACATCGGAGAAGCGCGGCTCGCGCGCTGGCGTCAGGGGCATCGACATGGTCACGAAGATTACCCGCCGTCCCTTCGCGCGCAAAGGCGGGAAAACGCGAAAGATCTTTGCGCGAACCGGCAAGCCGAGGCGCGAATCGCCATGCCGGCCGGCATGGCGGACAATCGGGACCTGCGCCGCAGCCGGGTGCTGCATCTCGCGGAGAAGAACCACGATGCCCGTTCCCGGCGGCCGTAGCGCCGCGCCGATCGCCGGCTACCTGCTGCTCGCCGCCGGCATGGCGCTGGTGGGCAGCTACGTCGCGCTGAGCAAGCCGCTGACCGCGGTCTTCCCGGTCTTCCTGCTGGCGTGGCTGCGCTTCGCAATGGCCGCGCTCGTGATGCTGCCCTGGCTGCGCGGGCTGCACGAGGTGCGCCCGCAGGCGTCCGCGCTGTTCCTGCAGTCCTTCTTCGGCAACTTCCTGTTCTCGATCTGCATGCTCGCGGGCCTGGCGATGACCTCCGCGAGCGCGGCCGGCGTCATCCTGTCGACATTGCCCGCGGTGGTGGCGCTGCTCGGCTGGCTGCTGCTGCGCGAGCGGCTCGGCCCGCGGGTCTGGGGGGCCGTTGCACTGGCCACCGCGGGGGTGGCGCTGCTTTCGCTCGCCCGATCGGACGCCGGCAGCAGCGGCGGCGCGACGCTGACCGGCAACCTGCTGGTCTTCGGCTGCGTGATCTGCGAAGCGGTCTATGTGATCCTCGGCAAGCGCCTGACGGCCACGCTGTCGCCGCTGCGGATCTCGGCGCTGATCAATGCGATCGGCCTCGCGCTGATGACGCCGCTCGGCCTGTGGCAGGCCAGCAGCTTCGACTTCGCCACGGTCGGTCCGGCCGACTGGCTGCTGCTCGCGTTCTACGCGGTGTCGGCGAGCGTGCTGTCCACCTGGTTGTGGCTGTCGGGCCTGCAGCGGGTGCCTGCCAGCCACAGCGGCGTGTTCACGATCGCGATGCCGCTGGCGGCGACCGCGGTAGGCGTGGGCCTGCTCGGCGAACGGGTGGGCTGGGCGCACGGCGCCGCGCTCGCGCTCGCCTGTGCCGGCATCGCGCTGATCGCCAGTCGCAGCGGCCCGCCCCCGCGCCGCGCCAGCCGCCCGCAGGCCGGCCGCTAGAGCAGCGCCCGGCTCAGCCAGGGAAAGGCGATCAGGATCAGCAGCGCCAGGGTCATCATCAGCGTGAACGGGAAGGTCCCGGCGAAGATGTCCGCGAGCCCCACCCGCGGGTCGTTGAGCGTGCTCTTGACCACATAGACCGACAGCCCGAAGGGTGGCGTGAGCAGCCCGATCTCGACGGCGACCACCGTGATCACCCCGAACCAGATCAGATCGATGCCGAAACTGCGCGCCACCGGCAGCATCAGCGGCAGCACGATCAGCATGATCGAGCCCGAGTCGAGGATGCAGCCCAACAGCAGCACGATCAGCAGGTAGAGCGCCATGAAGGCGACGATGCCGAACTCGGCGGCCGCCATTGCGCCCACGATCGACTGCGGCAAACCCGACAGCGACAGCATCCGGCTGTAGAGGTTGGCCGAGAGGATCAGGAAGAGCACCGACACCGTGATCTGCCCGGTCTCGGTCAGCACCCGCCACAGGCCTGCTCGGTCGAGCTGTCGGCGCGCCAGTGCGATCAGCAGCGCGCCCAGCGCACCGACCGCACCGCCCTCGGTGGCGGTGAAGAAACCGCCATACAGGCCGCCGAGCACGAGCACCACCAGCGAGCCGATCGGCAGCAGCTTGGACAGCACCTCGCGCGCCGGCATCGCCGGGCGATCGGCGTCGAGCCGCCCGCCCACGTAGCTCGGCCAGAAGCGGGCCATCGCCCAGATGCCCCCGCCGTAGATGACCGCGAGCAGCAGGCCGGGAATGACGCCGGCGATGAACATCGAGCCGACCGACTGCTCGGCCAGGAAGGCGTAGAGGATCATCAGCAGGCTGGGCGGAATCAGCATGCCGAGCACCGAGGAGCCCGCCACCACCCCGACCGCGAAGCGTGTGCCGTAGCCGAAGCGCAGCATCTCGGGCACGGCCACCCGCGTGAACACCGCGGCAGAGGCGATCGAGATGCCGGTGGTCGCGGCGAAGCCCGCGTTGGCTGCGACGGTGGCGATGCCCAGGCCGCCGCGAACCCGCCGGAACAGTCGATCGGCCACGTCGAAGACATCCTTGCCGATGCCTGCGACCGCAACCAGCAGCCCCATCAGCACGAACAGCGGCACGACGCCGAAGTCATAACTGGCGATCGAGTCGATCGAGGCCTGCGCGAGCAGGCTCATCGCGGTGTCGAGGTTGCCCTTGATCAGCCAGACGCCGACCAGCGACAGCAGCAGCAGCGCGATCGCCACCTGCATGCCGGCGCAGATCAGCACCACCATCAGCAGCAGCGACAACCAGCCGATGGTCAGCGCGCTCATCGCCGCGCTCCGAGCATGTCGCGAAGATCGATCGTGAGCAGCAGCAGGTAGGTGATGACGGTGACCGCCGCGCCCACGACCATGATCGCGCGCACCGGCCAGGTCGGCGCCGTGAAGCTGCCCATCGCGCCCACATAGTCACCGAGCTCCCAGGCGCGGGTCAGCTCGGGCCACAGCGCCGCGAGCAGCAGCCCGATCAGGACCGCGCCGAGCGCGTGGTAGAAGGCGCGGACACCCGCGCCCGCCCGCGGCCAGCGACGGTCGATGACATCGCTCAGGAACTCGGCCCGGGTGAAGCGGCCAGCCCACAGCGTGTTGGGCAGCTGCAGGTAGACGATGCCGACGATCGACAGGCCGAGCAGCTCGGGCACGCCCGGCACCGGCTTGCCCAGGAAGTCGCGCCCGATCACGTCGGCGTTGACCAGGATCAGCAGCCCGAAGATCCAGACGGTCCCGAGCGCGCTCATCGCGGCGCCCACGCGCTCGAAGCGCCCCGCCAGGGGGCGCCCCCAGGAGCCGCCCGACGGCGGCGCGTCCTGATCGGCAGCCATCGCGCGGCCGACCCTAGCGGGTCCAGTCACGGGGGAAACGCACGCCCTCGGCGGCGAGCCCCTCGACGTAGGCCTTGAGCACCTTGCTGCCGGCGAGTCCCTTGGCGTCGAGGTCGGCCGCCCACTCCTTGCCCAGCGGCGGCAGCGCGTCGGCCCAGCGCTTGCGCTCGGCCGGATCGAACTCGACGATCTTCGCGCCGGCCGCGCGCATGTCCGCGAGCGCCTTGTCGGCGGTGGCCATCTGCACCTTGGCGAACTCGTCGGCGTAGGCGATGCCCACGTCCCGGAAGATCTTCTGCACCGGCGCGGGCAGCCGCTCGAGGCTGCGCTTGTTCACGCCCAGCCCGCCGGTGACCTGTGCGCCGATGTTGACCAGCACGACGTTGGGCGCCACCTCGTGCAGCTTGGCCGAGGCCGCGGGCACCAGCGAGACGATCACGCCGTCGGCCACCCCGGACTTCAGGTCGTTGTAGTAGGTGTTCAGGTTGCCGGCGACCGCGACCGCGCCGGTGTTGCGCACCCAGTTCGCCGCCGGCCCGGGCGCGAGGATCTTCTTGCCCTTCAGCGCGTCGACCGAGGTCATCGGGAACTTGGTGAACAGGTGGTACGAGTCGATCGACGCGCTGCCGAGGAACACGATGTTGCTGCGCGTCCAGGCCTGGTTCAGCTCCGGGATCGTCTCGTTCATCTTCAGCGCGACGCGATTGATCAGCCGCATGTCCGCGGTCGAGAACGGCGTCATCAGCGAGAACTGCTGCAGCGGGAACTTGCCGGCCTCGAAGATCGCCGCGACCATCCCCATGTCGGAGATGTCGGTGCGCAATGCATCGCTCTCGGCGCCGAGCTTGGCCACCGTGCCGCCGTAGGCCCGCGTCCACTCGAAGCGCACCGGCGAACCGATCGCGGCAACGCGCTTCTCGACCTCCGGGATGAAGAAGTCGTCGATCAGCCGGATCCACGCGAAGACCGGCGGGTGGCCGGCCGTCACGGTCATCTTGACGACCTGCTGGGCCCGCGCCGCGCGCGGGCCGAGGGTGCCGAGCGTGCCGAGAAGCGCCGGGGCGGCGAGCTGGATGAAGCGCCGTTTGTGCATCGGATTCTCCGTGGTTTCGAGGGCCGCGGGGGCCTGGGGTCAGGTGGACGTGACGGCGACGTGCAGCTCGACGTCGTGCAGGGGCGAGACGTCGTCGCAGGCAACCTCGGTGTCGAGCAGCGTGCCGCACCCGGGGCAGTAGAAGTGGCGAAACGACACCGGGTTGTCGATGTAGACGGCGGGCTCGCCGATGCGCGGGCTGGCCGCGGTGATCGGCAGGTCCTCCCGCATCGCGTGGGCCTTGTAGTTGTCGGCGGCGTCACCCAGCGCGCACCCGCAGTTCGCGCATGCATGGAACAGCCCCGCGCCGTCGCGCCGCAGGTCGACCGCAGCCGTCGCCTCGAGCACCTTCTCGCCGGCACGCTCGGTACGACGCCCGCCGAGCCGCCGCACCCGCTCGGCGCGCAGCGCCACGCGGTGACGCGCGGTGGCCTCGGGATCGACGCGACCCGACGCCGGATCGATGATGGCGCCATAGATCCGGTGCGCCGCCTGCGGCGACACGAACAGGCCGTCGAGGTCGGCGTCGATCGCCGCGGGGTCGCGGGCGAGCGGATCGCCGAACCCGCCGCCGCCGCACCACGACACCGCGTAGACGTCATCCGGGGTCTGCAGGAAACCGTGCTCGCGCAGCTGGATCACGTAGGGATCTCCCGACACCTCGGCGATGTCGCCGGGGATCGCCGAGCGCGCGAAGCGCTCGGCGATGTCGCTGTTGCGCGTGTAGGCGTAGGTGTTGGTGGCGGCGGGGTAGCCGCCCATCAGGCCGAGCGAGCTCGGGATCGCGGCGCCGGACATGATCGCGTCGTGGGTGAGCTTGTCGGTGTCCCAGGCGATGAAGCAGCTCTGCGCGCCCTGGCCGCCGCGGAAGCGCCCGGCGCCGCCGGAGTCGACGAGTTCCTTGCGGTACAGGTAGAGGATGGGGAACTGCTGCTCGGTGTGCTCGACGTTGGGCAGCTTCGAGATCGGCGTGCGCGACTGGCCGCCGGTGGAGACGCC
>JBIIHU010000193.1:0-7384 GCA_044235405.1 Burkholderiaceae bacterium
TACGACGCACCCGGCCAGCTGCTCGGCGATTTCGTCGCAGGCCGCCCCTCCACGGCCTTCGGCGAGGTGCTGCCCTCGTACAAGCCGGGCGTGACGCTCACCGATCTCGGTGAAAGCCTGCCGCCCTATGCGATCGCGGCCATCCGCGAGGCGCTGCCCGCGTTCGGTATGCGCATCGCGGGCTTCGATCGGCACGATGCGGTCCTTACCGGGGTCGAGACCCGTACCTCGGCGCCTCTGCGCATCACCCGCGGCGAGGACGGCCAGAGCCTGAACCTGCCGGGGCTCTTCCCGGCGGGCGAGGGCGCGGGCTACGCGGGCGGTATCCTGTCGGCCGGTGTGGAAGGCATCAAGGCTGCGGAGGCGGTGGCGAGCAGCCTGTCGGCCGTGCCGGCCTGAGGTAGGCCTCGCGCGAGGCTTTGCGCGAGGGGCTTGCGCGAGGGCCTGCGGCTTCATCCCGCTGGCGCGGCCCGCTCGGTGTTGGCGAAAGCCCTGACCCCCAGCATCACGCCCGCCACCAGCAGGGCGATGCCCGCGAGCGTGGCCGCCCCGGGTATCTCGCCCCGCAGGCCATAGGCGTAGCCGAGGGCGGCCAGCGTCTCGAAGACGATCAGCTGCCCGGCCAGGGCGGTGGGCAGTCGCTGGCTGGCGCGGTTCCAGAGCACCGAACCCAGCCACGACGCGCCGACCGCCGTGAGGGCCATCAGGCCCAGGAAGCGCAGCGGCTGGGGCCCGAGCAGGTCGGCGCCGGGTACCGAGGTCGGGTCGCCGCCGGCCGTGCCCAGGCCCAGGGCCAGCCACAGCAGGGCCGCGAGCGGCAGCGTGGCAAGCCCCTGGGCGGTGGCCCAGGTGCCAGCCCCCGCCTGCGGATGGGCCTGCAGCCAGCGCGCGTTGCGGATCGGATACCAGGTCCAGCAGGCTACCGCGCCGGCCGCCAGCAGGGCGCCAGCGAGGAGCTGTCGGGACGACTGGCCCAGCGCGGCCAGGCGCGCCACCTCATCGGCATGGACCAGCGCGATGCCCGCGGTCAGCACCGCCAGCGGCGCGGCCAGGCGCCGCCAGGCGATCTCGCGTCGACCGAGGTTGGCGCACATCGCGATCACGACCGGCAGCGTGCCGATGATCATGGTGGGCAGGGGCGCGCCGGCCTGCTGGATGGCGGCCGCAAGTAGTGCGTAGTAGGCGAGGTTGCCGATCAGGGCGAGGCGCATGGCCTCGAGCCAGTCCGATCGCGCGAGCCCCGACAGGCCACGGCGATCGGCCAGCGCCAGCGGCAGCGCGACCAGCCCGAAGGCAAGGTAGCGGCCCGCGCTGAGCTGGGCCGCGGAATAGTCGGGCAGCAGGACCGGGACGATGAAGACCAGGCCCCAGAGCAGGCCGGCGGCCAGCGCGCAGGCCACGCCCGCAGGCAGCGCCGGGTTCATGCCCGTGGCTGTGCGCTGGACAAGGGGTTCGCGCTCATCGGCGGGACTATGCCTGATCGGCCGCGAGGATCGCCGACTGGCGGTACTGCACCGCCTCGGCGACCTCGGTGCTCCCGGGTATCTCCCGGGCATTGAGGTCGGCGATGCTGCGGGCCACCCGCAGCACGCGGTGCAGCGTGCGCGCCGACCAGCGCCAGCGACGTGCGGCCTGCTCGAGCAGTGCCCTGCCCTCGGGGGCCAGCGCGCCATGCCGCTCGAGCGCCTCGGCGTCGAGGGCCGCGTTGGTGGCGCCCTGGCGAAGGCGCGCCCGCTCGCGGGCTGCCGCGACGCGACGTGCGGCCGCTGCCGAGCCCAGCGGACCGTCGCGTGCGCCGGGCGGCAGCGGCGCCAGCAGCTCATCGGCGGTCACGCTGGTGACGTCGATCTGCAGGTCGATCCGGTCGAGCAGCGGCCCCGAGAGGCGTTGCCGGTAGCGCATGGGCGTCCCGGGCGGACACACGCAGGGCCGCTGGCGGCTGCCGTGCTGGCCGCAGGGGCAGGGGTTCATCGCGGCGACCAGCTGGAAGCGAGCCGGATAGGCGGCCTGGCGAGCGGCGCGCGACAGCGTGATCGAGCCGGTCTCGAGGGGTTCACGCAGCGCTTCGAGGGCGGCTCGCGGGAACTCGGGCAGTTCGTCGAGAAAGAGCAGGCCGTGGTGGGCGAGGCTGATCTCGCCCGGGCGCGGCGGGTTGCCACCGCCCACCAGGGCGGCCATCGAGGCGCTATGGTGCGGGCTGCGCATCGGGCGGCGGCCCCACCGGGCCGGATCGAAGTGACCGCTGACGGACGCGACAAGGGCGCAGGCAAGGGATTCTTCGTGCTCGAGCGGCGGCAGCAGGCCGGCCAGGCAGCCGGCCAGCAGGCTCTTGCCGCTTCCCGGAGGGCCGACCATCAGCAGCGAATGCCCGCCGGCTGCGGCGATCTCGAGGGCGCGTCGCGCCAGGGCCTGGCCCCGCACGGCCGCCAGATCGGGCAGCGGGTCGGGCTGCCGAGCCGGTTGCCGGTACTCGATGCCCGGCAGGGCGGTGGCGCCGCGCAGGTGCGCGCAGACATCGACCAGGTGGGCGGCGGCGAGCGCGTGGCCGCCGGGGGCAAGCGCGGCCTCCGGAGCGCAGGCTGCGGGGAGCACGAGGCAACGCCCGGGATCCTGCGCCTGAAGCGCGAGCAGCATCGCGAGCACGCCGCGCACCGGCCGGATCTCGCCTGTGAGCGAGAGTTCGCCCACGAAGGCGAGCCTGGCGAGCGCCTGTGGCGGCACCTGGCCCGACGCGGCGAGGATCCCCACGGCGATCGGCAGATCGAAGCGACCGCTGTCCTTGGGGAGGTCGGCCGGCGCGAGGTTGACCGTGATGCGCCTGCTGGGCATCTCGAAGCCCGCCTGCAGCAGTGCGGCACGAACCCGGTCGGTGCTCTCGCGAACCGCGGCCTGCGGCAAGCCGACGAGGTGCAGGCCCGGCAGCCCGTTGGCGAGATGGACTTCGACCAGGACTTCGGGTGACTGCACTCCGGCAAGGGCGCGGGAACGGACGACGGCGAGCGGCATGCAGGCAGGGGCCCCGGCGCTGCGCCGGGCGGATGACGGTCGCCCCAGTGTAGGCGGGCGGCCTGCCTCCGGGGGGACGCGCGATTCGACCAGGCGTCTCGGCCGGATGGCCGAGGCCAAGGCAGGGCTCCGAGCCTGGAGGCCTTCGGCGCGTCAGCCCCCAGCCCGCACCCCCCAACCCTTCAGATCTTCAGCCCCAGCTCCCGGATCATCCTGCCCCAGACCTGGACCTGATCGCGCTGGTAGCGAAGCGCCTCGTCGCGGGTCGAGGGCGTGGGCACCAGCCCAGCCTTGGCCAGTGAGGCGCGGACCTCGGCGTTGCCCAGCGCCGCTGTCATCTCGGCGTTGAGCCGATCGAGGATTTCCGCGGGCGTGCCGGCCGGTGCGGTCAGCATCCACCAGCCCGAGAAATCGGGCGGCTGGGGCTGCCCCTGTTCGGCGAAGGTGGGCACCTCGGGCAGCAGCGGATGACGCTGCGGCTGCGGTACCGCCACCACCTGGAAGCGACCGCTGCGGATCAGGGGCATGGCCGCCGGCACGTCGCTCACCATCAGGTGGACGTGGCCTGCCGCCAGATCGACGAGCGCCGGCGGCGTGGACTTGTACTGGATGTGGGCGATGTCGAGCCCGTAATGCCGGGCGATGTAGCCACCGTAGGAGATGCCGCCGGTGTTGCCGCTCGCGTAGCTGAGCTTGCCGGGGTTGGCCTTGACGTGATCGACGAGTTCGCGCACGGAGCGCGCCGGCAGGCCGGGTGCGGCCAGCAGCACGTAGTGAACCGAAGCGACCAGCGAGGCGAAGACCAGTTCCCGTGCGACGTCGTAGCCCGGGTTGTCCATCATCCCGCCCGGGTTGGCGGCAAGGCCGGAGTTGGTGAGCAGCCCGAGCGTGTACCCGTCGGGCGCCGCCTTGGCCACCATCGAGCAGGCGATCGCGGTGTTGGCGCCCGGCCGGTGCTCGATCAGGAAATTCTGTTTCAGCGCGCGACTCATCGGTTCGACGATCGTGCGCGCCAGCGTGTCGGTTCCCGAACCCGGCCCGAAGGGCAGAATCAGGCGGATCGGCTTGGCGGGCCATGCCTGGGCGAAGGCCCGGCCGGGCAGGCTCTGCACGAGACCGGCGGAGGCGCCGGTCAGCAGCATCCGCCCGAAGCGGCGACGTTGCGTATTCATTGGTGTCTCCTTATGGTTCCGGGGTGGCTGGAATGGGGCTCCCCGTCTCGTCGAACGCCTGAGCCTCGCAGGGTTCCACACTCGACGAGACTATAACCAACCCGTTGACGATATGGTCAGGACATTCGGACCCTGACGCTCGAGACCGAGCGCACTGTCCCCTTCGCTTTCTGGAGATTCGATGAACGATGTCTATGTTGTCGGGGTGGGCATGACCCCGTTCGGAAAATTCCTTGACCTTTCAGTCAAGGATCTGACCCGGGAAGCAGTGCTGGCCGCGCTCGCCGACGCCGGCATCGGCCGCGAGCGCATCGACGCGGCCTTCTTCGCCAACGCCGCGCAACCGGTGCTCGACGGCCAGTTCATGATCGGCGGGCAGGTGGCGCTGCGCGACTGCGGAATCGCCGGCATTCCGATCGTCAATGTCGAGAACGCCTGTGCGAGCGCGAGCACGGCTTTCCACCTCGCGGTCGGGCAGCTGAAGGCGGGGCTTGCCGACGTGGTGCTCGCGGTCGGCGCCGAGAAGATGTACGACGCCGACAAGTCGCGCAGCTTCGCGATCTTCGATGGCGCCTGGGATGTCCACGAGATCGATGCCACATCGCGCGCGCTGCTCGCACTCGGCGATGGCGTCGTGCCGCCGCCGGGCCGGCCCGAGGGCGCGGGTCCGCGCAGCCTGTTCATGGATATCTACGCGGCGCTCGCGAAGTCCCACATGAAGACTTTCGGCTCGACCGAGCGGCAGCTGGCGGCGGTGGCCTCGAAGAACCACTTCCACTCGACGATGAACCCGCTGTCGCAGTACCGCAACCCGATGAGCATCGACGAGGTGCTGGCCGCGCGCATGATCTGCTGGCCGCTGACGCTGCCGATGTGCTCGCCGATCAGCGACGGTGCCGCAGCGGCGGTGCTGGTCAGCGCCGAGGGCCTGCGTCACTTCGATCGCAGTCGCGCCGTCAGGGTGCGTGCGAGCGTGCTGGCCAGCGGCCGCGAGCGCTCGGCCGCGGAGGTCGATCGCCATATCGCACATCTCGCCGCGCGTCGCGCCTACGAGATCGCGGGGGTCGGTCCCGAGGACATGTCGGTGGCCGAGGTTCACGATGCCACCGCCTTCGCCGAGATCGTCCAGACCGAGAACCTCGGTTTCTGCGCCTTCGGTGAAGGCGGCGTGATCGCCGAGCGCGGCGATACCCGCCTTGGCGGGCGCATCCCGATCAACCCCTCGGGCGGGCTCGGCCGCAAGGGGCACCCGATCGGCGCCACCGGTCTGGCCCAGATCCACGAGCTCGTGCTGCAGCTGCGAGGGGAAGCCGGGCCGCGGCAGGTCGAGGGCGCTCGGCTGGGCATCGCCGAGAACGGCGGCGGATTCATCGGTGTCGAGGAGGCGGCCGCCTGCATCACCATCCTGTCCCGGGAGGCGGCATGAATACCGCGGCGCTGCTGGCGGCCACCGCGCGCACCTTCGGGCAGGCGCGTGCGGTCTCGGTGGGCGAGCGCCCGATCTGGACCTACGCGCAACTCCATCAGCGCGTCGCCCGCCTCGCCGGCGGTCTGCGGCGCCTGCCCGGCATCGGCGCCGGCGACCGGATCGCGCTGGTCATGAAGAACGGTCCGGCCTACTTCGAGCTGCTGTGGGCGGCCTGGCATGCCGGGCTCTGCGCGGTGCCGGTCAACGCGAAGCTGCATCCGAAGGAGGTGGCGTTCATCGTCGACAACAGCGGTGCGAAGCGCTGCTTCGTGTCTCCCGAACTCGGCATCGATGCGGCGTCGATGGGCTGGTCACCGGCCGACGACTCGCGCGTGATCGCGATCGACGATGATGCCTACGCGGCGCTTGGCCGCGCCGAGCCGCTGCCGATGCAGCCGGTCGACCCGGCGCAGCCCGCGTGGCTCTTCTACACCAGCGGCACCACCGGCCGGCCCAAGGGCGCCACGCTGACGCACCGCAACCTTCAGGCGATGGTGTGGCGCTACTACGCCGACATCGATCCGGTCTCCACCGACGACACGATGCTGCACGCCGCGCCGATGTCGCATGGCGGCGGGCTGTATTCGCTGCCGCAGATCGCCCGCGGCGGCCATCAGGTGGTGCCCGAGTCCCAGGGCTTCGAGGCACCCGAGATGGTTGATCTGATCAACCATTACCGGAATGTTTCGTTCTTCGGCGCGCCGACGATCGTGATGCGCATCGTCAATGACCCTGCCGCCGCGCGACTGCGTGCCGAGCACATGAAGACGCTCTACTACGGCGGGGCACCGATGTACCTCGAGGACCTGCGTCGCGCGATGGACGTCTTCCCTGGCTCGCTGCTGCAGATCTATGGCCAGGGCGAGACGCCCAACACGATCACCGCGGTGTCCAAGGCGATGCATGCCGACCGGGGACACCCGCGCTACGAGGAGCGTCTGGCCTCGGTGGGCATCGCGCGCACGGGGGTCGAGGTTCGGGTGGTCGATGCCGACGATCGCGACCTGCCGCCCGGCGAGATCGGCGAGGTGATCGTGCGCTCGGACATCGTGATGGCCGGCTACTGGAACAATCCGCAGGCCAACGCGGCCGCGCTGCGCGGCGGCTGGCTGCACACCGGCGATCTCGGTACCCTGGACCCCGAGGGTTTCCTCACGCTGAAGGATCGCGCCAAGGACCTGATCATCTCCGGCGGCACCAACATCTACCCGCGCGAGGTCGAGGAGGCGCTGCTGCTGCACCCCGCAGTCGATGAGGTGTCGGTCATCGGCCGCCGGCACCCCGACTGGGGCGAGGAGGTCGTGGCCTTCGTCGTGATGCGTCCCGGGCAGATCGCCACCGATGCGGAACTCGATCGGGTCGTCGTCGACAACATCGCCCGTTTCAAGCGCCCGAAGGCCTACTTCCGGGTGGCCGCGCTGCCCAAGAACAACTACGGCAAGGTGCTCAAGACCGAACTGCGGGCGCAGCTGGTCGAGCCTCGCTAGCCGTAAGCCGGGTCGCGGGGCGGCACGTGCAGGGCCACCACCTGCGCGCCGCCCGCCCCGGCGATCAGCGGCAGCGGCGCCTCGGTGCTGTCGGCAAAGAGATGCTCCCAGGGCGCGAGCTCGCCCCCGGCGTGCAGCAGGCTGCCCGCCAGCACGAACACGAACTGTCCCTGGCTTCCCGGCACGGGTTCGCTCGCGTGCCGAGTGCCCGGGGGCAGGCAGCTCGCGATCGCGGCCAGGCCGTCGGGCGC
>JBIIHU010000194.1:0-7361 GCA_044235405.1 Burkholderiaceae bacterium
CGACCCGTTCGACGTTCGGTCGGCTGACGAGCGTGCGGCTGATCATCGCGATCTGCTGGTCCGCGTTGGGCTGTACGGCCAGGCCGCTCATCAGCGGGCGCAGGACCGACTGCGTGTCGACGTACACCCGCGCGCTCGCCTCGTACTGGTTCGGGATCAGCAGCACGACGATCGCGCCGACGGCGCCAACCATGACGGTGGTCGACAAGCCCCACCAGCGGTAGGCCCACAGCCCCCGCAGCGCGGAGCGGACGAGTTCGACGATCTCGTGCATCGGATCAGAACCAGCCTTCGGGGATGATGATCACGTCGCCCGGCCGCAGGTCGGCGTTCGCGCTGACATCGCCACCCTTGAGCAGGTCCTTCAGGCGAAGCGTGTACTGGCGCCCCTTGTCGGCGGCGCGGATCAGCACCGCCCGGTTGCCGGCGGCGAACTCGGTGATGCCGCCCACGGCGATCATCGCGTCGAGCACCGTCATGTTCTGGCGGTACGGCAATGCCGCCGGTCGGGCAGCCGACCCGACGATGCGGATCTGCTCGCTGCTCGGGCCCGAGAAACTGCTCACGACGACCGTCACGACCGGATCCTGGATGTAGCGCGTGAGTCGCTTCTCGATGTCGCGCGCGAGGTCCGACGGGTTCCTGCCGATCGCCATCAGATCCTCGATCAGCGGCGAGCTCAGCTTGCCGTCGGGGCGCACCGGCACCGACAGCGAAAGTTCCGGGTTGCGCCACACGATGATGTTGACCTGATCGCCGGGGCCGATCAGGTACTTGTAGTCGGCCACCGCGGCCTTCGCCGGCGCCATCGGGAGGTTGGGCGATGCACAGCCGGCCAGCGCGAGCGCGAGCGCAGCGGCGAGAACGGATGCGACAGGTTTCATCGAGCGGCTCCTCGAAAGCTTGGGCACGGCACCCTACGCGCGGGTCGGGCGCCTGACGGCGACCGCGCCCTGGCGCGATGCGGGGCGATTATCGAAAGGCGGCGATTCGGCCGAGAGGGCATATGTCACCGGCCAGGAAGCAGCGATGCCAACTGCTGCACAGGTACCGCATAGCTGATGCCGGTCGGCGCGCTCAGCGCGCTTTCGCGCGTGCCCTTGACCAGCGCCATGCTGACGATGCCGACCACCAGACCGGTGCGCACGTCGATCACCGGACCGCCGCTGTTGCCCGGAAATGCGGTGGCGTCGAGTTGCAGCACCTCGATCGGCGCCGAGCGCAGTGCCTGCACGTTGCGCGCCTGCAGGCCCGCGCTCGAGGGCATCGGGATGGCCATCGGCACGACTGCCGCGACCACGCCGCGATGTGCCGCCGCGTACAGACCGAGCGCGCTGCCGATCGGGAACCCGAGCAGCACGATGTCGCTGCCCTCGGCGGGTGTCGCGGAGGCGAGTCGCAGGCCCCGCACAGGGATCGGCGGCGGCTCGGCCCATTCGAGCACGGCCAGGTCGCTCTCGCGATGCATCGCGACCGGCCTGACCTCGATCACGCGCTGGCCCTCGCTGGTGGCCACGGCCAGCGCAAGCATCTCGCGCGTGGCGGGATTCAGCGGCTGCACGACATGCGCGCAGGTCGCGAACAGGCCGCCGCCGAGCGCGAAGCCGGTGCCCGCGAAGCGAAACGACGGTTGCTGGATTCGCGAGTAGACGCCGACCGCAAAGACCGAGGGCTTGGCGGCGGCGACCACCGAGGGCACGTCGCCGAGACCGTGGGCCTGTGCGCTCGCACGGCGCACCGGCGCAAGCGATGCGGCGGCTGCGAGCGAAGCGATTCCTGCCGCGACGATGCGGCGCCGGGCCGACGGCCGGACGTTGGCAGCGGTTGAGCGATGAGGCAAGGCGGTGGGCAAAGCACGGGATAATGAGGATCTTGACCACGGGAACCGCCACGACTGTCGCCGAGGTTCCCGAGGGGCGGATTCAGCCTGCTCAACGGCGGAGAGCTTTCTTCGTAACGGGGTCCCGATGTCACAACGTCCGCCGCCCACCGTCGCCGTCGTCGGTCTCGGCTATGTGGGGCTGCCGCTCGCGGTCGCCTTCGGATCGGTTTTCCCGACCATCGGCTACGACCTCAGCGCCGCCAAGATCGAGAACTTCCGCCGTCATGTCGACCCCACCGGTGAGGTCGAGCCGGCGCAGTTCGCGGCGGCCGAGCTGCTGTCGGTGTCGGCCGATCCGGCGGCGATGGCCGGCGCCGATTTCTTCATCGTGGCGGTGCCCACGCCGATCGACGAGGCGCATCAGCCCGACTTCGGTCCGCTGTTGTCGGCCAGTCGTGCGGTGGGCGGCCAGATGCGTCGGGGAGCGGTGGTGGTCTTCGAGTCGACGGTCTACCCGGGCGCCACCGAGGAAGTCTGCATACCGGTGCTCGAGCGGGAATCCGGGCTGCGCTGGCGCGAGGACTTCCACGTCGGCTATTCGCCCGAGCGCATCAACCCGGGCGACCGCGAGCACAGCTTCACGCGCATCGTCAAGGTGGTCTCGGGCGACGACGCGGCCACGCTCGATGCGGTGGCCGGGCTGTACGGCGCGGTCGTCCAGGCGGGTGTCCATCGCGCCCCCAGCATCAAGGTGGCGGAGGCAGCCAAGGTCATCGAGAACACGCAGCGGGATCTGAACATCGCGCTGATGAACGAACTGTCGCTGATCTTCGAGCGTCTGGGCATCGACACGGTCGATGTGCTAGAGGCCGCCGGCACCAAGTGGAACTTCCTGCCCTTCCGTCCCGGTCTGGTCGGCGGGCACTGCATCGGTGTGGACCCCTACTACCTGACGCACAAGGCCGATCGCCTCGGCTACCACCCGCAGGTGATCCTCGCCGGCCGGCGCATCAACGACGGCATGGGAAAGCACGTGGCCGAGCAGGTGGTCAAGCGGCTGATCCGCGCGGGTCGCAGCGTGCGCGATGCGCCGGTGGTGGTGCTCGGCCTGAGCTTCAAGGAAAACGTGCCCGACGTGCGCAACAGCAAGGTGGTCGACGTGGTCCGCGAGCTCGAGTCCTTCGGCGTGCGGGTCCAGGTTCACGATCCGGTTGCCGACCCCGCCGAGGCCCGCCACGAGTACGGGATCGAGTTGGTCGACTGGTCGGCGCTGCCGATTGCCGAGGCGCTGGTGGTCGCGGTGCCGCATCGGCACTACCGGCAACTCGGGCTGGCCGGGTTGGCTTCGCGGCTGCGCCCTGGCGGGCTGTTTGCGGATGTGAAGGCGCAGTTCGATCCGGATGCCGTGCGCGCCGCCGGCTTCGAGCTGTGGCGTCTGTGAGCGCAACCATGACCTGCGCGATCACGCAGCCCGACGATGGCGCGGCACGACTTCTCGGCGACGCGCGCTGGCGCTGGCTCGTGACCGGGGCGGCCGGCTTCATCGGCTCCAATCTGGCTCAGGCGCTGCTGGCCGCCGGGCAGCAGGTGGTGGCGCTGGACAACTTCGCCACCGGCCATCGAGCCAACCTCGACGAGGTGCGCGCCGCGGTCGGCGAGTCGGCGTGGCAGCGGTTCCGGTTGATCGAGGGCGATGTGCGCGATGCGGCGACCTGTCGCGAGGCCTGCGAGGGCATCGACTTCGTGCTCCATCAGGCCGCGCTGGGCTCGGTGCCGCGTTCGCTGGTCGAGCCGATCGCGTCCTTCGAGGCCAACGTCGCGGGCTTTGTGCAGCTGCTGGCAGCCGCGCGCGCCGCCGGGGTCCGGCATGTCGTGTACGCGTCGTCGAGCGCGGTCTACGGCGATCATCCGGCGCTGCCCAAGCGCGAGGACCAGACCGGGCGGCCGCTGTCGCCCTATGCCGCAACGAAGTGTGCCGACGAGCTCTTCGCCGACACCTGGGCGCGCAGCTACGGGCTGGCCTGCACGGGGCTGCGCTACTTCAACGTGTTCGGCCCGCGCCAGGATCCCGATGGCGCCTACGCCGCGGTGATTCCGCGCTGGGTGGCCGCGATGCTGCGGGAGTTGCCCTGCACGATCCACGGGGACGGGCAGACGAGCCGCGATTTCTGCTACGTCGGCAATGTGGTGCAGGCCAACCTGCGCGCGGCGCTGACGCCGACCTCCGAGGGCGTGCACGAGGTCTTCAATATCGCCTGCGGCGAGCGCACGACACTGGTCGAGCTCTTCGAATGCCTGCGCACAGCCCTGTACCGCGCCGGCGGGGTCGATTACCGGCACCCGCCGCGCTTCGGTCCCTTTCGCGATGGCGATGTGCGTCATTCCCTTGCGGCGATCGACAAGGCCCGGACAATGCTCGGCTACGAGCCCACGCATCGGCTTGCCGAGGGCATCGACGCGGCAATCGCCTGGTACGTTCAGCGCTTTCGCTGAAGGCACCGCGCCAGGCGCAATCGCGAAGCCGACGATCCGGTGTAGCGTTGGCAAGATCTCCGGTTCGACGACCCACCAGGGCGGCAGGCGAGCGATGTCCGACGAAATCCAGCCTCATCTCTCGAATTCCCCGGTTCCCGACGCGGTGCGCGAACGTCGCCGGCGGCTGCTGCGGATGGCCGGTGGGGGCGCGCCGCTGCTCATCAGCCTACCCGGGCGCGCATCGGCGGCCGCGCTGGGCTCGGCCTACCGGGGCGCGATCAACGACGCGAGCAACCAGCCGCCGCTGGTCAGTTCGGTGGGCGATGGCTGGATCCGGGTTCCCGGGCTGCGCTTCGTCGGCACCTACAGCCTGGCCTCCGATCCGGGGGTGCCGCCTTTGCAGTACAGCGGGCAGCTGTTCCGGGTGGATGGCCAGTGGTACGACACCCGCGGCCAGCTCGCCGTGCCGATCGAGGGCAGCGAGACACCCGTGCTGCTGGCGGTACTCTTCGCGACCAGCTTTCAGCCCGGCAGCGGTGGAGCAACCGAACTGGGTGCATGGCCACGCTACGTCGGGGCCGGTCAGGCGCTGCACCTATCGTCATGGAGTTCGCTCAGTCCCTCGGGGACTCCCGGTCCGAACTGGGTCGTCGGATGATCGACGGCTTTCCCGCTTTCGTGCGGACGCGGTTGCGCGTCTTCGACGATGGGGTGGCGCTGTTCGATCCGGTCTCCTGGCGCACCCATGTGCTCTCGCCGGAGGGGCTCGCGCTGCTGGCCGAGCTCCTCGCGGTGGCGGGCGACCATCCGCGGGAAGATGAGCCGTCGGCGCTGCTCGCCCGCTTCGCGGCGAGCGCGCGGGAGGGCGGCAGCGAGCCGGTGGGCGCGGGCGATGACCGGGACGCTGAGGTCGCGGCAGGCGTGTCCGGCAGCCTCGGCGACGCAAGGCCGGCGCTGCTCGAGCTTGCGCGGATCGCGATCCACCTGCGTGGAGATGGACCGTGACCGGCGACGATGCCGCTCGTCGGCTCGCGGGCGACGGGCTGGTGCTCGATCTCGGCGCGCTGCGGGTTCGTGTCCGCTCGCCGCTGCCGGACCTGCCGCAGCCGCTTGCCCGCGTCTACCGGCACCTGCCGCCGGGTGACGACCAGGACTTCGTCGATTGCGAGGTCGGGTTGCTGCCGGCACGCAGCCTGCGCAGTCCCTGGCGCCCGGGCGTGCGCTTCCTGGCCGATGGCACCGAGCCCTTTGCGCCGCTGCCCTGGGGCATGGGCCTGCCGCAGCTCGAATGGGGCCTGAACTGGGTGTTCGCGCAACTGGCGTCGCGTCATCTGCTGCTGCATGCGGGCGCCGTCGCGCACCGCGATCGCGGCCTGCTGCTGGTGGCGGCGCCCGGCTCGGGCAAGAGCACGCTGAGCGCCGCCCTCGTGCTGGCCGGCATGCGACTGCTGTCCGACGAATTCGGCGTGCTGCGACTGTCCGATGGCTGCCTGCTGCCGCTGCCCAAGCCGGTGTCGCTGAAGAATGCGTCGATCGCATTGATCGCCGCCCGACCGGGCAACCCCGTGATCGGTCCGGTCTTCCACCGGACCCACAAGGGCGATGTCGCGCATCTCGCGCCGCCGGTCGAGACGATGCAGCGTCGTCACGAGCCGGTTCGCCCGGCGGTGATCGTCTTTCCGACATGGCAGCGTGGCGCGCGTGTCGAGCGGATCCCGGTGCGTCCGGCACGCGCGCTCGCCGAGCTGGCCGCCAACAGCTTCAACTACGGGTTGCTCGGCCCCGCGGCCTTTGCCGCTGCCGCCGATCTGGTGGCGACCTGCGCCTGCTGGCGGCTGGTCTTCGGCGATCTCGACGAAGCGCTCGCCGAGATCTTCGCGCTGATGGCGCAACCCTGAGCATGCATCCCGCGACCGCCGCGCTGCTGCAGGTCTGGCGAACGCCGCAAGCCGCGGGGCGACTGCCGCCTTCGCGCTGGAGCACGATCCTCGGCGCGGCGAGGCGCGCGCGCTGCGCCGGGCACCTCGGGGTACGCCTTGCCGCAGCCGGTGCGCTGGCACATCTTCCGGCGCCGGTCCGCGAGCATTTCGAGTCGATCGCGGTGGTGGTCGCGCAGCGACGCCACGCGCTGCGTGTCGAGATCGCGGCGCTCGAGCGAGCCCTCGCGCCGCTCGCCGGCGCGGTGCTGCTGCTCAAGGGCGCGGCTTACGAGCGGGCCGGGCTCGGCCTCGCGGCAGGGAGGCTGGCCGGTGATGTCGATCTGCTGGTGTCGCCGGATGTGCTCGCGCGTGCCGAGGCGCTGCTGGAGCAGGGTGGCTGGGTCGCGCAATCGCTCGATCCCTACGACGAGCGCTACTACCGGGCGTGGTCGCACGAGCTGCCGCCGCGGCGCGATCCCGAACGCGAGTTCGAGGTCGACCTGCATCACGCGCTCACCCCGGCACTCGCGGGCGAAGCGGTCGACACGCAGGCGGTGCTCGCGGCCGCGCATCGCGATGCTTCGATGCTGCTGCCGGATGCACCGGACCTCGTCGTGCACTGCGCGCTGCACGCGTTCAAGGACACCGAACTCGACGGCCGCCTGCGCGAGCTGATGGATTTCGATCTGCTGGTACGCGAACTCGGCGCGGCCGACCCGACGGCCTTCTCGGCCGCGCTGATCGCGCGTGCCGACTCGCTGGGTGCTCCGGCCGGGCGGGCGCTGCGATGGGCCGCGCGCTACGCCTGCGTGTGGCTCGCCACGCCAGTGGGAGCTCTTGCCCTGCCGACCGACCCTGCAGCGAGGCGACGGGCGTCCCGCGCCTGGTCGGTTCCGCCGGCCCGCGCATGGGTGATGGATGCGCTGGTGCCAGCGGCGATGCTGCCTGGTGCGACACAGGCGCCGTCGCCGGCGCAGCGTGCCGCCCGTGTCGCGCTGACGGTTCGCTATCACCTCGGGCGCATGCCGCTGCGGCTGCTGCTGCCGCATCTCGCCCACAAGCTGCGGCGCCGTCGTCTGTCCGGTTCCTGAGGCGCACGGCCTCGTTGCGGATGCGCTGCGCCTGCGCGCATCGGCGCTGCACCG
>JBIIHU010000195.1:0-7353 GCA_044235405.1 Burkholderiaceae bacterium
CCAGCCCCGAGATGCCCATCATCCGGTCGTTCAGCGCGAACCAGGGCTCGAGCGTGGCGTAGTCGATCGGCCAGTCGTCGGCCACGCCGTCGAGGCTGCGCACCCGGAAGTCCGAGGGGTGCAGCCGGGGGAAGTGACCGGCGTAGAGGACGGTGCCGCCGCCCACGCCATTGAAGTTCACGACTTTGATCGGCGAGGCGTCGTCGTTCACCGGATAGTCGGTGGGCCGGCGGCGCACGTTCGGGCTGATGTGGAAGTCCGACAGCTGGCGGGCCTCCCAGTCGCGGCCGTTGCTGGGGTAGTCGGTGGGCTTGACCCAGTCGCCCTGCTCCAGGCACAGGATGCGCATCCGGGTGTCGGCCAGGCTCCAGGCCACCGCCGCGCCGGAGGCACCGGCGCCGATGATGAGGACGTCGACCGGGTCGTTCATCGCGAACAGCCTCCGGGCGCGCGCGCATCTCGGCGGGGCGCGCCGGTCATCGCGTCGCGGTGGTGTGCACCGGCCGTCGCCGCCCGCCGCGGCGCGCTCACGACGTGCGCCGGTGCATCAGGCCGTGCACCTCGATCGGCGGGTAGGCGGCCATCGCGGCCTCGTTGGGCTCGGTGCCCCAGCCCGGCCGGTCGGGCATCACCAGATGGCCGGCCTCGTAGTGCGGCACGTGGGTGAAGATCTCGTGGTCCCACGCGATGCGGTCGATGTCGACTTCCATGATGCGCAGGTTGGGCACGGCCGCGCAGAAGTGCGCGTTCATCATCGTGCACAGATGCCCGTAGAAGTTGTGGCACGCCACGTTGACCTCGTGCGCGTCGGCCGCCGCCGCGATCTTCATCGACTGCCACACGCCGTTCCAGGGGGTGTCGACGATGGCCACGTCGATCGCCTGCTCGCGAAAGTAGGGCAGGAACTGCTGCAGGCCGATCAGGGTCTCGCACGAGGCGATCGGGTGGCGGCTCTGCGAGCGGATGTAGGCGAGCGCCTTCGGGTCGCGGGTGTCGATCTCGACCCAGAACATGTCGAGGTCCTCGATGGCGCGCAGCACCTTCAGGTAGCCCTCGGTCTTGGCGTTGAAGTTGAGGTCGAGCAGGATGTCCATGTCGGGCCCTGCGGCCTCGCGCATGATCTGCAGGTGCTCGCGCACGCCCTGCGCGATGCGCCGTTCCATGTTGAGGTCGGGCAGGTTGGGGTTGCCGAAGCCCGGCGCCCAGCCCTTGATCTGGCCGTTCTCGTAGCGGTAGATGTTGGTCTTCAGGCCGGTGAAGCCCTTCTCGCGAACTTCGCGCGCCAGGGCCCGAACACCCTCGACATCGGTGATCTCGGGCTGGTAGTGCGGCCGCCGCGAGGCGCGCCAGGTCACGCAGTGCGACCAGTAGACGCGCAGCCGATCGCGCATCTTGCCGCCGAGCAGTTCGTAGCAGGGCACGCCCAGGGTCTTGGCCTTGACGTCGAGCAGCGCGTTCTCGATGGCGCCCAGAGCCTGCCCGACCACACCGCCCGCACCGGGCCGCGTCACCGCCATCAGCTCCTCGCGGATGCGCTCGTGGTCCATTGCCGACTGACCCACCACCCGGCGAGCCAGGGTTTCGATGACCGCGCCCACGCCAGGCGAACCGAAACCCTCGTCGAACTCGCTCCAGCCCACCACGCCGTCAGCGCTGGTGGCCTTCACGAAGTAGTAGTTGCGCCAGGCGGCGCTGCACGACAGGGTCTTCAGTTCGATGATGCGCGCCTTGCTGGCCATGGTGTCGCCTCGCGTGATCGGAAGGGGCATTATTCAACGGAACCCGGCGCCGCTCCGCGTCGGGTGGGGCTGCGCGCGTTGCGCCTGTTCCGCGATCCGCGTGCCGAGCCAGTCGAGCGCCCTGCCTTCGTGGGACGGATCGCTCAGCGTGTGATCGGCACCCGGCAGGCGCAGCAGGCAACCTGGGCGATCGAGCCGCGCGCGCCAGCGCAGCTCGCTGGCGAGCAGCGCCTCGGTCTCGGCCGCCGTGAGGTCGGCGCCGGCAAGAACGGTCAGCACCTCGCCGCCGAACCCGTCGAGGGCGTCGATGAGGGCATGCGGCAGGCTGCGAACCCGGTCGCCGTCGTGCCCGCGCGAAGCCGTGCGGGTGCGCGCGAGCCGCCTGCCAAGGAATCGCAACGGCTCGACCAGCAGGTTGCGCAGTGGCACCTGCCCGCGCAGCAGCCGTTGCCAGAGATCGGGGTCGAGGAGGCGCCGCCGGTAGTAGGTGTCGATCATCGCCCCTGCAAGGCTCGCCTCGCTGCGCACCCACGGGTTGAGCAGGCACAGGCCCTGCACCCGCACACCGGCCTGCCGCAGCAGGGGCAGCGCGAGCACCAGCGCGCTCGCGCCGTCGCACAGGCCATGGAGCCAGAGCGGCGCCTCGGGAAGTCGCGCGCGAAGGGCGAGCGCGGCGGCCACGATGTCGGCGCTTCCGGATTCGAAGGGGCCGGGCTGGCCGTCGCTGTCACCCCAGCCTGCGAGATCCACGCGCAGGCTGGCGATGTCGCGCGCGCCCAGGCTGGCCGCAAGCGTGACGAACATCCGGTGGGCGCCCACCCGTGTCTGGGGCTGACCGGGTACGATCAGGACGGCCGCGATCGGCGCGGTCGGGCCCCTGGTGAGCACCCCCGCCAGCGCGCCCTGCGCGCCCGCGGTCGACAGCACCTCGACGCTCTTGGCCTCGGGGGGCGCGGGCGATGCGGCCGCCGATGGCGTCGGGCCCGAGCGGGGCGCGGCTCGGGCAGCCGCGGCAACCGTCGCGAGGGGGGCGGGAGGTGCCGCCGCAACCGCCGCGAGTTGCGCGACCGCGGCCAGCGTGCTGTCCGTCAGCGGCCGCGGGTCGCAGGGGTCCATCGCGCTCCACCAGGGTTCGCCTGCGACCCGCGTCAGCTCCGCTCGCCACCCTGCCTGGCGCCAGGCGTCGAGTGCCTGCTCGAGGGCAGGCGGCGACCTCGTGGCGTCGCCCGTCGCGCGCTGCGTCTGGATCAGCGCGAGCATGCCGCCGCCGGGCGGGCATGGCGGCGCCTCGGTCAGCCGCAGGCCCCGCAGCGCATCGAGCAGGTCCCCCTCGACCGGCCATCCAGCGAGGCGTGCGCCCCGGGCTGGCGATGCGTTCCCGCCGTCCGCGGCGCCCGCGGCGCCCGCGGCGCCGAGCCGCGCGAGGCGCCGCAGCGGATCGACCAGACTTGCGCCGGCGGCCGGTGCATTCCAGAGCACCAGGCCCGTCGGCGGGTCTGGCAGGAGGCCCGCGAGATCGATCGCGAGCAGTGCGCCCATGCGCACGCCAAGCAGCACCAGAGGTCCGTCCGGCGCACGGGTGCGAAGCCGTCGGGCGGCCTCGAGCAGGTCCTCACGCCAGCGCTCGAGCGTCGCCTCACCGTGGTCGCCCGCCGAATCACCGGTCCCGAAGGTGTCGACGATCAGCACCGTCCAGCCGGCTTCCCCCAGGCGCCGGGCGGTGTGCGCGAGCATGCGACGCGACAGCGCCTGCTCGTCGAGGAAGGCCTGGACGACCAGTACCGCTCCGGCGGATGGCATCTCGGGTGCCGGCAGTGCCCAGAGGCCCCAGCGATACCCTGCGCCGAAGCCGTCGAGGCGCTCAGGCTGCAGGCCCTCGTGTCCCCGCGACGATCGCACCCGCTGTCAGCCCGCGAGCTTGGCGCGCACGAAGGCGGCGAGTGCGCCGTAGGTCGCGAAGCAGTCGGCGCTGATCTCGTCGTCCTCGACGATCACGCCGAAGTCGTCCTGGATCTGGGTGAGCATCGCCAGGACGGCCATCGAATCGAGTTCGGGGATCGCGCCGAGCAGCGGGGTGTCATCGTCCAGTCGCGCCGGCATGGCACGATGACCGATCGCCGACTCGAGAATGGCGCGCAGCAGGCTGTCGACGGGGGCGCTGGGCATCGGTCACTCCGACAAGGATGTGCGGATTCTAGCCTTGCGATCGCCCCCGCAGGCGTGCCGCGCCGATCGCGCGCTGCGCCCGCGCGTGACCGCGCGCGGTCGGCTGCGGCGATAATCGCTGCCGCGGGATCTTCCCGCCGCGAGAGACCCCATCATGCGACTGAAGAAAGCGGTGTTTCCGGTGGCCGGCCTCGGGACGAGGTTCCTGCCGGCCACCAAATCGATCCCCAAGGAAATGCTGCCGATCGTCGATCGTCCGATCATCCAGTACGCCGTCGACGAGGCGATCGAAGCCGGTTGCGACACCCTGATCTTCGTCACCGGTCGCAGCAAGCGGGCGGTCGAGGACTACTTCGATCGCGCGCCGGAGCTCGAGGCCGAACTCGAGGCCAAGGGCAGGCTCGAGGCCCTCGAGGCGGTGCGCAACATCATCCCGCCTCACGTGAAGGTCGTGTTCGTGCGCCAGCCGGTGCCGCTCGGCCTCGGCCATGCGGTTCTCTGCGCGCGCCCGATGATCGCCGACGACGAAGCCTTCGCGGTGCTGCTGCCCGACGACCTCATCGACGGGCATCCGCAGGGCGTGCTCGGCCAGATGGTGCCGGTGGCCGCGCAGACCGGCGGCAGCGTGATCGCCATCGAGCAGGTGCCGCGCGCCGACGTCAGCAAGTACGGCATCATCGATCCGGAGAGCGCCAGCGGCACCAGCCTGAAGGTGCGCGCGATCGTCGAGAAGCCGCCGATCGAGTCCGCGCCGTCCACCTTCGCGGTCGTCGGCCGCTACATCCTGCATCCGAGCGTGCTGAGCACGCTCGAGACCCAGCCGCCAGGGGCGGGTGGCGAGATCCAGCTCACCGACGCGCTGGCCGGCCAGATCGATACCCCGGGCCTGCACGGCTTTCGCTTCAGTGGCAAGCGCTTCGACTGCGGCAGCAAGCAGGGCTTCCTGACAGCGAACATCTACTTCGGGTTGCGTTGAGTCGCGTGCCTGCCAGCGCTGCCGCCCGCGTGCTCGTCTTCTCGAGCCTGTTCCCGAGCGCGGCATCGCCGGGCGCGGGGCTGTTCATCCGCGAGCGCATGTTCCGGGTGGCGGCGCGTCTGCCTCTCGTGGTGGTCGCACCGCAGGCTTGGTCGCCCTTCGACGGGCTCGTGCGGCTGGTGCGTCCGGCCTTCCGACCGCCCGCGCCCGTCTTCGAGCGCATGGCGGGTATCGAGGTTCACCGTCCGCGATTCCTGTCGATCCCGGGGATCCTCAAGCGTCTCGACGGCTGGCTGATGGCACGAGGCAGCGCGGCCACGGTGCGTCGCGTCGCTGCCGCGCTGGATGCCACGGTCATCGATGCCCACTTCGGCTATCCCGACGGCGCGGCCGCCGTCCGGCTCGGACGCGCGCTTGGCCTGCCGGTGGTCATCACCCTGCGCGGCAGCAAGGACCGCAACCTGCTGGGCGGTTCGCGCGAGGCAGGCCTGCGCGAGGCCCTTGCCGGGGCCGCGCAACTCGTGGCTGTCAGCGGCTCGCTGGTGCGCGATGTCGGGCAGCCCCTGGGCCAGGCCGCCGCGCGTTTCGCGCTGATCGGTAACGGGGTCGACACCGACCGCTTCGCTCCGGTCGATCGGGTGCAGGCGCGAGCGCGGCTCGGCATCGCGCCGGATGCGCCGGTGATCATCGGGGTGGGCAACCGGATCCCGCTGAAGGGTTTCCAGCGGGTGATTCCGATCGTCGCCAGGCTTCGGCAGCGGTTCCCGGGGCTGGTGTACCTGATCGTCGGCGGGGGTGCCGGCCAGGCCGATCTCGGACCCGACCTCGCTCGACAGGCGGCCGCGCTCGGCCTGGGCGATGCGGTGCGCCTGTGCGGACCCCAGTCGCCCGATGCGCTGCGCTGGCACTACGGGGCCGCCGATGTGCTCGCGCATGCCTCCGAGTACGAGGGCTGGGCCAACGTCCTTCTCGAGGCCATGGCCTGCGGGCTGCCGGTGGTCTGCACCGATGTCGGCGGTAACGCCGAGGTGCTCGCCGACCCCGCGCTCGGCACGCTGGTCGCGTGGTGGGACGAAGGCGCCTTCGAGGCTGCGCTGGCCCGGGCGCTCGCCCATTCCTGGGACCGGCAACATATCCGGGCGCATGCGCTCGCCAATGGCTGGGACGCTCGCGTCGACCAGCTCGTCGCGCTCTTCGAGCGCGTGTCCGCAGCCACCGGCGCGCGTGCGTCCGGAGGCACGGTTTCCTCCTGACGCACACCACACGGGAATTCGCGATGAAGGTCACGATCATCGGCACGGGCTATGTCGGACTGGTTACCGGCGCCTGCCTCGCCGACATGGGCAACGATGTCTGCTGCCTCGATATCGACGAGGCCAAGGTTGCCCGCCTGCGTGCCGGGCAGATCCCGATCCACGAGCCGGGGCTCGAACCGATCGTACGGCGCAACATCGAGGCTGGCCGGCTCTTCTTCACCACCGATGCGAAGGAGGCGGCATGCTTCGGGCTCGTGCAGATGATCGCGGTCGGCACGCCGCCCGACGAGGACGGGTCGGCCGATCTGCGCCATGTGCTCGCCGCGGCGCGCTCGATCGGCCGCCACATGAATGGCAGGCGGATCGTCGTCGACAAGAGCACGGTCCCGGTGGGTACCGGCGACCTGGTCGAGGATGCGATCGCCGACGAACTCGAGGCGCGGGATGTCGATTTCGAGTTCGCAGTGGTGTCCAATCCCGAGTTTCTGAAGGAGGGGGCAGCGGTCGACGACTGCATGAAGCCCGATCGCATCGTGCTCGGCATCGACGATCCCCATGCCGAGTCGGTCATGCGCGAGCTCTACCAGCCTTTCCAGCGCAACCACGAGCGCACCCTGGTGATGAGCCGGCGTGCCGCCGAGCTCACGAAGTACGCGGCCAATGCGATGCTCGCGACCCGTATCTCCTTCATGAACGATCTTGCCCGGTTGGCCGAGGCCGTCGATGTCGACATCGAGGACGTGCGTCGTGGCATCGGCTCAGACCCGCGCATCGGCTGGTCCTTCCTTTATGCGGGCACCGGCTACGGTGGGTCCTGCTTTCCCAAGGACGTGCAGGCGCTGATCCGCACCGCGCAGCAGAACCGCGCGCCGCTGCGCATCCTGCCGGCGGTCGAGCAGGTCAACGACGAACAGAAGACCGTCCTGGTGCGCAAGGCGAAGGCCCGCTTCGGCGAGCTGGCCGGTCGGCGATTCGCGCTCTGGGGGCTCGCGTTCAAGCCGAACACCGACGACATGCGCGAGGCGCCGTCGCGCGCGGTCATGGAGGCCCTCTGGGCTGCGGGCGCGACGGTCGTCGCCTACGACCCGATTGCTGCCGGCGAGTGCCGCAGGCTCTATGGCGAGCGCGCCGACCTCGTGCTCGCCACCTCGCCGCTCGAGGCCGTGCGCGATGCGGATGCGCTGCTGATCGTCACCGAATGGAAGGAGTTCCGCTC
>JBIIHU010000196.1:0-7341 GCA_044235405.1 Burkholderiaceae bacterium
CGCTCACTTGTTGCCGGAGATCGGCTCGCCGAAGTTGACCCACTTCTGGCCGTCGAAGCGCGACAGCACGACGGTGGAGAGCGGGCCGTAGTCGTTGGGCTGCGTGGAGAGCAGCAGCCCGGGCAGCGGCCCGTCGACCTTGACGTCCTTCAGATTGGCGGCGATGCGCAGGATGTTGTCGCGCGTGAGGTTGTCGCCCGCGACCCGCAGCACATGGCCCATGGTCTGCGCTACCGCATAGGCCTGCAGGTTCAGCGGGTCGCCCACGTCGCAGTTCGTGCAGTACTTGCGCATGAAGGCCTTGTAGCTGACGATCGCCGGGTCGGCGTCCCACTGCTTGTCGGTCGGGTCCTTCATGTACTGCGTCGTGATCAGGCCCGTGGAGCGATCGAGGCCGGCCGGCTGCAACACGCTGCCGATGGTGGTCGAGACCGTGGTGATGTACTGCACCGGCTTCCATCCCGACTCGGCCACGCGCCGGATTGCCTGGGCGGCGAACTTCGGCGAGGCGGCGTTGATCAGCACGTCGGCCCCCGAGGCCTTCAGCGTGAGAACCTGGGTGTCGACGGTCGGGTCGGTGACCTCGTAGGACACCTCCGAGACGATCATCGACTTGGCCCTGTCGCCCAGGCGCTCGCGCACGCCGCGCACGTAGTCCTTGCCGAAGTCGTCGTTCTGGAAAAGGATCCCGATCTTCGCATTGGGCTTGGTGCGCAGGACGTGCTCGGCGAACACCCGGCCCTCGAGCGGGTAGGTCGGCGCCCAGCCCATGGTCCACGGGAAGTTCTTGGGGTCGTTCCACTTGCCCGCACCGGTGTTGATGAAGATATGCGGGACCTTCTTCTGGTTCAGGTAGGTGTGGATGGCGGAGTTGGTCGGCGTGCCGACGCTGCCCGTGATGGCGAGCACCTCGTCCTGCTCGATCAGTCGGCGGGTGGACTCCAGCGTCTTGGCCGGGCTATAGCCGTCGTCGAGGCTGATCAGGTTGATCTTGCGGCCGTTGATGCCGCCCTGATCGTTGACCATCCGGAAGTAGGCGACCATCGTGCGGCCGAGCGATCCGTAGGCCGATGCGGGTCCGCTGTATGGCATCGTCTGCCCGAGCTTGATCTCGGTATCGCTCGCGCCTGGGTCGTACTTCTTCTGGGCATGGGCCGGGCCGGCGATCGCCAGAGTGGCGGCGGCGGCCAGGGCCAGGATGCTGCGGTGCATGGTGTCTCCTCGTCGGTCGATGTTGCGCGGGGGCGCGCCGCGCCCTCGGCCGGCACGATGCCGGAGGACGCGGCGTTCGGATGATCGCAACATTGGCGAGCTTGCGAAGCGCGGTCGCGCAGCCCGCGTCTCGGAACGTCTCGGAAGTGCGGCTCCGTGTCAGCGAGACATCGGCGCGTCGGATGCGGCTGCGCCGAGGGTCACCTGCGCCTGCGATAACCGTGAGCGCGGCGCGGTCAGTCGGGCGAGCATCTCGGCCAGGGTGTCGATATCGACCGGCTTGGCAAGATGTTCGCTCATGCCCGACGCAAGGCAACGCTCCCGCTCCTCGGGCAGCGCGTGGGCGGTCAGCGCGATGATCGGCAGCCCCGGGGCGAAGGTCCGGATGATGCGGGCTGCGGCCAGTCCGTCCAGAACCGGCATCTGGATATCCATCAGCACGGCGTCGATCTCGCTGCCGGCTGCTCGCACCGTCTCGACCGCTTCACGCCCGTCGAGCGCGAAACGCACCTGCGCGCCTTCGTGCGCCAGCATCTGCTCGATCAGGAACCGGTTGAGTTCGCTGTCCTCGGCGACGAGCAGGCGCAGGCCGAGAAGGCGCGGACCCTCGCGGGCGGGCGCGGGTTCGGCGTCGGTGACCGCGACCGGGGAAGTGGCTTCGCGCAAGGGCATCACGAGCGAGAAGGTGCTGCCCCGCCCGGGTTCGCTGCGCACCTCGATGCGGCCATCCATCAGGCGCGCCAGGTTCTGGCTGATGACCAGACCGAGACCCGTACCACCGTAGCGGCGGTTGGTCGACCCGTCGGCCTGCGTGAAGGGCGAGAACAGGCGTGCGAGCTCTGCCTCGCTAAGGCCGATGCCGGTGTCGGTGACGGCGATCTCGATGCCTTTCTCGTGCGCGTGGGCCTGCAGGTCGACCGAGCCGGTCGTGGTGAACTTCACCGCGTTGTTCAGCAGGTTGACCAGGATCTGCTGCAGCCGCCTGGCGTCGCCGAGCAGCCTGGGCGGCAGGCCGGGATCGATGCGGGTGATGATCGGGAGCGACTTCAGCGACGCGGCATGCTCGACCAGCGCCACCGACGACGCGAGCACCTGGGCCAGCGCGAAGGGGCGATGCTCGATCGCGAGCTTGTGTGCCTCGATCTTCGAGAAATCGAGCACGTCATCGACCACGCCGAGCAGATGCTCGGCAGCCTCGAGGATTCGCGGATAGTGCCGCGCGGATGCATCCGCCTTGGCGGCATCGCGGATGCCCAGCCTCGCGAGGCTGATCACGGCGGCCAGCGGCGTGCGCAGTTCATGGCTCATGTTGGCGAGGAAGTCGCTCTTGGCCTGCGCCGCCTCGCTGGCGCGTTGCGCGGCCTGCGCGAGCTCAAGGGTCCGCTCGGCGATGCGAGCCTCGAGGCGCGCGTTCAGCGCGCCGAGTTCGGCCTCGCGTCTGGCCAGGGCGAGGTGGACGGCGACGCGAGCGCGCGCCACCGGGGGGCTGATCGGCTTGCGCAGGAAGTCGCGCGCACCGCTGGCCAGCGCCTGAGCCTCGCTCTCGGGGTCGTTGCGCGCGGTGATGACGATGACCGGCACCTTGTGCAGCACAGGGTCGCGTTGCAGGGTCTCGCACAGGGCGAAGCCATCCATGTCGGGCATCATCAGGTCGAGCAGGATCAGGTCGGGCGTTGCGCGCCTGGCGAGCTCGAGGGCTTCGGCGCCATCGGTCGCGAAGCGGATGCGGGAGGAATCCGCAAGGATATCGCCAAGAAGCGCGATGTTGTCGCGCGAATCGTCGACGATCAGGATGTCGGGCGCCTGCGGATTCATGGCTGGTGCGAGCGGTCGAGGTTGTCGGCGAAGCGCTCGAGCGTACGGCTCGCGGTCTGGAACTCGAGGCCGCGAACGGCCCTCGCGATCGGTTCGAAGCGGGTCTGCCACGCGGTACCGGCGAGCAGCGTCTCGATGGCCAGCGCGGGTTCCCGCGCGTCGAGCCGGCGGCCCTCGATGCGATCGACGAGCTCCTGCAACAACGGCGCGAGGCGCGCGCGCGCTGCGGCCTCGAGCGGCAAGGCCCCGGATGGCAAGGCCTCCGATGGCAAGGTCCCGGACGGCAAGGCCTCCGATGGCGGCCGTGCGGGCTGCGAGCTGGCGCCCGGCGCTGCCGCCCGCGGCAGCGGCGCCTGCGTGGCGCTCATCGGGATCGCCAGCGTGAAGGTCGAGCCCTTTCCCGGCTGGCTGGTCGCCGCGAGCGAACCGCCCATCTGGGTGGCGAGCCTGTTGGCGATCGACAGGCCAAGACCCGTGCCGCCGAAGCGCCGGGTGATCGAGCTATCGGCCTGGGTGAAGGGTGCGAACACCCGCGCCAGCTGGGCTTCACTCATCCCGATGCCGGTGTCGCGGACCTCGACCACCAGACGACCGGTGCCACCAGGATCGGTTTCATGGCGAGCGCGAAGGTCGACCGAGCCCTGCTCGGTGAACTTCACGGCGTTGCTCACCAGGTTCAGCAGAACCTGCCGCAGCCGCAGGGGGTCTCCAAGCAGCAGCGCTGGCATGGCGTCATCGATCGTCATCGCGAGCAGGATGCCACGGCTGGCGGCCTGGCCCGCGAAGAGTTCGCCCACCTCCGCAACCAGCGCGGCCGGATCGAAGGCCTGCTGTTCGAGCTCGAGGCGTCCTGCCTCGATCTTGGCGTAGTCGAGCACATCGTCGAGGACGCCGAGCAGCGAGCGCGTGCCCGACTCGACCTTGTCGAGGTAGCGGCGCTGCCGCTCGTCGACGCCGCTTTCGCGGGCCAGCGCCGCAAAGCCCAGGATCGCGTTCATCGGCGTGCGGATCTCGTGGCTGACGTTGGCGAGAAAGTCGCTCTTGGCGCGGTTGGCGGCTTCGGCGCGCTGCTTCTGGGTTTCGGCCTGGGCGTGCTCGCTGCGAGCCTCGTCGAGATAGCGTTGCGCCAGCGCGTGGCTGTCGGTGAGTTCGCGCACGGTGCGTCGGACCTCGTGGCTCATGCGGTCGAAGGCGTTCATCAGCACGCCGATCTCGTCGCGCCGGGTCGTGGCGAGTTCGATGTCGTAGTGGCCCGCACTGATGTCGCGGCTTGCCTGCACCAGTCGCCGCAGGGGGCGCGTCAGTGCGTAGCCCAGCAGCGTCAGCAGCAACGACGATGCGATGACCACGCCGGTGCCGATCATGGAGATCCGCTCGACGATCGCGGTGCGTGTGGCCTCGATCGCGGCAAGCGACAGGCCGACCTTGACCTCGCCCAGCCGCTGGCCGCTGAGCCACAGGGGCGTATCGAAGACCCGCATGCCGCCGGCCGGCTGCGCGGGAGCGGCTGCCGCAGGTAGGTGAGGGTCTCGACCGGCGACGGCCACCTCGCGGCCTTCGCTGTCGCAGACGCGAAGATAGTCGACCCCCTCCATCAGCACGGTCTCGCGCACCACCGCGGCGACCGACGCGTAGTCGCGCTGCGCCATCGGCACGGCCAGCGCGGCATTGATCAGCGGGCGAAGTTCGGCGATGCGTGCCTGCAGCGCCTCGCGCAGGTGCTGCTCGACCAGGCTCGAGGTGACCATCACCACCGCGGCCAGGGCGAGCGCCTGCAGGCCGACCCCCGCGAGGATCAGGCGGCTGCGAAAGCCGATCGCATGCCACATGGCGATGGGATGCAGCCAGGCCGATTCAGCGGGCGAGGCCGAGACCCCGTCGGGTCGGTTCGACATAGGGGTCGAGGAAGCGCAGGTCGGCGTCGGCGACCTCGCGGATGCCGCTGAATCCGGAAAGCCCGAGGAACTGGCGGCCCTCGTCGGTCTTCGGAAACGCGAGCAGCAGCCCCCGCAGGCGTCGCCGCTCGGTGTCGTCCATGCCCGTCGCGGTCATCACGAGAAAGCCGGGCACCCGGGCGATCTCGCTCACGATCCGCAGCCGCTTGCGCATCTCCTCGGGTTTGGCGCGGAACTCGCCCATGCTCATGACGGCCAGTGGCGCCTCGCCGCTGCGCAGCACGGCCCCGAGGCTGTCGTCGTTGGCCGCCAGCGCGATGCTGAAGTCGGTTCCTGCCTGCAGTCCCTGGTTGCGCAGCCACTGCAGGCCCACCAGCGCGACCAGCGATTGCGGGTTGGCGAGTGCCAGCGCCCGCCCGCGAAGCTGGGTGGCGGCATCGAGCGGGTTGTCGGCGCCCGCGACCAGGATCGCCGGGATCTGCGGCTCGTAGATCGCGATCGGCTCCCAGCCGGCTTCCATCTGCAGCACGCGGCCGACATTGGGCGCGGTGACGATCACGCGGTACTCGCCGCGCAGCGCCCGCTCGGCGAAGCCGCGGAAGTCGGGCGCCGTCGCAACCTCGACGCGACGACCGAGTTCGCGCTCGAGGTGCATGCGCATCGGCTGGTAGGCCGCGAGGATCAGTCGTGCGCTGACGTTGGGCACCACACCGATGACCAGCGCGCTGTCGGTGCGCTGCGCGCGCGCGGTGCCCGCCGCAGCGAGCATGGCAGGCGCCAGCAGCGCGGAGATGGCGGCTGCCCGACGGCGAGCGAGGCGGGATGCGGGCGCTTCGGCGTTGCTCATGGTTCGGCGATTTCCGTGCGGCGGTGGGCTTGCGGCATCATGGCGGCGATGAACGAAGATCAGTCGATGGCCGTGCCGGCGTCATTCCTGACACTGTACCTTGGCGCCCGCCGGCATCCGGCCCCAGGCGAAGGGGCGCGGATCGCGAAGCGGCATGAATTCTGCGAGGATCTCGCTGCAGCCTGCGTCGAGACCGCGCGGGCGATGCTGCACGATCTCGGCGTCGCCGAAACCGATGTGCTCGAGCGCGTGCATCAGGGCCTGTGCGAGCCGGGCGCCGGGCTCGAGCCGGCGGAGGCCTGGTGGGTCGCGCGGCGGCTGGCCGAGCTGCTCGACTGGCCGTTGCCCCCGTGCCTCGCCGAGTTACCCGCTCCGTCCCTGGTCGATCACCGCCGAACGCCGTAGCCATGCCTTCACCCCTTCCGTCGGCGCAGGCCGGCCTCGCTGCGCTCGAGGCGAGGCTCGCTCAGGACCTCGCCTGGCTCGAGCTGCCGGCGCGGCCCTGGGTGCTCCCGGTGCCCGGGCAGGCGGCCTGCACCTTCGATGTCGCGGTCGTCGGGGCCGGCATGGCGGGGCTCACTGCCGCCGCGGCGCTGCGCCTGGCCGGCATTCGGGCGATCTGCTTCGACCGCGCGCCCGAGGGCTTCGAAGGGCCCTGGGTGACCACGGCGCGCATGGAGACCCTGCGCTCGCCCAAGCACCTCACGGGGCCGGCGCTGGGCCTGCCGGCGCTCACGTTTCGTGCCTGGTACGAGGCGGTGCATGGCGAGGCCGCGTGGCAGGCGCTCGACAAGATCCCGCGTCCGATGTGGATGGACTACCTGCGCTGGTATCGGCGGGTCACTGGCGTGGCGGTGCGCAACGGTCACGACATCCGGGCGGTGCAACCCCTGGCCGACGGCTCGGGCGTCGAACTCGCGCTCCAGGCCGACGGCCGCGCCTGGACGGAGCGTTTTCCGCGAGTGGTGCTGGCCAGTGGGCGCGACGGGCTCGGCGGTGCCGCGGTCCCGGAATTTGCCGCCGCGCTCGACCGCCGCACCTGGGCGCATTCGTCGGAAAGCTTCGACGATGCGTGGTTTCGCGGCCGCCGCGTCGTGGTGATCGGCGGCAGTGCCTCGGCCATGGACTGCGCCGCGACCGCGCTCGAAGCGGGCGCCGCCAGCGTCGACCTGCTGATCCGTCGCGCGGTGATGCCCCTGGTCAACAAGACCAAGGGAGCCGGCTACCCCGGCATGGTCCACGGCTACCATGAGCTGCCGGACGCCGACCGGTGGCGGCTACGCCGCTACTTCAACCGCGTGCAGGTGCCTCCGCCGCGCGGCAGCACGCTGCGGGTGTCGCGCCACCCGAACGCCCGGTTCTTCCTCGGTGCGCCGGTGCTCGCGGCCGGACAGGCCGGATCGGTCGCGTGGCTCGAGACCCCTCGCGGCCGCTTCGAAGCCGACGTCGTGCTCTTTGCCACCGGCTTTCGCAGCGACTTTGCGATGCGGCCGGAACTTGCCGCCATCGCCCCGGCGATCCGGCGGTGGGCCGACCGTTTTCCGGCTCCACCCGACGATGCCGACGACGAGC
>JBIIHU010000197.1:0-7244 GCA_044235405.1 Burkholderiaceae bacterium
CGGCGCAATCTCACGGTCATCAGCGGCGCCCATGTCGAAGCGCTTCGGTTGAACGCGGAGCGCAGCCGGGTGCTGGGCGTGATGGTCCGGGATGCCGGCGGAGGAGAGGCTCGCTTCGTGGCGGCGCATCGCGAGGTCGTGCTCGCGGCGGGTGCGGTGGGGTCGCCGCAGATTCTCGAACTGTCGGGCATCGGACGTGCCGATGTCCTGGCCCGCGCAGGTGTTGGCCTGCTTCGCGAGTTGCCTGGTGTCGGAGAGAACCTGCAGGACCATCTCCAGCTGCGCACGGCCTTCCGAGTCCAGGGGGTTGCCACGCTCAATGTCCAGGCGAGTACCTGGTGGGGCAAGGCGCGCATGGGGCTCGAATACCTGCTGTTCCGCAGCGGGCCGATGTCAATGTCGCCGAGCCAGCTCGGCGCCTTCGCGCGATCCGATCCGGGGCAGCCGCGAGCCAATATCGAATACCACGTGCAGCCGCTGTCGCTCGACAAGTTCGGTGATCCGCTGCACAGCTTTCCTGCGTTTACGGCCTCGGTCTGCAACCTGCGGCCAACGTCGCGTGGCTCGATTCACATTCGGAGCGGCCGCTCCGACGATGCACCGAGTATTGCCCCGAACTACCTCAGCACGCCCGAGGATCGGCAGGTGGCTGCGGACTCCATCCGGCTGACGCGCCGGATTGTCGGCAGCCGAGCCCTTGCTCCGTACGCGCCACAGGAGTTCGTGCCCGGCCCGCAGTATGACGACGATGCGGCACTGGCGGAGGCGGCGGGGCAGGTTGGAACAACCATCTTCCACCCGGTTGGAACCTGCCGCATGGGGCCCGAAAGCGATTCGCTGGCGGTTGTCGACGAGCGTTTGCGGTGCAGGGCGGTAGCGGGTTTGCGGATTGCAGACGCGTCGGTCATGCCGACGATCACATCAGGCAACACCAATTCGCCAACGCTGATGATCGCCGAGCGAGCGGCCGAGATGATGCTGGCGGATGCTTTGTAGCAGGCCAGCTCTGTTTCACGTGAAACAGAGCGGGGCAGGCTGACAAGGGCCTCTGCCGATCTGGCGTTCGCCCTTTGAGCAGGTTTCGATGCGCCCGGCCCCGGGCTTGTGCCAGTCGCCGGTCACCCGTGCCGCTCGCCGGTCATCCGTCACGCGTCACCCGTCGGCCGTCACCCGCTACCCGTCAACCCTGCCCGCCGTGGGAAGGGTGGAGCGTGAGGCATGGGTACGCAGCACGGGGCGCTCGGCGCTCGGCACGGCGACGCAGGCCGGCAGTCCGCCTTGCGGGCTGCGAGGCCCGGGGGCGCCCGGGAGCGCGTCCTGAGCTTTATCCGGCCCGTTGTCCGAGCCTGGGTGCCCCATGCCTGGGTTCGTGGATCGCTTGCATCGTCTGGGCCTCCGGAAGCGCCCGCCCAGCTCGCCCAACCCGCCCAACTCGTATGTCTGGCAACGCCGCGCCCGTCTTCCGTGGTCGCGAGTTCCTCGACGGGACGCGAGGGCGGCGCGGGTCGTGTCCCCAGTCGTGGTGGCGAGAGCTTCCCGTCAATGCCTTCGATTAACGCACTCGGGTTCATCTCGGCGGCGTGTCCGAATCCGGTCATCGGCGTCCCCCGCGCGGCGGGGTTTCGACGCGCCATCCCCCGTCGTTGCCGGGTCTGTCTCAACGCAGGAGCCCTGACGCGCGCGGGCGGGCCCCGATGCGGAATCGCTGTAGCAGGTGTTTCACGTGAAACACGCGTTTGCTCGTTCGCGGCCCGTCGACTTCTTCCCGAAGGCGTCCTTCTGGACGATACCCTTCACGTCACCCCTCCGCTAAGATGGCGGGTTCCGTTGTTTCAACCGAGCACCCGATGGACTACCCGACATCCTTCGACGTCATCGTCGTCGGCGGAGGCCACGCCGGCACCGAAGCCGCGCTCGCCAGTGCGCGTCTTGGGGCGAGCACGCTGCTGCTCACGCACAGCATCGAAACCCTCGGCCAGATGTCCTGCAATCCCTCGATCGGTGGCATCGGCAAGGGGCATCTCGTCAAGGAGATCGACGCCCTTGGCGGAGCGATGGCCGCCGCGACCGACGAAGCCGGCATCCAGTTCCGCATCCTGAATGCCAGCAAGGGGCCCGCGGTCAGGGCGACTCGCGCCCAGGCGGATCGGGTGCTCTACCGTCGCGCCATCCGTCATCGACTCGAAAACCAGCCCAATCTGCTGATCTTCCAGCAGGCGGTTGATGACCTGATCGTCGAAGGCGATCGGGTCTGTGGTGCCGTGACCCAGCTCGGCCTGCGCTTCCGCGGTCGTGCGGTCGTGCTCACCGCTGGAACCTTCCTGAACGGCCTGGTTCATGTCGGGCTGGCGAACTACGCGGCCGGCCGTGCGGCAGATCCGCCTTCGGTATCGCTTGCCGCACGTCTGCGGGAACTCAAGCTGCCCCAGGGGCGTCTCAAGACCGGCACGCCACCGCGCATCGATGGCCGTACGATCGATTTCTCACGCTGCGAGGAACAGCCCGGCGATCTCGATCCCGTGCCAGTCTTCTCCTTTCTCGGTAACCCGGCGCAGCATCCCCGGCAGTTGCCGTGCTGGATCACGCACACCAACGCTCGTACCCACGACATCATTCGCGGTGGCCTCGATCGCAGTCCGATGTACACCGGTGTCATCGAAGGGGTGGGGCCGCGCTACTGCCCCTCGGTCGAGGACAAGATCCATCGTTTTGCCGACAAGGCTTCGCACCAGGTCTTCCTCGAGCCCGAAGGCCTCGACACCCACGAGTTCTATCCGAACGGCATTTCCACCAGCCTGCCTTTCGACGTCCAGCTCGATCTCGTCCACAGCATTCCCGGCCTCGAGCGCGCCCACATCCTGCGGCCCGGCTACGCGATCGAGTACGACTACTTCGATCCCCGTGGCCTGAAGAGTTCGCTCGAAACCCGCGCGATCGCTGGCCTGTACTTCGCGGGTCAGATCAACGGCACGACCGGTTACGAAGAGGCTGCCGCGCAGGGGCTGCTCGCCGGTCTGAATGCAGCGCTCGCCGTCCAGGGGCGCGAGGCCTTTGTTCCACGACGCGACCAGGCCTACCTGGGAGTACTCGTCGATGATCTCGTGACCCGGGGCGTGTCGGAACCCTATCGGATGTTCACAAGCCGGGCGGAGTACCGCCTGAGTCTGCGCGAGGACAACGCCGATCTTCGCCTTACCGAGATCGGGCGAACGCTCGGCTGCGTCGACGACGCCCGCTGGGACGCATTCTGCCGAAAGCGCGATGCCATCGACACCGAGATGCAGCGTCTGCGCGGCACCCGGGTCCACCCCAGGCTGTTGCCAGCCGAGCGTGCCACCGAACTCCTCGGACAGCCGATCGAGCGCGACTACACCCTCGCCGAACTGCTGGGTCGCCCGGAACTGCGCTATGCCGCGCTGATGCAGGTCGCCGGTCCGGGTGTGCCCGAGCGCGCCGATGCGCTGGGGCTCGATGCGCTTCGCGCCGACCAGGTGGTGGAGCAGCTCGAGATCCAGTGCAAGTACGCTGGCTACATCGCCCGGCAGCAGGCTGAAGTCGATCGCAACAGTCGGCACGAGCAGATGCCCATCCCGTCGGACTTCGATTACGCGCGCGTTCGTGGTCTCTCCAACGAAGTGCGCGGCAAGCTCGTCGCACAGCGCCCCGAGACCGTTGGCCAGGCTTCGCGCATTTCCGGCGTCACGCCTGCCGCGATCTCGCTGCTGCTCGTCTACCTGAAGAAGCGGCGCCTGCAGCAGGCGGCCTGAGCAGCTCCTCCCACCGTGACACCAGGAACCGGGCCTTGAGAGCTCGACACGCCGCGGCGGCGGCGCCCACCGCCTTGCCCGTCGATGCCCCGCAGCGCCTCGACGCGGCGCTGAACGCGCTCTCGCTCGACCTGCCGCCGCAGGCACGTCGCCAGTTGCTCGCGCATCTGGCGCTGCTGGCCCGGTGGAACACGGTTCACAACCTCACCGCGGTTCGCGATCCGGCACGCATGCTCGAGCAGCATCTCTTCGACTGCCTGGCGGTGGTGCCCGCACTGCGTGATGCCAGCCGCGGCGGAGCCGACCACCTTGCCGACGGTGCCGTGGTGCTCGACGTGGGCAGCGGAGGCGGCCTTCCCGGCGTGGTCCTCGCCATCGCCGCGCCGGGTGTCCAGGTCCATTGCGTCGATGCGGTCGCGAAAAAGGCTGCCTTCGTGCAGCAGGTCCGCGGCGAACTCGGCCTGAGCAACCTGCACGCCCATCATGCGAGGGTCGAGGCGTTGCGAGATCTGCCGCCGGTCACGCTGGCCATCTGCCGCGCCTTTGCCACGGTGGCGAGCTTCATCGACCTCACCGCGCCGCTGCTCGCCCCCGAAGGTCGATGGGCCGCGATGAAAGCCGATGCGGTCGACGAGGAGTTGCGCGCGCTGCCCGCGACGGTCGGTCTGCGCGCAGCGATTACACTCTCGGTGCCGCAACTCGATGCGCGTCGACAGCTGCTGCTGCTCGAACGCCGCCCTGCCTGACGCCCCATGGCCCGCATCTTCGTCGTCGCCAACCAGAAGGGTGGGGTAGGCAAGACCACCACCACCGTCAACCTTGCCGCTGCCCTCGACCGCATCGGGCAGCGGGTCCTGCTGGTCGATCTCGATCCCCAGGGCAATGCCACGATGGGCTGCGGTATCGACAAGCGCACGCTGTCACGCTCGGTCTACCAGGTGCTGATCGGTCAGGCGAGCGTCGAGGAAAGCGCCGTGCGCAGCCCTCATGGCAGCTTCGACGTGCTTCCCGCCAACCGCGAGCTTGCCGGCGCCGAGGTCGAGCTCGTCGATCTCGAGCGACGCGAGACCCGCCTTCGCGACGCGCTTGCGCCGGTCGATCCGCACTACGACGTGGTCCTGGTCGACTGCCCGCCCTCGCTGTCGATGCTCACGCTCAATGGCCTTTGCGCCGCCCACGGCGTGATCATCCCGATGCAGTGCGAGTACTACGCGCTCGAAGGACTCTCAGACCTGGTCAACACCATCAAGAAAGTGCATGCTAACTTCAATGCGCGCCTCAAGATCATCGGGCTGCTTCGCGTGATGTTCGATCCGCGCATGACCCTGTCCCAGCAGGTGTCCGAGCAGCTTGCGCGCCACTTCGGCGACAAGGTTTTCCAGACGGTCATTCCGCGCAATGTGCGCCTGGCCGAAGCGCCCAGCCACGGCATGCCGGGCGTCGCCTTCGATCCCGCCTCGCGCGGTGCCCGTGGCTACGTCGAGTTCGCCGGCGAGCTGGTCGGGCGTCTCCGGAGCCTTCCCCATGACTGACGTCCCGCCTCGCCGCCGCCCGCCCGCCGCGGCAAAGCCCAAGGGCCTCGGCCGCGGTCTCGATGCACTGCTCGGTGCCGATCTCCCGGTGGCCGCCAGCCCGGGCGCGCCCGCGCCGATCGCCTCGCTGGCGGTCGATCGCCTGCAACCCGGGCGCTACCAGCCTCGCACGCGCATGGACGAAAGCGCGCTGCAGGAACTCGCCGACTCCATCCGGCAGCATGGTGTCATGCAGCCGATCCTCGTGCGTCCGCTGCCCGAGCACCGCTACGAGATCATCGCCGGCGAGCGGCGCTTCCGTGCGGCGCAGATCGCCGGCCTCGACGAGGTACCGGTGCTGGTGCGCGAGGTCGCCGACGAGCAGGCGCTCGCGATGGCGCTGATCGAGAACGTCCAGCGCGAAGACCTCAACCCGCTCGAGGAGGCCCAGGCGATCCGCCGCCTCATCGACGAATTCGCCTATTCGCATGAGCAGGCCGCCGAAGCCATCGGCCGTTCGCGCAGCGCCACCTCCAACCTGCTGCGTCTGCTCAATCTCGCCGAGCCGGTCCAGGCGCTGCTGCTTGCGGGCGATCTCGACATGGGGCACGCCCGGGCCCTGCTCGCGCTCGACCGGGCTGCTCAGCTGATGCTTGCGCACGAGGTGGTCGAGCGACAGCTCACGGTGCGCGAGACCGAGAAGCGCGTGCTTCAGCAGCAGCGTGCCCAGGCGAGCGCAGCCGGCGCGCCGGGCCCGGCAGGGCGCGCCCGGCCCGACGCCGATGTCGCCCGGCTGCAGGGTCGTCTGGCCGATGCGCTCGCTGCCGAGGTGCGGATCCAGGTCGGCGCGCGGGGTCGCGGCCGCCTGGTCATCGGTTTCTCAGGCCCGGAGCAGTTCCAGGGGCTCCTCGAGCGACTCGGGCTCGCGAGCGACGACGACTGAGCCCTCCGGGTTCGCCGGCCCGATCGCGGGCACCGGGGCTCGCCGCACGTAGTCGGCGAAGGCGTCGCCGGGCTGCGACTTGCTGAACAGCCACCCCTGCAGCAGATCGGCTCCCCAGCCCGCGAGCAGCTCGCGCTGCGGCAGCAGTTCCACGCCTTCCACGACCACCTGCTTGTGCAGCGCGTGCAGCATGGCGATCGCCGAACGTGCCAGTTCGCGCGCTTCCTCGCGTTCGAGCAGGTCGCGCACGAAGCTCCGATCGAGCTTGATGCTGTCCACCGGCAGCCGCTTCAGGTAGGTGAGCGACGAGTAGCCGGTACCGAAGTCGTCCAGCGCCAGGCTCACGCCCATCGCGGCCAGGGCCTCGAGCCGCTGCTCGACTTCGCGCGGCTCGTCCATCAGCAGGCTCTCGGTAAGCTCGAGCTTCAGGCCGCTGCCCGGCATGCCGTTTTCGCGCAGCACCTGTGCCACTTCATCGACGAAGTCGGGCCGCTGGAACTGGTGGACCGAGGCATTCACGCTGACCACCGACACCGGGACCCCGTCCCGGCGCCACTGCATGAACTGCCGGCAGGCTTCGCGCAGCACCCAGCTGCCGATCGGCGAGATCAGGCCGGTCTCCTCGGCGACCGGGATGAAGATGCCTGGGGACACCATGCCGCGCTCCGGGTGCCGCCAGCGGATCAGTGCCTCGCAGCCGATGATGCGGCCGCTTGCCGCCTCGACCAGCGGTTCGTAGTGCAGCACGAACTCCTGGCGCTTCAGCGCGATTCGAAGCTCCGACTCGACCCGGGCCCGCTCGACCGCGGCCTCCTGCATGCTCGCCTCGTAGACCGCCATCGAACCCTGGCCGCGGGCCTTGGCCCTGTACATCGCCATGTCGGCGTGGCGCAGCAGCGTCGCGGCGTCCTCGCCGTGGTCGGGGAAGTGCGCGATGCCCACGCTCGCGTTGATGAACTGCGGACTGTCACCCAGATGGAAGGGGCGGGCGAGCGCATCGATCACCCGCTGTGCCTGCGCGCG
>JBIIHU010000023.1:0-22286 GCA_044235405.1 Burkholderiaceae bacterium
CGGCATGAGCCTGATCGGCTCCTCGACGATGGCCAACCCCGATGACGAGAAGACCGGGTCGGCAGCCCAGTCGGCTCGCGTGCTGGTCGAGGCGGTTCGCAAGGACCTCAAGCCCCTCGACATCGTGACCCGCGACTCGATCGAGAACGCGGTCACGATCATCATGGCCACCGGCGGCTCGACCAACGCGGTGCTGCACTACCTGGCCATCGCGCACGCGGCGGGCATCCCCTGGACCATCGACGATTTCGAGCGCGTGCGCCGCCGCACGCCGGTGATCTGCGATCTGAAACCCTCGGGCAAGTATGTCGCGGTCGATCTGCACCGAGCGGGCGGCATCGCGCAGGTGATGAAGATCCTGCTCGACGCCGGGCTGATGCACGGCCACTGTATGACGATCACGGGTCGCACCCTGGCCGAGGAGCTCGCCAACGTGCCGAGCCAGCCGCCCGCAGGCCAGGACGTCATCCTGCCGATCGACAAGGCCATCTACGCCGAAGGCCATCTCGCGATCCTCAAGGGCAACCTCTCGCCCGAAGGCGCGGTCGCCAAGATCACCGGCCTCAAGAACCCGGTGATCACCGGTCCCGCACGCGTCTTCGACGACGAGCAGTCGGCGCTCGCCGCCATCATGGAGGGCCGGATCAACGCGGGCGACGTGATGGTGCTGCGCTATCTCGGCCCCAAGGGCGCGCCCGGCATGCCCGAGATGCTCGCGCCGACCTCGGCGATCATCGGCGCCGGTCTCGGCGAATCGGTCGGGCTGATCACCGACGGCCGCTTCTCGGGAGGCACCTGGGGGATGGTGGTCGGCCATGTCGCACCCGAGGCCTACGTCGGCGGGCCGATCGCGCTGATCCAGGAAGGCGATTCGATCACCATCGACGCCCATCGCCAGGCGCTCGAGCTGAATGTGCCCGATGCGGAACTCGCTCGCCGGCGCGCCGCCTGGACGCCGCCTGCCAGCAACTACCCGCGTGGCGTTCTGGCCAAGTTCCGCCGCCTGTCCTCGAGCGCCAGCCAGGGCGCGGTGCTCGACGGCGATCTCTGACGACGTGCCGCGGCATCCGGCGAGGCAGGCCGGATGCCCGCGCCGGCCTCGCGAAATCGTGACTGAAGCTTGCGCGACCGAGCGGGCGTGCGGGGTTCCGGTTGCGACTTCCCGGGTTCTCAGGCGCCGCGCTCGCCTTCGCGATCGGACTTCGTCGGCCTGAAGCGCTGGGCGATGCGCTGGCGGCGAGCTTCCTCGAGTTCATCCTTCTGACGCGTGCGGCGGTCGAAACCGAGCGCCGTTTCGAGCACCTCGAACCACAGGAAGGCGAGCCCGAAGGGCACCCCGACCCACCACCAGGAAAGCTCGGCAAACGGACCCACCGCAAGCACCTTCAGGGCAATCAGAAAGACGCCCGACCAGACAAGGATCATGGGTTAAGTCCGCCAGGAACACCGATGGGAGGCACGATAGCGGGGGTCGCCGGGGACCGACCGCACCGATCGTGCGGGCGGAGCCGGGCGCCCTATGAACGGCAGACCGGCCTGCCAGCCCCGCAGTCCTTCATCGCGGGCCCGGCCTTCCTCAGGAGCTTTGGCATGCATCGATTCCTTCCGGTCCTGATCGCGCTGGGCTTCGGCCTGGCCCAGGCGCCGGCTTTCGCGAGCCCCGAGCTCGCCCGCAGCCGCAACTGCCTTGCCTGCCATGCGGCCGACAAGAAGCTGATCGGGCCGTCGTACCGCGACGTGGCCGCGAAGTACGCCAGCGACAAGGATGCGGTCGCCCGGCTCGCGAAAAAGATCCGCGAGGGCGGCGTAGGGGCCTGGGGCCAGATCCCGATGCCGGCGAATCCACAGGTCACGGCCGACGAAGCCACGGCGCTGGCTCGCTGGATCCTCGCCACGCGCTGACGCGCGGCGAACCGTTTCCCCGACCCCCCAGGCAGCCGGCTCGTGTTCAGCATCGACATCCTGCTTCAGCAGATCCTCAACGGTCTGGTGCTTGGCAGCGTCTACGCGCTGGTCGCGCTCGGCTACACGATGGTCTACGGCATTCTGCAGCTGATCAACTTCGCGCACGGCGACGTGCTGATGGTCGGCGCCATGATCGGTGTCACGGTCGTGGCGGCGCTCGCCGGCTCGGGCCTGCCGGGTCCGGTGGTGCTGCTGCTGGCCATCGGCGCCGCGGTGCCGGTCTGCATGGCGCTGTCGCTGTTCGTCGAGCGGGTGGCCTACCGGCCGCTGCGCAACGCGCCCCGGCTGGCGCCGCTGATCACCGCGATCGGGGTCTCGATCGTCATCCAGACCGTCGCGATGATCATCTGGAAGCCCAACCCGATCGTGTTCCCCGACCTGCTGCCCACCGACCCGGTGCAGATCGGCGGCGCGGTGCTCGCGCCCAAGCAGATCCTCATCCTCGTGGTGTCGGCCCTGATGATGGCGGGCCTGCTGCTGCTGGTGAACCGCACCCGGCTCGGTCGCGCGATGCGCGCCACCGCCGAGAACCCGCGCATCGCCGGCCTGATGGGGGTCAACGCCAACCAGGTCATCGCCGCCACCTTCGCGATCGGCGCGGCACTCGCAGCGGTCGCCGGGGTGCTGGTTGCGATGAACTACAACATCGCGCAATTCTCGATGGGCTTCATCCCGGGGCTCAAGGCCTTCACGGCGGCGGTTCTCGGCGGCATCGGCAATCTCGCCGGGGCCATGATCGGTGGCCTGCTGCTGGGGCTTATCGAAAGCCTCGGCGCGGGCTATATCGGCGATCTCACCGGAGGCTTCCTGGGCAGCCACTACCAGGACATCTTCGCCTTCATCGTGCTCATCGTCGTGCTGGTGTTCAGGCCCTCCGGAATCATGGGCGAACGCGTAGCCGACCGGGCCTGAGCGCACGTCGTCCTCACCGACCATCGCCGCGCGACGTCCGCCGCCATGTCCATCACCCGGGTCTTCTTCCCCTCGCTCGCCGGCAATCCCCGCGCGGCGCTCGCGGCCACCGTCGCGGTCGGCATCGCGCTCGCGGTCCTGCCGCTGGTGGCCGGGCTCGCGGGGAACGCCTGGGTGCGGATGCTCGACTTCGCGCTTCTCTACATCATGCTGGCGCTCGGGCTCAACATCGTCGTGGGCTACGCGGGGCTCCTCGACCTCGGCTATGTGGCCTTCTACGCGGTGGGCGCCTACCTTTACGCGCTGCTGTCCTCGCCCCACCTGCACGAGAACTTCGCCTGGATCGCGGCCACCTTTCCCGATGGCCTGCACAACGCGATCTGGCTGGTGCTGCCGCTGTCGGCGGGGCTGGCGGCGCTGTTCGGCGTGCTGCTCGGCTCGCCCACGCTGCGGCTGCGCGGCGACTACCTCGCCATCGTCACGCTCGGCTTCGGGGAGATCATCCGGATCTTCCTGAACAACCTGAACGCGCCGGTGAACATCACCAACGGGCCGCAGGGCATCAGCAACATCGACCCGGTCACGATCGCAGGGGTCGAGCTGTCCCGGCCGCTCACCGTCGGCGAGTTCACGCTGCAACCGGTTCAGCTCTACTACTACCTGTTCCTTGCGCTCACGGTGCTGGTCATCGTGATCTCGATCCGCCTGCAGGATTCCCGCCTGGGCCGCGCCTGGATGGCGATCCGCGAAGACGAGGTCGCCGCGAAGGCCATGGGCATCAACACCCGCAACGTCAAGCTGCTCGCCTTCGCGATGGGCGCTTCCTTCGGCGGCGTGTCGGGCGCGATGTTCGCGGCCTTCCAGGGCTTCGTCTCGCCCGAGAGCTTCGTGCTCTCCGAGTCCATCGTCATCGTCGCGATGGTCGTCCTCGGCGGGATGGGACACGTGCCGGGCGTCATCGTCGGCGCGATCCTGCTCTATGCGATCCCCGAGGTGCTGCGCTTCGCCGCCAAGCCCGCCCAGGAGGCGCTCTTCGGCGCCGAGGTGGTGGCGCCCGAGGCCCTGCGCATGCTGATCTTCGGGCTCGCCATGGTGCTGATCATGCTGCGCCGCCCCGAGGGCCTGTGGCCGGCGCCGCGTCACGACCGGGTCCCGCCGCGATGAGCGAGGCCGCGCCGACCACGGCGGCAAGGAATCCCGCCGCCACGCCGGGCATGCAGGCGCCGCTGCTGTCGGTGCAGGGCGTGAGCAAGCGCTTCGGTGGGCTGCAGGCACTGTCCGACGTCGGCCTCGAGATCGGTCGCGGCCAGATCTACGGCCTGATCGGGCCCAACGGCGCGGGCAAGACCACCTTCTTCAACGTGATCACGGGGCTCTACGCCCCCGACGCAGGGCGCTTCGAGCTGCAGGGACGGCCCTATGAACCGACCGCGGTGCATGCGGTCGCCCGGGCAGGCATCGCGCGCACCTTCCAGAACATCCGGCTGTTCGGCGCGATGAGCGCCCTCGAGAACGTGATGGTCGGACGTCATGTGCGCACGCGGGCCGGCGTCTGGGGGGCGATCTTCAAGACGCGCTTCGAACGCGACGAGGAGCGCGCGATTCGCGAGCGTGCGATGCAGCTGCTCGAGTACGTGGGCATCGCACGCTATGCGGCCTTCCCGGCGAGCACGCTTTCCTATGGCGACCAGCGCCGCCTCGAGATCGCGCGGGCGCTGGCGACCGAACCGCTGCTGCTCGCGCTCGACGAGCCTGCGGCCGGCATGAACGCCACCGAGAAGCTCGCGCTGCGCACGCTGCTCGAGGGTATCCGCCGCGACGGCAGCACCATCCTGCTGATCGAGCACGACGTCAAGCTGGTGATGGGCCTGTGCGATCGCGTCACGGTGCTCGACGGAGGCCGCCGCATCGCCGATGGCGCGCCCTCGCAGGTGCAGAGCGACCCGGCCGTCATCGCCGCCTACCTGGGTGCGGGCCATGGCTGAGCCGCTGCTGCGCGTCAGCGGCCTGAAGGTATCCTATGGCGGCATCCAGGCGGTCAAGGGCATCGACCTCGAGGTGATGCCGGGCGAACTCGTCGCCCTCATCGGCGCGAACGGTGCAGGCAAGACCACCACGCTGAAGGCGATCACCGGCTCGCTCGGCTGGGCAGGCGGCGACATCGCCTACCAGGGGGCTTCGATCCGAGGCGTCGGCGCCCATCGCCTGGTCGAGCGCGGACTTGCCATGGTGCCCGAGGGGCGCGGCGTCTTCGCCCGCATGACCATCACCGAGAACCTGCTGATGGGCGCCTACACCCGGCGCGACAGCGCTGGCATCGCCGACGACATCGAACGCATGTTCGGCATCTTCCCGCGTCTGAAGGAACGCGCCGCGCAACTCGCCGGCACGATGTCCGGCGGCGAGCAGCAGATGCTCGCGATGGCGCGTGCGCTGATGAGTCGGCCCACGCTGCTGCTGCTCGACGAGCCGAGCATGGGCTTGTCGCCGATCATGGTCGGCACCGTCTTCGAGGTGGTGCGCACCGTGGCTGCGCAGGGCGTCACGATCCTGCTGGTCGAGCAGAACGCGCGGCTTGCGCTGCAGGCGGCGCAACGCGGCTACGTGATGGACTCGGGCCTCGTCGTCATGCAGGACGAGGCCGCACGCATGCTCGACGATCCTCGCGTGCGGGCTGCCTACCTCGGTGAGGCCGACGACGCATGAACGCCAGCAGCGCGATGCTCGCGCTCAAGCTGGTGCTCGTGCCGGGGTTCCTGCTGCTGGTGACACTCGCGGCGCGGCGCTGGGGACCGTCTTTCGGCGGCTGGCTGGCGGGGCTGCCGGTGGTCACCGGGCCGATCCTGGGCTTCATCGCGATCGAGCAGGGCGGCCCCTTTGCCGCGCGCGCGGCCACCGCCTCCCTGTCGGCGGTGCTCAGCACGGTCGCGGTGTGCGTCGCCTACGCGCATGTGGCGCGTGTTGTGCGTTGGCCGCTCGCGCTGACCGCCACCTTCGCCACCTGGGCGCTGTTCGCGTGGCTGCTGTCGATCGCGCCCGAATCGCTCGCGCTGTCGGCCGCGCTGGCGGCGCTGTCGCTGCTCGGCGGACCCAGACTCTTCCCGCCGCAGGCTACCGGCGGATCGGTCCGGCCCGGCGCTCGCGGTGAACTCGCGCTGCGCATGCTCGCGGGCGCCGTGCTCACGCTGGTGGTCACGCAGGCCGCGGCCTCGGCGGGTCCGCGCTGGAGTGGCCTGCTGGCGGTGTTCCCGATCATGAGCGTGGTGCTCGCGGGCTTCTCGCATCATGCCCAGGGTGCGGGCTACGCCGCCACGCTGCTGCGCGGGCTCACCGAAGGGCTATGGTCCTTCGCGGTCTTCTGCCTGGTGGCCGCGTTGATGCTGCCCCGGCTCGATGCGGCCATCGCCCTTGCCGCCGCGGTATCGGCGGCGCTGGCCACGCAGGCGGCTACGCTGCGGCGTCGGCCGCGCTCGTGAACGCATCGGCGAAGAACGCGTCCGCGGGCAGCCCGCAGACCCGGGTGAATTCATCGCGCGCAGCCTCGATCATCACCGGCGCACCGCAGGCATAGACCTCATGGTTCGATAGGTCGGGCAGATCGTCGATGACAGCCCGATGCACGAAGCCAGTACGGCCGCGCCAGTCATCCTCGGCCAGAGCATCCGAGACCACCGGCACGAAACGGAAAGCCGGCAGTTCGGCCGCCCAGCGTTCGCACAGCGCCCGCTGATAGAGGTCGTGCGGCCGACGCCCGCCCCAGTAAAGCACCGCGGGTCGAGTGATCGACTTGTGGATCATGTGCTCGACGATCGCGCGGATCGGCGCGAAGCCGGTACCACTTGCCAGCAGCACGATCGGGCGCTCGCTGTCCTCGCGCAGGAAGAAGGTGCCCATCGGCCCCTCGAAACGCAGGATGTCGCGCTCGCGCACTGCGGGCTGCGTGACGCTGAACAGCGCATCGGTGAAGCGGCCTCCCGGCATGTGCCGCACGTGGAGCTCGAGCTGTTCGGCGGCATGCGGCGGACAGGCCATCGAGTAGCTGCGGCGCGTGCCGTCCTTCAGGATGAGCTCGATGTACTGCCCGGCCAGGAACTGCAGCCGCTCGCTGGCGGGCAACTGCAGGCGCAGCACCACGACATCGGGCGCCACCCTCTCGATCGACGAGACGCGGCACGGCATCTTGCGCACCGGGATGTCGCCGGCGCCGGCCACCACCCGCGCCTCGATGACGAGGTCGGAGGTCGCCCTCGCGCAGCAGGGCAGCATCAGGCCGCGGGTCAGCTCCGAATCGCGCAGCGCGCCGGGCTGGTGCGCGCCCTGCTCGACCGTGCCCTCGAGGATGCGGGCCTTGCACGAGCCGCAGGCGCCATTGCGGCAGCCATAGGGCATGACGATCGACTGACGCAGCGCGGCGTCGAGGATACTCTCGTCGGGCTCGGCGAGGAACTGCCGGCCGCTGGGCTTGACATGGACGGTGTAGGCCATCGGGTTCGGGATGCTGGCCCCGGGCAGCGCGCAACGCCGCCGAGGGCGATAATCGGGAGCATGAAAGCCCGTCGAGTGTATCGCGCCCTGCCCCGCCGCCTGCGCAAGGCAACCGTGCTGCTGGTGGGATGCGGCGATGTCGGCCGACGCATCGGCGCTGGCCTCGCGGCCCGGGGGCTGCGCGCGATCGGCACCGTGCGCAGCGCCGAGAACGCAGCCGCCTTGCGCGCGATCGGCATCCGGCCGCTGCGGCTCGATCTCGACGCCCGGCGTCTGCCCGGGCTTCGGGCCTTCGCCGATCGCCTCGTGCACCTGGCCCCGCCGCCAGGCGAGGGCGCGGGCGACCCCCGCACGCGCCGGCTCCTCGCGGCACTCGGACGGTCAGCCGGCCGCCCCTCCACGGCGACCACCCGCCGGGCGAACTCACCCGCCGCCCGCGGGTCGGCGCCCTGGCGCGCCGCGTCCGAGCGACCGCCACGATGGGTCTACATCAGCACCACCGGCGTCTATGGCGACTGCGCCGGCGACATCGTGCCCGAGCACCGCGCGGTGGCCCCGGGCAATGAGCGATCACGGCGCCGCGTGGCGGCCGAGCAGCAGTGGCGGCTTGCGGCCGCGCGCGGCCGGGCGCGCGCCTCGCGACTGCGGGTGCCGGGCATCTACGCCCATGACCGCCTGCCGATCGAACGCCTGCGCCAGGCACTGCCTGCGCTGCTGGCGGAGCAGGATGTCTACACCAGCCACATCCACGCCGACGATCTCGCCCGCATTGCCATCGCGGCCCTGTGGCGCGGCCGCGCCGGTCGGGTGGTGCACGCGGTCGACGACAGCAGGCTGCGCATGGGCGAGTACTTCGATCGCGTGGCCGACGCCGCGGGCCTGCCGCGTCCGCCCCGCCTGCCAGCCGCGGAACTCGCGCAGCGGGTCTCGCCGATGATGCTCTCGTTCATGCGCGAGTCACGACGCCTGCGCAACGAGCGGCTCAAGCGCGAACTGCGGCTGCGGCTGCGCTACCCCACGGTCGATCACACGCTCGCCGAAGTGTTTCCGAATCGGCTACACTACGCGGCTGCTTCCCCGTTGCCGGTGTAGCTCAGTTGGTAGAGCAGCGCATTCGTAATGCGAAGGTCGTAGGTTCGACTCCTATCTCCGGCACCAAGATTTCCAAGGCCCGCACCCGCGGGCCTTGTCGCTTCGGCAGGCCGCCAAGCGCGGCCTGCCCGCCTTCAACGGCCCGCTTGCCGAAACGCGCTCAGCGCGTCCGGTCCATCGCGCAGGTGTTCACCTTGAAGATCGAGTACGCGCCGCAGTAGCGCAGCACGCCGGTCGCCATCACGACCAGCCCCACCCAGCCGGCCCAGTTGCCGAGTTCGCCGGCCACCGCCAGCATCAGCAGCGCGAAGCCCAGCACGATGCGGATCGCGCGGTCCGCACTTCCCACGTTCGTCTTCATCACGACCTCCGGTTCGGAAAGCATCGAGCCTAACGTCGAGCGCGCTCCCCATGCAAACCGCGGGACAATAAGCCAACCGTTGCCCACCGTGGCCAACAGCGGCCAGCCGCGCACCCGCGCGGCAAGCCCGTGCGGGTGCGCGCTATGATCGTCGCGAGCGCCCGTATCCCGCAGCGGGCCGACCCCGGAGACGCACGCATGACCGACGACGATATCGCCTGGATGAGCATCGACGAACTCGCGCGGCGGATCCGCGCGCGCGAGCTCACGTCCGTTGAGGCTACCGAGGCGATGCTGCGACGGATCGACGCGCTCGACCCCGCGCTTCGCGCCTACGCCCGTGTCACCCCGGAGCTCGCCCGGGCGCAGGCTCGCGCGGCCGACGCACGGCTGGCACGCGGCGAGCCCGCCGGCCCGCTGCATGGCGTGCCGATCGCGGTCAAGGATCTCTGCTGGACCGCCGGAATCCCGACCGCCGCAGGCACCACGATCCACCGCGACTTCGTGCCGCCGGTCGACGGCACGGTCGTGCGGCGGCTGCGCGAGGCCGGCGCGGTGCTGCTCGGCAAGCTGCAGATGACCGAAGGCGCGTTCAGCGCGCACCACCCGGCCATCGAGCCCCCGCGAAACCCCTGGAACCCCGACACATGGACTGGCGTGTCCTCCAGCGGATCCGGTGTCGCGGCGGCCGCAGCCCTGTGCTTCGGTGCGATCGGCACCGACACCGGCGGATCGATCCGCTATCCGTCGGCGGCCAACGGCGTCACCGGGCTAAAGCCCACCTGGGGCCGGGTGTCCAGGCACGGCGCCTTCGAGCTGGCCGCCTCGCTCGACCATATCGGCCCGATGGCGCGCAGCGCCGCCGACTGCGGACTGATGCTCGCCGCGATCGCCGGCGCCGATCCCGACGACCCCACCGCGCTGCAGGCGCCGGTGCCCGACTTCCTCGCGGGCGACGGGCGACGGCTCGACGGTATCACCGTGGGCCTGGATGAAGCCTGGGCGCTTGGCGACATCGAAGCACCGGCCGCGGCCGCGCTCGCCGACGCCCTCCGGGTGCTTGCCGGCGCAGGGGCCCGGGTGCTGCCGGTACGCATGCCTGCGGTCGATGCGGTGGTTGCCGGCTGGGTCGCGCACTGCGGGGTCGAGGCTGCTGTGGCGCATGCCGCCACCTACCCGTCACGCCGCGCCGAGTACGGGCCGATGCTCGCCGGGCTGCTCGATACCGGACTCGCGCTGAGCGGCCCCGACTACCAACGGATCCTGCTGGCACGCGCGGCCTTCACCGGCGAGGTCGATTCGCTGATGGCCGAGGTCGACCTGCTGATCACGCCGGTGATGCCCTTTGCCGGACCGAGCGCCGCCCGCATCGCGACGCTGCGCAACGAACCCGGCTACCGGCTCCGCCTGTCCCGCTACACGGCGCCCTTCGACATGTCCGGGCACCCGACGATCACGCTGCCGGCGGGTTTCACAGCCGACGAACTACCGGTGGCGGTACAACTGGTTTCGGGCCGACTGCGTGAAGACCTTCTGGTGCGCGCCGGGCGGGTCTTTCAGGCGATCACCGACTGGCATGCGCGACGCCCGCCGGTTCTGCAGAGCGTGAAGCAGGCTCACGGCGACTGAGCGGATCGCCCGGCGCGAGTGCTCGGTCTCGTACCGGGCACGGTGCCAAGCACGGGGCGACCTCAGGCACGAAAGCTGCATCCGGACGCTCCCATGAGCGACTTCATCACCGACGCCTGGTACGCCGCCGCCACCTGCACCAGCCTCGCGCCCGGCCCGCTGCACTGCACCCTCCTGGGGCTGCCCCTGGTGCTCTGGCGTACCGAATCGGGGCAGGCGGCGGCGCTGCTCGATCGCTGTCCGCACCGTCACGCACCGTTGTCACAGGGCAGCATCCGCGCCGAGTCCCTCGCCTGCGTGTACCACGGCCTGCGTTCCGACCCATCCGGCCGATGCGTTCACGCACCCGGCCAGACGCGCATCCCGCCGGCCGCAACGGTGCGAAGTTTTCCGGTCATCGAACGCTACGGCCTGGTGTTCGTCTGGATGGGCGATCCGGCACTTGCCGATCCCGCCGACCTCGTCGAGATCCCCGCCTACGGGCAACCCGGCTGGGGTCTCACCCGCGGGCAGACGATCTTCCAGGCCCGCTGGACGCTGATCGCCGACAACCTGATCGACCCGGCACATACCAGCTTCGTGCATCAGCGCACCATCGGCGATGCGGCCGGCGACGAGGTGCCGGTCAGCGCCAGCGAGCTGCCCGACGGCACCATCTGCTGCGAACGCTGGATCGAGGCTTCCCCGCCGGTGCCGGTCATGCGGCGCCTCGGCGGGCTGCACGGGCTTGTCGATCGCTGGCAGCGCTACCACTACCGAGCACCTGCCACCTCGTGGGTGGACTTCGGCGCCGTGCCGGCGGGCAGCCCGCGAACACCCGAGGCGATCGCGGCAGCGCCCTACCGATCGCTTTCCTACGCCTTCCTGAGCCCGCGCGATGCGACGAGCACGCAATACTTCGCGCTCCAGCTGCGCAATTTCGCGCCGGACGACGCGGCGGTGGGCGACGAACTCGCGGCGCAGTACGCGATCACCTTCGAGGAGGATCGGGTGCTTCTCGAGGCCATCGAGCGCGAACGCCAGCGCGACCCGCAAGCATCCGAGGCGCTGGTCGCGAGCGATGCCGGGGTGGTGCGCCTGCGCAGGCAGCTGGCGAGCCGGCTTCGGGCCGCGCGCGGCGAGCCAGCAGCGCTCGCCTGAAACGTCGGCGCGGCTTCAGCCGCTGGCCCGTGCCGCCGCCGACTGCCGCAACCGTTCCAGCTCCTCCCAGCCCTTGTAGGCGGTGAGGCCGTTCTCGTCGAAGAAGACGACGGGCCCTTCGCACACGAAGAGATACTCGGTGTCCTCGAGCGCCGTGGTGGCGCCGTGGACGACGCCGTTGGGCTCGTAGTCGTAGTCGCCCGCCTCGAGGATCCCGCCCCGAACCTGCAGTCGCCCCTTCAGCACGTAGGTGTGCGCATCCGAAAGATGCTTGTGGGGCGGCGCCACGAAACCCTTCTTCCAGCGGTAGAGCGCCACCCAGCGGCCGGTCTCGGGCCCGGTCCAGAGCACCTTCGTCCAGGCCATGCCCGGCACGGTCTCGATCCAGGGCTCGCCCGCCCGCACGATGATGTCGGCGAGCTGGTCGTTGATCGGGGCGATGTTCTGCAGCGGCATCGGCAACCTCGTCGGGGCGCAAGCGCCGGCCCGGCGGACCGGATGCCTCAGTGTGGCAGATTTCCCGGGCGCAGGAATGACGCCGGCTGCTCGGCTCGCGCCAGAAATCGCTCGACGGCACGACGAGCCGCGCGGGCGGGATCGGTAAACGGGTCGGGTAGCGACGCACCATCGACGCCACCATCGACGAGCATGCCCTCGTCCGGGCCATCGTCGAGCACCTGGGCAGCCAGCGCCTCGGCGGCGGCCAGCAGACGGTGATGCTCGGCCACCTCGCGACCGCGGCGCGCGAGTTCGCGAGCCTCGGCGGCGAGTCGCTGCAGCTCCCGGCTCGCCGTGGGGTCGCGCAGCGCCTCGCGGCCGGCGTTCAACGCCAGGAGCTCGGCCTGCGCAGAAAGGCGGCACGCCATCTCGACAGGATCGGCATCGTCAGGAAAGCACGGCATGGGCGCAGGATCCGTTTCACGCTCGACGTCCCCGTATTACGGCCGCACCGCGCGAAACTTTAGGGCTTGCGCGCAGATTTCCGGCGATCCGCGCGCCCTGCCCCGATCAGGCTCTACTGCCGGGTCACGAAGCGCAGGTTGCTGCGCCCGCCGGTGAGCATCACCCGCAAGTTGACATCGATCTGCACGTCGGAAGCTGAGGTCGAGCCGATCGCCAACAGCTTGCGCTGGCTGCTCGTCCCGCCGGCCGCGCCACCCGCCAGGATCGTCTGCACCTTCGTCATCGGCGCGCTCACCGCGATCGAGGTGTTGCCGTTCGAGATCCGGTTGCCCGCCGTTCCCAGCTCGCGCGCGTACAGGTACGAGTTCGCACCCGGACTGCACGCATCCGAACTCGGGATCGTCACCCCCCAGATCACCACCCCGCGCGCCACGAAGGGCGGCACCACGATCTGACCGCCCGACGGCATGTCGATGTACCAGCCCTTGGTCGTCTCGCTCACCGTCGCCGTGCCCGTCAGGCTCACCGACTGCAGATCCCCTCGGCTCAGCGCCGTCGAAAAACTCGCCGGCGTCACCGGCCCGCCATCCTTCACCGCGTACAGCGTGCGCGTCGCCGTCGAGCCGGTATCGGCTGCCGACAGCAGCTGACCCGTGCCGAATACCACCCACCGCTCCGACGGATTGGCCGGATTGATCGCCAGCGCCGGCGACGTCGTGATCGGCGCACCCACCGCCGCCACCTTCGTCGCGTTCGTGCCCCACGACGACACCGTGTTGCCCGACAGATCCCACCGCCACACATTGCCACGCAGATCGGTCGCGTACAGCTGCAGCACCCGCTGCTCGCGGTCGTCCTGGAAGTACGCCTCCATGTGCGCCAGACCGATCGGGTCGGCCGCCGACGCCCCCGAGTTGTCCGGCACATCCAGCCGCTTGATCACGCTGCCGTTGCGCGGATCGAGCAGCCACACATGGCCGGTGCCGGTCGCGTTCTGGTAGCCCGAACTCACCGCCACCACCCACCCGGCCGCGGTGAACAGCGCCATCGGCTGCCCGAAGCTGTAGCCCACGCGGTTCTGGTCACCGCTCGAGCTGCCGTCGAACTCCCACAGCACCTTGCTCACCACCGCCTGCTCGTCGGCCGCCAGCGGCGAGGTCACGTCCAGCGCGTAGTAGCCCCTGCCCCCCTTGCCCAGGCCACCCACCAGCAGCGTGCGCCAGTCCGTACTGACCGAACCGACCCCGGCCACCCGGCCGAAGTTCACGTCGCGCACCATCGGTGTGCCATCCACCCGGAAGCGGTGCTCGTACTTCGTGGGCACCGGGTCGGTCTCCCGCCACGCCTGACCCTGCAGCCCCTCCACCCCCGACGAGAACATGAAGCTCGGCACGTAGGCCCAGCGCTCCGCGCCCGAGGTCGCGACACCCATCGTCGCCTCGATCGCGTGCAGCATCCCCCCGTTGGAGCCCACGTACAGCGTCGGCGAGCGCGACGCGTGCGTCGTCCTGAACGCCGAGTAGCCAGGGTGGTACGAATCGAGGTAGGACTCCGAGGGCGCGCCCACGTAGCGCGGCTCCGAGCCCACGATGTCGGCCAGCACCGAGGCGCGCTGGCGGAACTCGCGCGTCACCGTGCTCGTGTCCTCGTTGCTGCGGTCGCCTCGCAGGTACTCGATGATCTTCTTCTGCTGCGCCGAGTTCGCCGTGCCGCCCGTCAGCGTGTTGGCCTGCGCGGTGCTGATCGCGCCGCCCGCACCGCCGAAGCCCGGCTCGCGGAAACGCACCGCCGTCCCGCTGCTGCCGGCGGCCGTGCGCGTGGCGATGCGCCGGTTCGTCGACCACCCACCGCCCGCACCCGAAGGCTCGACCTGCGCGCGCAGCTTCTCCGAAGCGCTCCACACCGCCACCGGCGAGATCGTGCCCGTCGACGGATCGATGTTGCGGGCCTGCACGTCGCCGCTCCACTCCCCCGAGCGGTACATCGCCCGAAAGGCCAGCGGCGAGCCAACGCTCAGGTCGCGCGTCGACACCACCGCGCCAGAACCCGAACCCTGCCTCGACTGGATCTCGGTGATCGACCGCGCGAGGGCCTCGTTCAGCTCGACCGGCGACGTCACGTTGAAGAACATGCCGTGGCCGACCAGCGCCGAGGCCCAAAGGTCATCGATCGCCGAGGGATTGAGCGCAGCAGGTGCTGGCCACTGCGCGGTACCGGCGCGGATCGCATCGAGGCCTTCGGGATAGGCGACGGTGCCCTTGGCGGAAAACGCGAGTCCGAAGGTCACCATGTGCTGCCAGTTCGCCGGGTTGCGCTTCGAGGTGAACACGTTGTTGGCCATCGTCGGCCGCAGGTCGGTCTGCCAGTAGTAGGCCGCGATGTCGGCCAGCGAGTTGGTCGAGGCGGTACCGTCGTTCTCGCGGTAGGGCGCAGGCCAGTTCTGGCCCGCCGTGAAGGTCGTGCCGAACTCCGCGCTCAGCGCCGTCAGCAGCGCCGGATTGTTGGGCAGCGTACGGTTCCAGTTGGTGCTCCCCACCGTCCCGCTGGCGCCGCCACCAGCGGTCCACTCGCCGTCGGTGGTCAGCAGGTGGTAGTTCTGCTGGCAGCTGTACTGGATCGGATCGGCAACCGTGCCGCCGGCGGGGCTGGCGCCAGTACGGTAGTACTCGCCGATGCGCTGGCTGGCCTCCCGCAGTGGGGTCATCAAGGAAACCCCGAGACCATGGAGACGCTCGTACCAGCTCGTACGGTAGGAGCCGCTGAAAGTCTCGACCGGCAGGAAGGCACCGTAGGCGTCGGTCTTTTCCGGATAGAGAATGGTGTGCAGGCCGACGCGGAAGTTACCGTCGATGAAGCGGAAGGCCTCGCTCAGAACCGTCTTCATCGCCATCATGCGGTTGCGGTAGTAGCTGAACCAGTTGGCGAAGTTCTGCTGCTGCGCGGCCGTGGCGGCGTTCATGTCCACCAGCGTGTAGCTGGCGTCGGGATAGCAGGTACCCACGACCGGCAAGACGGGCGAAGTGCCGGAGTAGGCGTGATGGTAGGCACCCCGATCGGCAATCGAGGCCACGCGTCTCGGATCATGCGACTCGGGGCCACCGAGATTGCCGGCACCGTAGTTCTTCAGCCCCGGAAAGCCGGCACTCAGGTCGATGGTACCGAGGGCAGTATTGAATCCGTTCTTCCACGCGGCCGTGTAGGCGGCCGCTGGATAACGGGTGCCATCGCCACGCATCGGCGGCAGGTAGGTGACCGACGGGTCGTAGTAGAGGCGGTTGTAGGACGCGTTCGTGAAGCAGGGCTTCTGGACATTGCTATTGATCCCTGCCGGCGCGTACTGCAGGTTCATCGAATTCGAGTTGTCCAGCGTCACCATCAGGTTCGGCTGCACGGTCGCCACCGTGTAGAGCGGCCGGTCGCTGATCGCCGGGATCGAGATCGTGACGGATACCGGAGGCGCCGGTGCTGCATGGAGTACAGGCGCGACCGGACCGACCTGCAGCAGCAGGCCGGCGAGCAGCGTGCTGACCAGCGTTCGGGGTCGAATGATCATGACGAATCGCGTCGACGGCGCCTCACGGGCAAATGACCGGCATTCGAGGACGAAACCGCCGGGAATGGTTTCAGTCGCCCTTCAGGAACATCTGCGCGTAGACCACTGCGTTCTTCGGTCCGTCGATGCGCACGGTCACGCGCACGAAGGGCAGCCACTCGTTGGCGGACTCCGCGCAGTTGTTCGCGCAGTTGCGCGGAAATCGGTACTCGTAGCGCCGGCACGACGCCTCGGTGGCCACGCCCGGCGCATCGCACAGGCGCTCGATCACGTAACGGCGCAGCTGGCGCGACGTGCCATCGATCTGCTCGCCCGGCCAGCCGGTGGCCTGCGGACCGCTGGCAGCCCAGGTCGGCGCCGACAGCGCGGTCAGCACAGTGGGCAGCCCGTCGTCGTTCTGCGGACGCTGCACCGCGAAGTACGCGATCGCCGGCTGGTCGGTGTTGCGATCCATCACGTTGAGCGCGCCGTTCGGGTGCGACTGCATGTAGGCGAGCAGCGCATCGTTGAAGGCCATGTCGGCGTTCTGCTCGGCACTGCGAAGCAGCTGGTAATTCATCGATGCCATGTTCGCGTTGTCCACCGAACGGAACAGTGCGAAGCCGGCGGTGATCATCGCGACCAGCGCGACCAGCGCGACGATCAGCGCGGCACCCTGCTGGCGTCCGACGGGAGAACGGCAGCTCATCGTCACATCTCGCTCAGCAGGGCGTTGCGCAGGCCGAGCACCGCGCTGACGGTGTTGTAGCGAAAGCACCGCTGTTCGCCATCGAACGAATAGCTGCCGCTCGCGGGCATGTCGGGAAGGCCCGATGCCGCATCGCCGGCACGCGCCGGCAGGATCACGCGATTGCTGCCGTCGGTAGTGGTGCAGCCACCGTTCTGACCATTGCCTTCCTGAGCCCGCTCGAACTGCGGACTGCGGATCAGCAGGCCCACGCGAACCGCCTTGATCTGGTGGAAGGCGCGCGCCTGGCTAGCACCAATGCCGCCACCGTTACCACCACCGTTACCACCACCGTTACCGCCCCCATCACCGCCGCCCGGAATGCCCACCCGGTTGGGCGGCAGCGGATTGCTCGGGTTGAGCCAGGTATCGATGGTCGCTGGCGCGTTGACCCACTCGTCGACAACGTCGTCGTTGCCACGGTCGATGCCGAGCTGCACGCGCATCGCGATCACATTGTCGGCAAGCACCTGCGCCCGGTCGGTGCCCAGCAGGTTGGTGACCATCAGGCGTCCGTTGCCATCGACGACGAAGCGCTCGAGCGTCGGCGTAAGCCCGAGGTTGATCACCATCGGCTGCTGATAGGCTGCAGCGGTACCCGCCTGGAGCGTGATCGTGCCCTGGTGCGAGGCCACGGAACGGGCCGTCACGCGGGTCAGCGTGCAGGCCACAGGCCGCTCCGTGCCGGGGCTCGCGGCTTCGCTCTGCTCGTAGACCAGCACCCAGTCGTCGACGCGGAAACCATGGGTCGACGTCAGCGTCAGTTCCGTGGCGTTCGCGTCGACCACGCCTGTGGCAGCGACCGGAAGTGGCACGTTGGGGTTGCTGCCGCTGAAGATCGTCAGCGTATCGGTCGCGATGCCGCCATTGGCGGCGCCCGCGGCAGCCAGCAGCGGCGCCACGCGGTGGGTCTGGCCGTTGATCGTGAAGCGGCAACCAAGATGGAGCTCGGGTCGCGGCGGGGTGTCGCTCGACAGCGTGAAACCGCTGCCCGGCACGACCCTGCGTACCGGCGACACATAGGTGGTGTCGCTGATCGCCGTCAGGCTGTAGCCCGCGCCGACGATCGCGCGCTCCAGGCTGGCCAGCGCGAAGACACCCGACTGCAGTCCCTCGCTGCCGCTGGTGGTGCTGCGACGACGCTCCTCGCTGACCGACATCGTCTGGAAGATGGTGACTGCCGCAACCATCGCGATCACCGCCGCGACCATCAGTTCGAGCAGCGTGAACCCCTTCGCGCGGCTGCGAAGGGCCGGCCGCAAGCCGCGATGCACTCGGGTCACGACTGCGGCTCCAGGATCATCGCCGTGGTGGTGTAGGAACTTGCGCTGGCCGCCCCGGGCGCCTGCCAGCGCACCGTGACGGTCACCGTCGTCGCGGTCTGGTTGCCGAACGCGAGGGTCGGCGGGTAGGGAACCTGCGCGGTCAGGATGGTCACCTCGGGCGGCAGAGCGGTGGCGCCGGGGAGCGCGGTGCTGCCCGTCTCCACACGGGCACGCCACTGCGAATAGCGAGCGCCGGCCGGACTGCTGGCGAACAGCGTCCCGAGCGCGGACGGATTGACCGTCCACATCTCGGCGATCAGCTCCGAGGCGTGCTGCGCGGCCTGCGCGCGGAAGGTGGCGTCGCTCATCATCTGCACCGAGCGAGCCTGCATGCCGACCACGCCGAGGATGCCGAGCGAAAAGACCAGGATCGCGACCAGCGCCTCGACCATCATGAAGCCGCGCTGCGCAAGCCGACCGACCACGCGGCCGCGCCCGCGATCGCGCATCCGCGACAGGCTGGTCGTGGGCTCGCTCGGCCCGCGCTGCGCAAGACCCTGCATCGACATCCTCATCGTTCCTTTCGTCAGCACGCTCGCGGATCCCCGCTGGTCGCCAGCGGATCGCACATCCGCGCGCCGCCGCTCGCACCGAGCAGGATGACCATGCGGCGCTCGTCCTCGGGAGCCAGCCCGGTGTTGCGCAGATCGATCCGCACGCTGTTGGCCCACCCTGCGGCCACCAGAGGACGACCGCGCCCGTCGAAGATCACCGATGCGGGCATCCCCGAGCCAGGCGCGAGCGCGGTGGCAATCGCGGTGGGCGAGGTCTGGTCCGTGCTGGTCGAAGCTCCGGCGCGGGAGCGCCCCGATTCCTCGGCGCCGTCGCGGACCTGAACCACGGGCAGGGCGTCATCGCAGGCCGTACCGCCGGCGGCCACCTGACAGACAGACCAGCCGGTGACCCCGCCGTCGCCACCGGCCATCGTGAACATCACGCGCGCATTGCGCCGCAGGGCCTCGGCCCGCGCGAGGTTGAGCCCGCCCAGGACCGATTCGGCCGACGCGCGCAGCTGAACGTTACCGATCCAGGTCGCGAAGGCGGGCATCGCGACACGCATCATGATCGCGAGGACCAGCATCGTGATCAGCAGCTCCACCAGCGTGAAGCCCGCCTGCCGGTGCCGCTGGAAGGCTCGGATCACGTCACTCCTTCCGGATCAGCCAGCGTGTCTCGCCCGCGGCAGGCACGCTGCCCCAGCCGGCCCCCCAGGCGACGGTCACCCGCCGGTTGGCCTGGTCGATGCTGTACTTGAAACCGTTCAGCAGGCTGTCGGTGCGGCCAGCGGCCGTCACGACATAGCCCTGCCCCTCCGCACTGAGCTCGCAGCTGAGCACGAAGCGCTCGAGGATCGGCAGCGTGGCCCCGCAAGTACCGCTGCCGTAGTGGCGGTTGTCGGCGTAGAACTGCTCCATCCGCACCCGCTGATCGGCGAGCGCGGCGGTCGCATCGACCAGTTGCGCGCGCACCGAGTAGTCGCGATAGGCAGGCACGGCCGTGGCCGCGAGAATCGCGATGACCGCGACCGCCACCATCAACTCGATCAGGGTGAATCCTCTGCCTTTCATTGCCACGCTGCGCCCCCTTCGTCCGTGCGAAGTCTAGGCAGGCGGCCCCACGAGGCGGCAGCGCGGTCCGACGAACGCGGCCAACACCGCCGACGGGCGGCAGCGGGCGGGCGGAGGTGGCCCGAGGCCACCGAGAGCCGAGGCTGCGCGGGCCTCAGCCCTCGCGCGCAAGCCCTCGTGGCAGCGGAAAGGCGGTGTCTTCCTCGACACCCGGGAGCTGGCGCACCGCGACCACGCCGAGCGCGCGCAGCCGATCGAGCACTTCGGTGACCAGCACCTCGGGCGCCGACGCGCCGGCGGTGATGCCGATGCGGCGCCGGCCCTGCAGCCAGCCGGGATCGAGCTGGGCGGCCGAGCCGATGAGGTGGGCCTCGCAGCCCATCTTGGCAGCCACCTCGCGCAGGCGATTGCTGTTGGAACTGGTGGGCGATCCGATGACCAGCACAAGATCGCACTGCGGCGCCATGAACTTGACGGCGTCCTGGCGGTTCTGGGTGGCGTAGCAGATATCCTGCTTCTTGGGCTCGGCCACCTCGGGGAAGCGGGCACGCAACGCGGCGATGACCTCGGCGCAATCATCGACCGACAGCGTGGTCTGGGTGACATAGGCCAGACGAGAGGGGTCGGCGATGCGCAGCCGGGCGACATCGTCGACGGACTCGATCAGGTGGATGCCGCTGTCGACCTGACCCATGGTTCCCTCGACTTCCGGGTGGCCGGCATGGCCGATCATCACGACCTCGCGGCCTTCGCGACGCATGCGAGCCACCTCGACATGCACCTTGGTGACGAGCGGGCAGGTGGCGTCGAAGACGCGCAGGCCGCGGCCCTGCGCCTCGTCGCGCACCGCGCGAGACACGCCGTGGGCCGAGAAGACCACCGTGGCACCGGCCGGGATGTCGTCGAGGGATTCGACGAAGACGGCACCCTTGCCGCGCAGATCGGCAACCACGTGATCGTTGTGGACGATCTCGTGGCGGACATAGATGGGTGCGCCATGGAGGTCGAGGGCACGCTCGACGATGGCGATCGCGCGGTCGACACCGGCGCAGAAGCCGCGCGGCTGGGCAAGAAGGGCTTCCATGGCAAGGCCTCCGTCGGCGGGGTCGTTTCGGGTGTTCACGGCTGCAGGGTTCAGAGGACCGCGATGATCCGCACCTCGAAGCGGATCGGGCGGCCGGCCAGCGGGTGGTTGAAGTCGAAGAGCGCGCCACGCTCGTCGATGTCCTTGAGGACGCCGGCGAACCTACCGCCATCCGGCGCGGGAAAGTCGACGAGGTCGCCTGGAACCCACTCGGTGCCCGGCTCGGCGTGCGCTTCGAGGACCGCGCGCGCCACCCGCTGCAGCAGCGCCGGGTTGCGATCGCCGTAGGCCCGACCCGGCGGCAGCTCGAAGTGCGCCTCGCAGCCCTGCGCCAGCCCGATCAGGCACTGCTCGAGCGGCTCGGCCATCTGGCCGATACCCATCTGCAGGGTCGCGGGAGATCCGCCGTAAGTACTGACGACATCGCCACCGCCGTCGGCCAGACTGATGCGGTAGTGCAGCGTGAGATGCGAATCGCCCTGAACGAGAGGAGTGCTCATGAGTCTTTCCGATTGTATGCCAGGCCTTGCCCCGACGGCGCCCGACCACAGCCTGCTGCTCGCCCTCGCGCTCGACGGGCGGCATACCCCCGGTGCGCTGGCACGGGCGCGCCGCGATCTCCGAGCCTGCCCGAGCCTGCGCTTGCTGCTCGGTCCGGAACCACCGGCGGGCGTGGCTGCAGCCCGCTGGCGGCGTCTGCGCGCGGTGGCCGAACTGATGCGCCGAGCCGAGCTCGAGATCCTCGCCCGGCATGACGTGCTGGAGTCGCCGGATGCCGTGCGGCGCTTCCTGGCGCTGTGGCTGCGCGATCGCCCGATCGAATGCTTCGTCGGGGTCTTCGTCGACAGCCAGCATCGGGTCATCGACGCTCGGGAACTCTTTCGCGGCACGCTGTCGCAGACCGCAGTCTACCCGCGCGAGGTCGCCCGCCAGGCGCTTCGCCTGAATGCCGCGGCGGTCATCCTGGCACACAACCATCCGTCGGGCGTCGCCGAACCGAGCACCGCCGACCGGCTTCTCACCGATGCGCTTCGCCAGGCGCTCGCGTCGCTCGACATCCCCGTGCTGGACCACCTCATCGTGGCAGGCAATCGCTGCGTATCCTTCGCCGAGCGCGGCTGGATCTGAAGCCCGTTGCGCCAAGGCCGGTACGCCGGGCATGGCCGCGTGCCACGGCGGGCCCGGGAAGTACAGCGCGAGGGCGCATCTGGACAATCGTTTACCGGCAATGCATAATCAAAGGCTTTTCGGCGACGGGAATTGCGGTTTCGTGGCTGCGTCAGAGCCGGCGGTCGGGCCGGTTCTTGCAGACTGCGCGCGATGACTTCAGGGTCATCAGGCATTCCGATTCGCCGTCCCGTCCCCAGTTTTTGCGCGGTGCGCCCGACAGCCAACCGCCTTTCAGGAGCAAGACCATGGCCCGCGTATGCCAGGTGACCGGCAAGGCCCCGATGGTGGGCAACAATGTCTCGCACGCCAACAACAAGACCAAGCGCCGCTTCCTGCCCAACCTGCAGTCGCGCCGCTTCTGGGTCGAAGGCG
>JBIIHU010000198.1:0-7164 GCA_044235405.1 Burkholderiaceae bacterium
TGGCGCCATGCTGCCGCCGGCAGCGATGTACCCCCCGATGACGGCACCGAAGACAACGAGCAGGCCGATGAAGAAAAACATGATGCTTCCTCAGGAGATCGCAGACTGTAGCAGAGCGTCGACGCGACGGATCCGGTCGAGCCGCTGGTAGACTGGAACCGGATTCCCCGTTGCCCGATGCCCGGTCCGGCCCCGTCCTTGCGTCGCCCGAAACCCCGCTCGCGAAGGCTTGCCGGCGTCCTGCTGCTCGTGATCGCGGTGCCCGCCGGGCTGTGGGCGGGCGCTTATCTTGCCCGTCTGGGGCCCGCTGCCGAAGCGCCGGCCGAGCCCGTCTGGGTGCTGGTGGCGCGCTCCGCGGGGGTCGAACTCTATCTCGACACCGCGTCGATCGCGCGGGAGGGCGCGCTGCGCAGGGTGATCGAGCGCCAGGATCTCGCGGCCCCGGACCCTGACGGTGTGCGCTCGCGACGCTACCGCAACGAGTACGACTGCACGAGCCGGCGACACCGCATCGGGTCGGTCACCAGCCATGCCGAGCCCGGGCTCGCCGGCAAGCGCCTGTTCGCGATCGATGAGCAGGGTTACTGGCGCGCCGTGCCGCCCGGCAGCCTGTTCGAGCGTGCGCTCGGGGCGGTCTGCGCCGACCCTGCAGCCGCGACGGCACCCGCAGCCGAGGGTGCCGGCACCCGCGCGGGCCCGGCGGACGCCGAGGCGCATCGCTAGCTTCCCGAGACCGGATTCTGCATCCGGCCCACGAGTTTCTCGGCCTGCTCGCGGCTGATGCCGATCGGCGAGGTGAAGCGGAACCAGCGCGCACCTGGGGTGCAGGGAGGCATCGGCAGTGCGGCTTCCCAGGCCTGGTGGTCGAGCGACGCCGGCAGCAGCGTCATCGGATCGATCGAGATCATCGCCGCGTTTGCCTCGGTGCTGCCCTTGGGCGGCAGGTTGTTCAGGATCAGCCACAGGCTGCGGTGCTGGAAGGCCGACTCGCGCATCGGCACCACGACGATCGCCCACTGGCCGGCCGAGGGCGCGCGGTGCACCATCAGCAGCGTGGGCATCGGTGCGCGGCCCTTCTCGGGGGGGCTCGCCGGCGGCATGAACAGGTAGTGGCTGAGCTCGTACATCGCGTCGCCGATCTGCAGCTGGCTGCCGGGTGCGGCGTCCACGCGCAGGCCTTCCTTCTGCAGGGCCATGCGCAGCACGCCCGGCTTGTAGCGCGGCTCGAGCGCCGTGGCGCCGCGTGCCGCCCCCGCCGGGGCGCTCGCATCGGCGCTGCAGTTGACCTCGCCCCTGACCGCATCCGCGGCGCGCGCCATGGCCATGCTGAGCTTCTCGCGCAGGCTGGTGATCTCTTCCTCGAGCACGCGGATGCGATCGCGGGCCGCCTGGGTCTGCTCGGCGGCGCGGCTTGCGCGCTGGGTGGCTTCCGCGGCCTGGCGCCACTTGACGAAGGTCAGCGTGCCCAGGACCGCGATCAGCATGGCCACTAGGCCTGCCACCGCGAAGGTGATGATGGTCTTCATGACGTTCCGAAATCCCCGAGTATGTCGATCGCGCTGTAGGCCGGGTGTGGTCGCCCGGGTACGCCGGGCATGGCGTCAGCGATGGCGCGCACGGCGTGCGATCCCGTTGGTATGATCGACCGACAGATCCGCACCTTGAATGCCGACATGAAAAATCTCGGGCTGGGCATCCTGATCGGGGCGGTTGTTTCGGGGCTCCTCGTGGGCCTCGCGTGGTTCATCGCCGACAGCACGTCGGCGCCCGAGCCCGCGGCCGCGCCGGCAGCCAGGTCGGCGTCACCGCCGGGGTCGCGCGCTAGCGGCTCCGAGCAGGTTCTCGACCTGATCTGCGAGCTGCAGCTCGACCTCGACGGCCAGATGGCGCTCGGCATCAACGCCAACGAGCCTTCCCGGATCGCGCTGGCGCAGATCGATTTCGGGAAGTCGTCGGGCTGGTACCAGGGCAAGCTGTCGATCTCCGAGGGGCGAGCCGGCGCGCTGACGGTCAAGGGCAACAAGCTGCAGGTGAGCCGGCCGGCGATGTTCCAGCGCTTCGGCGTCACCATCACGCGCGAGGACTTCACGGTCGACCGCAGCACCGGCTCGTTCACGCAAAGCCTCACCCTCAGCGACGCGCGGGTCGTCCCGCTGATCCGCGGCACCTGCGCCAAGGTCATCAAGCCTCCCTTCTGAGCGCGGCTTCCTCGTCGGCCGCGAGCGCCGCGCGAAGGCCGGCCTGCATCACCGCCCAGTCATCGAGCTGCCGCTGCTCGCGCCGCGCTGCGAGGTCCCGGTGCGCCCGCTCCTCGCGCTCGAGCAGCTGCGCGAGCTTCGCCACCTCCTGTTCGGCGGCCACCACCCCGGCGCGAAGCTGCTCGACCTGCCGGTCGGCCTGCAGCAGCTGGCGGCCGACACGCTCATCGAGCCGGCGCAGGTGCCCGAGGAACTCGCGCTGGTTGACCGCCTCGGCGATCGCATGCGCCTCGGCCTGCAGCCGCTGCAGCCGCGCGCCGTACTCGCGCAGCATGGTCTGCACGCGCGAGCGGCTGTGACGCAGGCGCTCGCGCTCGCGCTGCGCGAGGGCGAGCGCCTCGATCGCGCGGTCGGCCCGGCGCCGCGCACGGTCGCGCAGCACCGCCCAGGGTGACGGCCCGTCGCGCGAAGGGGCGGCAGCGACCGTGTTCATGCGACGGCGCTTTCGGCCATCAGCCGGTCGACCGCATCGCGGCTGGCGGCATAGCCGGCGGATTCGTGCATGTCCTGCCGCAGGAACTGTTCCATCGCGGGGCGCAGGCGGATCGCCTGGTCGAGCTCGCGGTTGGCGCCCGCCTCGTAGGCGCCGACGCTGATCAGGTCCTGGTTCTGCTGGTAGAGCGCCCACAGCCGCCGGAAACGGTTGGCACGGCGCAGCGCGGGCGCATCGACCAGCGCGGGCATCACGCGCGACACCGAGCCGGCGAGATCGATCGCGGGGTAGTGCGCCGCATCGGCCAGGCGCCGCGACAGCACCACCTGGCCGTCGAGGGAGGCGCGTGCGATGTCGACGATCGGGTCGTTGCCGTCGTCGCCCTCGGCGAGCACCGTGTAGACCGCCGTGATCGAGCCATGCCCGTGCCGGCCGACGCCCGCGCGCTCGATCAGCCGGGGCAGCAGCGCGAAGACCGACGGCGGATAGCCTTTCGACGTGGGAGGCTCGCCGATCGCCAGCCCGATCTCGCGCTGGGCGTGGGCCACCCTGGTGAGGCTGTCGACGAGCATCAGCACGTCGAGGCCCTGGTCGCGGAAGTGCTCGGCCACACGGTGCACCTGCTGCACGGCCTTCAGGCGCAGCACCGGCGACACGTTGGCGGGCGCCGCGACCACCACCGCGCGCGCCAGGCCCTCGGGACCGAGCGCCTCCTCGATGAATCCCTGCACCTCGCGTCCGCGCTCGCCGATCAGGCCGATGACGACGACCTGCGCCTCGGTATAGCGGGTCATCATCCCCAGGAGCACGCTCTTGCCCACGCCCGAGCCGGCGATCAGGCCGATGCGCTGGCCGCGGCCCATCGTGAGCATCCCGTTGATCGCCCGAACCCCGACGTCGAGAACCTCGCGGATCGGACCGCGCTCCATCGGGTTGAGCGCCGGCGCGACCAGACCGACCCGCTCGAAGCATGCGGGTGCCGGTCGTCCGTCGAGAGGCTGGCCCAGTGCGTCGACAACACGCCCGAGTAGCTGCGGGCCGACCGGCACGTCGGCCGCATCGCGCAGGACCCGCACCGTAGCGCCGGGGCCGATGCCGTGCGGTTCCTCGAAGGGCATCAGCAGCAGCGTGCGGTCCTGGAACCCGACCACCTCGGCGTCGATCCGCTGTCCGGCCGTGCCGCGCACCGCGCACAGCGCACCGAGCGGCGCCGTGATGCCGCGCGCCTCCAGGCGCAGTCCCACCAGCCGCACCACGGTACCCACCGGTGCGGGCCTCGGGGCGCGCAGCCCGGGCAGGCGCTGCTCGACATCGGCGGTGAAGTCGATCACGAAGCCTCCGGCGGCGAGCCATCGGTCGGTGGCGACGCACGGGAATGCCAGGCCTGCGGGTCGGCGAGCAGCCTGTCGGCGAGGGCCGCGAGGCGATGCTCGATGAAATCCTCGACGATCGCGTCGCGTGCCGCGGCGCGCACACTGCCGCGGGCGAGCATCGGGTCGGCCTCGAGCCGGCAGTCGGGTCCGAAGATCGCGCCCGACTCGCCGAGCAGCGCGAGGTCCTCCGGGTTCAGGCTCACGGTCGGGGCGAGCACCGGCCCCGGCAGCTGCTCCAGGCTGAGGCGCACGAGCTGCTCGATCGCCGCCCCCGACAACCGCAGTTCGGCCCGTACCAGCTGCTCGGCCAGGTGCAGCGCGAGCCGGCGCAGCGGCTCGAAGCAGCGGTCCGGATCGACGGCGAGCGCCTGCAGCGCCGACGCGATCTCGCGCAGCAGCGCATCGTGCCCGGCGCCGGCCTGCGCGAGTTCGCGCCGCGCCGCTGCCTCGCCCTCGGCGACGCCGCGAGCATGGGCCTGCGCGATCGCGGCGCGCAGCGCCTCTTCGCGCGCGGCGACCTGTTCCGGCGATTCGGCCGCGGGTGCGACCTCGCTCTTGAGGGGCGGACCGGCGAGCGCGGGCGGATCGGCGGTGGCCGACCGCTTCGCGCCGCGAGGCGCCGGAGGCTCGGCCGCGGGGCTGACCTGGGGCGCGCCCGGCGGCGGGATCTCGTGGACAGCGTCCAGCGGGCTGATCGCGGGTACGACGCGCCAGGGTCCGAAGGGGCGCGCGCGCGGCTCGTCCCAGTCGGCCCGCTCGAAGCCGGGCGCCGCCGGCACCGGCGCACTGAGCAGCGGGTTGCCCCGCCAGCCCCCGCCTCGCGGTGGACGCTTCGGGCCGGTCATCGGCGCCTGCCTCGAAGCACGGCGACAGCGGCGGGGTGCGGCATCGCGGCCCGATCAGACGAAGTCATCGCCACGGCCTGCAAGCACCAGCTCGCCGCGGTCGGAGAGCTTGCGCGCGATGCGCATGATGTTCTTCTGCGCTTCCTCGACGTCGGTGACCCGCAGCGGTCCCTTGGCCTCCATGTCGTCGATGAACATCACGCGCGCGCGCTGCGACATGTTGTCGAAGAACTTGTCCTTGACGAAGTCGGGGGCGCCCTTCAGCGCGGTCATCAGCAGGTCCGGGTCGACATTGCGCATCAGCGTCTGGATCGCCCGGTTGTCGACCGCCGACAGGTTCTCGAAGGTGAACATGTTGTCCTGGATCTTCAGCATCAGGTCCGGGTCGAGGCGCTCGAGGCCGTTCATGATCGAGGATTCGAGGTCGACCTTGACGAAGTTCATGATCTTGGCGGCCGCCTTGATGCCGCCGAAGCTCGAGGACTTGGCCGACGAGTTCTTCGAGAACTGCTTCTGCATGATCGCCTCGAGTTCCTCCATCGCCGAGGGCTGCACGGTCTCGAGGCTCGCCACGCGCTGGATGATCTCCGGGCGGGCCTCCGGCGAGAGGTAGTTCAGCACGTCGGCGGCGACGTCGTAGTCGAGCACCGACAGGATGATCGCGATCACCTGCGGATGTTCGCTGCGGATCATGTCGGCGATCGAGCGCGCATCCATCCACTTCAGAATGTCCAGACCCTTGTTGCCCTGGCCCGGCATGATGCGGCTGAGCACCGACAGCGCCTTGTCGTCGCCGAGCGCGCGCTTGAACACCTTCTCGACGTAGTCGCCGGTGCCCAGCCCGATGCTGGTCTGGCGCTTCAGCGCGGCGACGAAGTCGTCGAGCACCACGTTGACCGCCTCCTGGGACAGATCGGCCACCGAGACCATCGCGCCGCCGAGCGCCTGCACCTCCTTCGGGTTCATGTAGCGGATGATCTCGGCGGCCTGCTGCTCGCCGAGCAGCAGCATCAGCACCGCCGCCCGCTGCGTGCCGGAGAGCGCCTCGACTTCCTGCTGCACGGCCTCGCCGGGCGCCGGTTCGACGACGGGCGCCTTGACCAGCGCGCCGGCTTCCTTGCCCGCGACCGGCTTGGCCGGCGGGGTCTTGGGCGCCGCGGCCTTCGGCGCGGCTGGGGTCTTCTCGGCCATCGGTGCGTTCCCGGTCGTTCCTCAGGGCCCTCAGCCTACGCGGATCATGCTCTTCAGGACATTGGCCACCCGCGCGGAGTCCTCGGCCACCAGCATCCTGATCAGCGCCACCTTGTCGTCGTAGGTGTTGGCGGTGTCGAGCATGTCGATCGAGATGCTCGACTTCTTCGGCTTGAGCTTGGCCTTGATCTCCTCGAGGCTCTCGCCCTCGCCGATCTGGATCATCCGCATGTCCTCCTCGGACAGCTCGCCATCGGGCAGTCGCGCCGGCGCGCCCGCGATCTCGCCATCGAGCACCGCCGCGCCGGCGGTGAGGTTGCGCATCAGCGGGCGCACCACCACCAGCAGGAACACGATGAAACCCAGGCCGAGCAGCGCGGTGCGCACGCCGGCGTGGACCCGGTCCTCGAGGTACCACGGGATCGGCTGCAGGCCGAGCGGCGCCTCGAAGCGCGCCTGAACCACGGTGACCACGTCGCCGCGCGCCGCGTCGAAGCCGACCACGCCGCGCACCAGTTCCTGCAGGCGCTGCAGCTCCTGCGGGCTGTAGCCGCTCCCGGCGACATCCTTCGTATCGGCCGGCGCATCGGCCTTCGCCTCCGACTTCGCATCGGCCTTTGCGTCGGCCTTCGCATCGGCTGGCGCCGAGGCCGGCGGCGCGACCTCGCGACCGTTGACCACCACCGCGACGCTCAGCCGCTGGATCGTCCCCGACGCGTTCTTCACATGCCGTACGCTGCGATCGAGCTCGAAGTTGCGGGTCGACCGGCTGCTGATGGTGTCGCTGCTTTCGGACTGACCTTTCGCGGGGTCGACCGCGGTGTTGGTCGTGGTCGTGGGGTCGGGCGGGGCGGTGTTGGACAGCGCACCCGGAATGCCGGCGGCCTCGCGGCGCGCATTGCGATCCTGCGACACCACTTCGGAGCGGGTCTTCGGTCCCTTGTCGCGGGTATCGAAGTCCTCGGTCGTGCTCTCGATCTGCGTGAAGTCGAGCACCAGGTTGACCTGGGTCCGCACGTTCTGCTCGCCGACGATCGGCGCGAGGATCTGCTGGATGCGGCTCC
>JBIIHU010000199.1:0-7137 GCA_044235405.1 Burkholderiaceae bacterium
CGCGGCGGCGTTCAGCGCGCTGACTTCCCAGGTGGGGCCGCAGTTGGTGGGCGGGACGACGGGGGGGCAGTTGCAGTTGACGGCAGCGATGGTCATGGCGAGCTCTCAAGATCAGGTGTGGAAGGAATCGTCATCGCTTCGACGATGGACGCAGTCTGCGCGCGCAACCGTCGCGCCGTAAGCTGGGACCTGCGATAGCTGGGGTCGCCCCTAGCCTGCCGCCGATCACGGTCTTGCGAGCCGCAGCCATGCACGTCCCCGCCATGCAATCCGCTGTCGTACGCTGCGCCGAGGCAATCGAGTGGGCCGCTGGGCACTGTCGGGTTCAGGCTGTCGACGTGATGCGCGACTCCCCATGGGGCACCACGCTGCGCCTCGCGAGCGACACCGGGTACGCGTTCCTCAAGGTCCTGCCGCCGCATCAGACTGACGCCGCGGCGTCGCTGGTCGCGATATCCGCGGCGCTCGAAGGCGACGTGGCACCATTGCTTGCCGCCGACGTGGCGCGCGGCTGGCTGCTTGGCGGCGATCATCGCGGACGGCCGATCGACGTCGCGGCCGATCCGCGGCTCGCGTTCGACCTGCTGCGCAGCTACGTGCACGTGCAGGCCCGCAGCGCCCGGACGCTCGATCGTCTCGCGGCGCTCCCGCGGTTCTCGGCGAAGTCGCTGTGGAGGCGCACACGCGCTTTCCTCGACTGCCGATCGCTCGCCCGCATGTCCTCGGGACCCGCGCGCTTGTCCGATTTCATCGGACTCGAGCGTGCCGGGCTGCTTGGCGGTGCCGTCGACGCGGTATCGGGCGCGCTGCTGCAGCGTTTCGCGTGCTGCGAGTCGGCGGCAAGCGTCATCGAGCATGCTGACCTGCATCCGGGCAACGTCGCGATGATGCGCAGCGGCGAGCTGGTCTTTCACGACTGGGACAATGCGCTGATCGGTCCGCCCGGGCTGTCGCTGAGCTGCCTGGTCTCGGGCACCGCCTGTCTCTATGCTGCCCCCGGCGCTGTCGATGCGTTCGATGACGAGGCAGTCGACGCCGCCCTCGATGCGTCATCCGTTGCGCGCTTCTATCGGGCCTGCGTCGCGGATGCGGGGCTCGAATCGCGGGAGCGCCTGCGGGAGACCCTGCCGGCGGCGGTGCTGGCCGGACTCTTCCTGCGGCTGGTCTGCTACGCGCAGTATCCGCCGCGCAACGAGTCCGAGCGCGCGTTGTGCGCGTCGGACCTCGAGCAGATCGCGGCCGAGATTCTTGGCTGGTGCAGTCGTCTGGCCTTTCGCGAACGCGACCGTGCCGGCGCCGATCGGATCGTCGAGCTGTTGCACGCGCAACGATGCCTGCCGGAGCTTCTCGACGTCGCGCGTCATGCCGGCGGCGACGCGGTCCTCGCGACGCCGGCTGCCGAGCATGTGCTGGTGCGCGAGGTCGCTGCGCTGGCGCAGGCCGAGATGCTTGCCCGCGAGCCCGCTTGCGTCCCCGCGCTGATCGCCGGCAGCGCTTCGCGCCGCGATCCCGCTGCGCTGGCGCTCGAGGCCGGCGTGGCAGCCGGACTCCTCGCCGAACATGGCTGTCTGGCTGTCGATGCGCTTTTCCCGCCAGCGATGCTCGAGCAATGTCTCGCGCATCATCGCGCCGGTCTGGCCTGCGACCAGCGTGCCTGGCCGCAGGTCGGTGATCGGCGCACGATGCGGCCGCTGCGGCTCGGAGGGCCTTTCAACACGCCGGCGCTCTACGCCCAGCCGCTGCTGATGGATCTGCTGTCGGTACTGCTCGGCCCGGACTTCCTGATCGGCAGCATGACCCTGGTCGAATCGCAACCCGGCGCTGATGCCCAGCACTGGCATGCGGATCATCCGCCCCTCTTTCCGGAAGCGGCTGTTGCCGGAAGCCTGCCCGCGCATGCGCTGACCGTCCTGATCCCGCTGGTCGATGTCGACGAGGCGGTCGGTGGCACGGAACTGCTGAAGGGCAGTCACCGGACCGTCGAGCACGACTTGCGAGCCGGCATCACCCGCGGCATCTCGCTCGGCGGATGCCTGCTCTTCGATTACCGGCTGATGCACCGCGGTATGGCGAACCGCTCTCTGCGTGCACGTCCGGTGCTGAGCATCGTGTATCAGCGCGACTGGTTTCGCGATGCCGTCAACTTCCGGCACTTCCCGCCGCTGCAGGTCGCATTCGATGAACTCGGGCGCATTCCGGCGTCGCTGTCGGGCCTGTTCAGGCTCGCCGATGTCATCCGCTGACAGGTCCGCCGCATGTCGACAGGACAAGCACCGATGATGGATCGCGCGAAGGGCGATGCAATCCCCGACGGCCGCGGCTACGTGCTCGACGAGCCGTACACCGCGCGCTACTTCGACTTGCAGAGCCCGGCGCGCATCGGGTACTCGATCGCATGCGCCGGGTTCGAGCATCCGCTGCCGTCCGGCTCTTTCCGGTACGCGGAGCTCGGTTGCGGCAATGGCGTCACGCTCGCGACGCTGGCCGCGCTGCATCCGCAGGCCAGCTTCCTCGGGGTCGATATCAATCCGGCACATGTTGCGTGGGCAACCGATCTCGCGGGTGCCGCGGGCCTGTCCAACGTGGTGTTCCTGCAGGCCGACTTCGGCCGCGCGATCGCGATGCCATGGGCGGCCTTCGACTACATCACCGCGCATGGCGTCTACGCATGGGTCGACGCGACGGTGCGCGAGCAGCTCTTCTCGTTCATCGCCAGACACCTCGCGGCGCAGGGGGTTGCCTGTGTCTCGTACAACGCGTATCCGGGATGGTCGGCGAAGGAGCCGCTCTGGCGGCTTGTCGAGCGCCACACCCGTGCGTTGCCTGGGGGCTCCCTCGAGCGGATCGGCAGCGGCTTGCGCTACCTGGATGCGCTTCGCGAGGCGGGCATTCCGTACTTTGCCGGCAACCCGCAGGCCAGCGCGCTGCTCGATTACCTGAAGGCCGAGGACCCCCGCTACGTGGCGCACGAGTTCTGCAATCGGCACTTCGCGCCGCGCTACTGCGAGGAGGTCTTTGCCGATGCGGCGCGGCACGGCCTGCGTTTCGTGGCGCAGGCGGAAACGCAGCCCAACCTGCCGTTTGCGCGCGTGCCGTCGGGCTGCGGCCATCTGGTCGACGAGATCGACGACTTCGACGAGCGCGAGATTCTCGCGAGCCTGCTGCGCAACGAGTCCTTTCGCACCGACCTGTACATGCGCGAGCGTCCGACCGCGGTCGATATCGAAGCGAGCCCACTCTGGGATCGGGTGTTCACCTCGGTCGTGCCGATCCGCCACCTCGGGCGTGAGATCGAAGGCGGGGGTCGCACGCTCGATTCCTCGGATCCGCTGGTCGAGGCGCTGATCACGCATGCCGAGGCTGGCCGGTGGCGGCTGCGCGAGCTCTGCCAGCTGCCAGCGCTGCGGCGATTCTCGCCGCGGACATTGCTCGAAACCGCGCAGGTGCTCGAGCTGTCGACCTGCTTCGCCTTCCTGCCGGCGGCCGGCGTGTCGGGCGGCGTCGGGACAACGGGTGACGGCGAAGCTGCGGGGTGGCGATTCGGCTGCGCGGCGACGCGGGAGCTTCTCGAGCGCGGATTGCGCGACAACGGCTTTGGCAGCCTGCTGGCGCCGCGGCTTGGATCGGCGCTTCGCATCGGCGCGCTGGAGTCGCTCGCGATCCTCGTGCTCACCGACGGCGACCCGGCGAGTGCCGTCGAGCGTTTCGCGGCATGTCTTAACGAGCAGTGGCCAGAGCTGCTGTCCTTCCGGATCGACGCGGTCTGGGCTGCCGGCTACCTTGCCGACATCGAGGCCGATTGGGGATCGCTGCTGCGCAAGCTGGGAACTCTCGTGTCCGCTTGAGTCGCGTCAGCAGGACACGCCATGCTTGCCGCGGTGCATGGCGTTGCCGTACCTGCCGTGCTTGCCCTCGTGAATGCCGAGACCATGCTTGCCGTGGTGAATCCCATGGCAGTGGGCGTCATGCTGCGGCGCATGACCATGCTTGCCGTGATGCACGTGGCCTCCATGCTTGCCTTGGTGAACAACGTCATACCCGTGCTTGCCATGGTGAACGCCGTACCCGTGCTTGCCGTGGGGAACGCACTGACCATGCTTGCCGTGATGAACCCCGCCGTGCTTGCCCGCGTGAACGATCGGCAGACAGCCCGGCGATTCGGTAGGTCGTGACGGCGGGCGTGGCGGCTGGCACCCGTGATACATCGTTGCCAGTTGCTGGCACAGCATCGGGCGCTTCGGCTCCGGCGCACACGGGGCCGGCCTCGCGAGGTCGGCCGATGTGGCCGCGACATGCCCGTCGCGGCTCGTCACCCAGCCGATGCCATTGATGTTCTCGTAAACGCGCACTCGCCCATCGGAGACCAGACGGTCAAGCGCGTATCCCTGCAGGCCCTGGTGCACCCGAAGGTCGCCGAGGCTGGCCGCCGCCAGTCCATCGACGATCATTGATTGCTCCCCGCGGGTCACCACGATGTTGTCGACCTGCTGCTCTGTGCCTGGATGGGCCCGGCTTGTGCTCAGCGTGATCTTCGTGCTGTCGGCCAGCACGAAGGTCATCGCGCCGGAGAAACGGCCTTCCGGCCCGGGTGCGCCATGCCAGTCGACCGCGGAGTCGCCCCAGACCGTCGTGGTCTCGTCGCAGGTGCCGTTGATGATCCTGATCTGCGAGTTGCTCTCGCAGATCTCGAGACGGTATCCGTTGTCGAGTGCGATCGTCGCGGTGCCGGCAGCGCCTGGCACGCCCGTCGTGATCTGGCGCAGGTCCCAGGTGGGTGCGCAATTCGTCGGGGTTGGCGGGGCCAGGCAATGGCTCGTGATCATCCGGTTCTCCGTCGGGGAATGCCTCGCCGCCGCGTCCGTCGAACGGCCGCGGCGGCGGGATGTGCAGCGCTGCGCTGCGTCGGGCTCGAATCCGCGATGACGCGGAAGCGGCCCGGAGGCTGCCGGCTTCGCGCCGGAGAACCTTCGCCGCCAGCCGAAGGTGCTGGCGAGCCGGTCAGTTGTTGCGAGCGAGGGACTGCAGGCCCTGGGACAGCGCGTTCATCATCGTGGACGACTGGGTCGACAGCAGCTGGAACTGCTGGGCGGCGACCGTGAGCTCGGCGGTGATGCTGGGCTTGTCGTCGGGATTGCAGTTCTGCAGCTTCTTGGCGATGTCGGTGATCTTGCCGGCCTGGTCGTCGAGCTTCTTGCCCCAGACGCTTGCCAGGGCTTCGAGCCAGCTCTGGCACTTGACCGGCGGGCACACCGGGGGATGGACCACCGGGGGCTCGTACGGGCAGACCGGAGGCCGCGGCTTCGGGCCACAGTGGTACAGGGTCTCGAGCTGCTTGCACAGGTCGTGGGTGTTCGCCTCGCCAGCCTTCACGATGGTCTTGTTGAAGTCGGTCTGGGTGGCGAGCTGGTTGCCGCCCTTGGCGGTGACCCAGCCGATGCCGTTGGTGTTCTCGTAGACGGTGAGCTTGCCGTCGTCGACGAACTTGTCGAGGGCCTGGCCGTTGAGGCCCTGGTACACCTTGACGTCGCCCTTGGCGTTCTGGGCGATGCCGTCGATGACCATCGACTGGTTGCCCTTGGTGATGACGACGTTCTCGGCGAGCCACTCGGTCTTGGCGGCATTCCAGGGCACGGTGTTGACGGTGATCTTGGTGCCGTCGGCGAGCACGAAGGAGGTGTTGCCGAAGAAGCGGCCCTCGTCGCCTGCCACGCCGTTCCAGTCCACATGGGGGTCACCCCAGATGGTCGTGGTCTCGTTGCAGTTGGTGTTGATGATCTTGATCTGGGAGCTGTGCTCGTTGATCTCGAGTCGGTAGCCGTTGTCGAGCTTGATCGACGCGGTGCCCGCGGCGGCGTTCAGCGCGCTGACTTCCCAGGTGGGGCCGCAGTTGGTGGGCGGGACGACGGGGGGGCAGTTGCAGTTGACGGCAGCGATGGTCATGGTGAATTCCTGTGGGGGTTCTGGAAGCACCGACGGTGCGGCGATGGGATGAAGTCTGCGCATCCGTGCCGCGCCGCGAAAGCTGGGACCTCCACTAGCTGGGGTTCGCCCCAGCATGGGCTGGTGGTCGCGCGACCGGCTCGCGTGCGAAATCCGGCTCGCGTGCGAAATCCGGCTCGCGTGCGAAATGTCACGAAGCGCCGAACATTCCGACCGGTGCACCACGTGCGGGCGTTGTTGCGCGTGGTGCGCTGTGCAAGACTCGCGTCCATGCAGGCAAACCGTTCTTCAGACAGGCAAGACGGTTGCTTCTGCAACGATCAACAGGGGCAAAAGCATGAGCAACGTGAACTTCCAGAACATCGGCATGCAGGTCCAGACCGGTGCCGGTGCCAATGTGCTTAACGGCGGCAAGGCCGCCACGTGGTACGAGGCACTCGCGAAGGCCTGGGGTCAGAGCCTCGACGGTCAGGCTGGTCAGCTCGAGAGTCTGGCGCAGCAGATCAACGGCGGCGATGACAAGCCCTCGACGCTGTCGATGATGACCGCCGAGTCGGCCAAGATGCAGTTCATGGCGACCAGCTCGTCGTCATCGCTGAATTCCGTCGGGTCCGCGCTCGAGACGATGGCCCGCAAGGGCTGAAGCGCGGGCACCGAACGATGTCCGCTGAACCGATCAGCGCTGCTGTCTCCGGCCTTGGCCAGGCCGGCGGAGCTGGCAGCGCAGGCTACGGCTTCTCGCTTTCCGATGTTTCCGGCTTCGAGGCGGCGATCGCGCGCGCTGGCCAGGCGCAGGGCGTGGTTGCGTCACCCGGGGCGGGCACTGTGCAGCCGACTGGCGCTGGCCAGGTCGCGCCGGCCTCGTCGGCATCGACCTCCACCCCGGTGACCGGGGCGCCGGCAATCAGTTCGCCGGCGATGCAGTCGCTGATCAAGCCCTTCGAGCATCTCAGCGCCGAAGCGGCGCAGCTGTCGGCCAAGGCGAAGGCGATTTCGGCGAGCGGCATGGCGATGACGCCTGGCGACATGATCATGCTGACCGTTCGGTGTCAGGAATTCATGTTCCACTGCCAGCTGACTTCCAACGTCGCGAACCGCACCTCCGACGGACTGCAGCAGCTCTTCCGGCAGCAAGGCTAGCGGCGCGTGCTGTCCGGGTTACCTGGTGGCGGGCGGGGTGCTCGCGGCGCCGCGCGC
>JBIIHU010000024.1:0-21738 GCA_044235405.1 Burkholderiaceae bacterium
GCCCTGGTTCGGCGGCTCGGCCGCGGTCTGGACCACCTGCATGGTCTTCTTCCAGGTGACGCTGCTGGCAGGCTACTTCTACGCCGACCTGCTGATCCGGCGCACGCCGCCGCGTCGCCAGGCGATCGTGCACACCGTGCTGCTCGTCGCAAGCCTCGTCCTGCTGCCGATCATTCCCTCGGAGAGTTTCAAGCCGACCGACGGCAGCGAGCCCATCGGCCGCATCCTGCTGCTGCTCGCGGTCACGATCGGTCTGCCCTACCTGATGCTGTCCACCACCGGCCCGCTGGTGCAGGCCTGGTTCGCCCGGCGCTTTCGCAACGGCCAGGTCTATCGCCTCTATGCGCTCAGCAACATCGCCTCGATGCTGGCGCTGATCGCCTACCCGCCGGTCATCGAGCCCCATGCCTCGGGCCTCGCGCAGTCGTGGGGCTGGAGCGTCGGCTACGCGCTGTTCGCGCTGCTGGCGATCGCCGCCGCCTGGGCGGGCACCCGCGCACGGCCGGGCGACGAGCCGACCATCGCCACCGTGGCGGGCGCCGACGGCACCGATACCGGCACCGGCACCGCCGGCAGCCCGACCGGCGAGGCCGCGGCCGCGGCCGCCGAGGCGGCCCCCGGCCTGCGCGAACAGGGCCTGTGGCTCGCCCTGGCGGCGCTCGGTTCGATGCTGCTGCTGTCGATCACCACGCATATCACGCAGAACGTCGCGTCGATCCCCTTCCTTTGGGTGCTGCCGCTGTCGCTCTACCTGCTCACCTTCATCCTGTGCTTCGACGGGCAGGGCTGGTACCGGCGACGGCTGTTCGTGCCGCTGGCCGCGCTGCTGGCGGCGCTGATGCTGGGCGCGCTGACCTGGAAGCCCGGGTTCGAGATGGCCACCCTGACGCTGAGCGTGGAGCGCGAACTGCTGCCGATCTCGTGGGCGGTGCCGCTCTACGCGGTCGGACTGTTCGTGTGCTGCATGTTCTGCCACGGCGAGCTGGTGGCGCGCAAGCCCGCGCCGAGCCATCTGACGCGCTTTTACCTGATGGTGTCGCTCGGCGGCGCGGTTGGCGGCATCTTCGTCGGCGTGCTCGCACCGGCGATCTATTCCTGGTACTGGGAACTGCCGATCTCGCTGGTCGCGATCACCGCCTTCGCGCTGTTCCTGTCGCGGCGCCTGACGATGGCGCTCGCCGCGCTATGCCTGATCGGCTCGGTCGCCGCGTACATCGACTACGCGAGCTACATCCGTAGCGACGCCGTGGCGATCGCGCGCAACTTCTACGGCACGCTGCGCGCGAAGATCGGTGGCGGCGGCGACAACAGCACCGTGCGGCTGGTGCACGGCGTGATCACGCACGGCGAGCAGTACCGCGCCCCGGCAAAGCGCATGCTGACGACCACCTACTACGGCGAGAGCTCCGGCGTGGGCCGCAGCATCCTGGGCCTGCGCGCCCAGGAGCCGGACCGGCCGCAGCGCGTGGGCCTGATCGGCCTGGGCGTGGGTACCCTCGCCGCCTACGGCCGCGCCGGCGACAGCTACCGCTTCTACGAGATCAACCCGCTGGTGCTCGACTGGGCGAACAGCATCTTCCGCTACCTGCCCGACACGCCGGCGAAGGTCGAGACCGCGCTGGGCGACGCACGCCTCGTGCTCGAGCGCGAGGCGGCGCAGCGCTTCGACGTGCTGGCGGTCGACGCCTTCTCGAGCGACTCGATTCCGACACACCTGCTGACGCTGGAGGCGATCGCGGTCTACCGGCGGCACGTGCGCGACGACGGCGCGATCGCGATCCATATCAGCAACCGCTACCTCGACCTGCGCGGCGTGGTGCGCCAGATGGCCGACGCGATCGGCTGGCAGGCGGTGTGGGTGGTCGACGAACCCTCGGACAAGAGCCACCTGTACCGTACCGACTGGGTGATCATCACGAACAATCAGGCACTGGCCACCCGTCTGCGCGATGAGGCCGGCGGGGCCGAGATCGTGCTGAAGACCGAGCGGCGCCCCTGGACCGACGACTACAACAACCTGTTCCAGGTACTGCGCTGACAGCGGCGCGGCCAGACGGCCCGCCGCGAGCCCGGCCGACCGGCGCGCGCGAGGATCAGCCGCCCGCGCGGGCGCCGAAACGCACCACGCCGTCGTCGCCGACGATGCGCTCGAGCTGCTCGCCGTACCAGAGCGCATGCAGGTGCGCGAGCGACTCGCCGATCGCGAAGGCCATCTGGTGGGTGTCGAAACGCCGGCCGAACATCACCGGCACCGCGTCGGCCGCGCTCAGCGCGGTCTGCCGGCAGGCCGCCAGTACCGCCTGCAGCCGCTCGCGATGGTGGTCGCGCAGCTGCGCGAGCCGCCGGTGCAGTCCCGTGAACGGCCGCCCATGCGAGGGCAGCACCAGCGTGTCCTCGCGGCATGACTCGAAATCCTCGAGCGAGGCGAGGTAGTCGGTGACCGGATCGGCCAGCGGTTCGAGCTCCCAGACCGACACGTTGGTGGAGATGCGCGGCAGCACCATGTCGCCGGCGAGCAGCAGGCCATCGCGCTCGCAGTAGAGCGCCGCGTGCTCGACCGAGTGGCCATGGCCGACGAGCACGCGCCAGCTGCGCCCGCCGATCGCGAGCCGATCGCCTTCGCGAATGCGCCGCAGCGTCGGCGGCATCGAGGGCACCAGCGCCGCGTAGTGGTTGCCGTCGCGCTCGCGGATCGCCTCGAGCGGCGGCCCTTCGGGGATGCCGTGACGCCGGAAATGCTCGGCCGCGGCCTGCGTGTCGGCGCCGGGCAGCCGCGCCGACAGCACGCGGCCCTGCATGTACTCGCCCAGCGTCATCCACAGCGGCGCACCGAAGCGCTGCTGCAGCCAGTGCGCGCAGCCGACATGATCCGGATGGTTGTGCGTGCACAGAACCCGGGTCACCGGAAGGTCCTCGAGGGCGCTGTCGAAGACCCGCTCCCAGAGCCGCCGGGTCTCGTCGGCGGCGATGCCGCAGTCGACCACCGTCCAGCCCGCGCCGTCGCGCAGCAGCCAGAGGTTGATGTGATCGAGCGCGAAGGGCAGCGGCATGCGCAGCCACAGGATGCCCGGCGCGACCTCGATCACGGCGCCCGGCTCGGGCAGGCGGTCGGCAAAGGGGTAGGCGAGCTGGTGTTCGAGGAGGTTCACGGCAGCGGCCGCGCACGCAGCGGGCGCACCGTGCGCAGGCGTAAAATGCAAGGCTGAACAGTGTAGCCGGGCGGCGGCGGCCCCGCCCGGGGCGTTCCTTCGGAGTCGATCATGCTGAACATTCCCGGACTTTCCTTCGACCTCGGCGAAGACATCGCGATGCTGCGCGACACGCTGCAGCAGTTCACGGCCGCCGAGATCGCGCCGCGCGCCGCCGAGATCGACCGCACCGACCAGTTCCCGATGGATCTCTGGCGCAAGCTCGGCGAACTTGGCGTGCTCGGCATGACGGTGCCCGAGGCCTATGGCGGCACCGACATGGGCTACCTCGCCCACATCGTTGCGCTGGAGGAGATCTCCCGCGGGTCGGCTTCGGTCGGCCTGTCCTACGGCGCGCACTCGAACCTGTGCGTCAACCAGATCATGCGCAACGGCACCGAGGCGCAGCGCCAGCGCTACCTGCCGCGCCTGGTCAGCGGCGAGCATGTCGGCGCGCTCGCGATGTCCGAACCCGGTGCGGGCTCGGATGTGGTCTCCATGCGCCTGCGCGCCGACCGCAAGGGCGACCATTACGTGCTGAACGGCAGCAAGATGTGGATCACCAACGGGCCCGACGCCGACGTGATGGTGATCTACGCCAAGACCGATCCCTCGGCCGGCGCGCGCGGCATGACCGCCTTCCTGGTCGAGAAGACCTTTGCCGGCTTCTCGGTCGCCCAGAAACTCGACAAGCTCGGCATGCGCGGCAGCCATACCGGCGAGCTGGTGTTCCAGGACTGCGAGGTGCCGGCCGAGAACGTGCTCGGTGGCGAGGGCCGCGGCGTCAACGTGCTGATGAGCGGGCTCGACTTCGAGCGTGCGGTGCTCGCCGGCGGCCCGCTCGGCATCATGAGCGCCTGCATGGACGTGGTGGTGCCCTACGTGCACGAGCGCCGGCAGTTCGGCCAGGCCATCGGCGAGTTCCAGCTGATGCAGGGCAAGCTCGCCGACATGTACACCACGATGATGGCCTGCCGGGCCTACGTCTACGAGGTCGGCCGCCAGTGCGACCGCAGCCGCGCGGGTAAGGTCGACGTAAGAAGCCTGCGCAAGGATGCGGCCGGGGTCATCCTGTACGCGGCCGAGAAGGCCACCTGGATGGCTGGCGAGGCGCTGCAGTGCCTGGGCGGCAACGGGTACATCAACGAGTACCCCACCGGCCGGCTGTGGCGCGACGCCAAGCTCTACGAGATCGGCGCCGGCACCTCAGAAATCCGCCGCATGCTGATCGGCCGCGAGCTGTTCGCCGAGACCGCCTGAAGGCCGCCCCGGCCGTCGGCCCCTGTCGGGCAAGGCGGCCACCCCATCATCGCACCGCGAGCTCAGCCCCATGACCAGGGACACCGCCGAGACGATCGCCCGCTCGATTCTTGCCGGCTTCGATCGCCACTACGCGCTGTTCCGCTACAACGCGCAGCAGGCCAAGGCGCGCTTCGAGCGCGCCGACTGGCACGGCATCCGGCAGCTCGCGCGCGAGCGCATCGCCTTCTACGACCAGCGGGTGGCCGAGGCGCTGACCCGCCTGGAGTCCGACTTCGGCGCCGCCGACCTCGACGAACCGGTGTGGGCCCGCGTCAAGCGCGAATTCGTCGGGTTGCTCGCCTCGCACCGCCAGCCCGAGCTCGCCGAGACCTTCTTCAATTCGGTCTGCACGAAGCTGCTGCATCGGGGCTACTTCCGCAACGAGTTCATCTTCGTGCGTCCCGGCGTCTCGACCGAGTATCTGGTCGCCGAACCGCCGTCCTTTCGCGCCTACTACCCGAACGCGGTCGGCTGGACGGCCGCGATGCGCCAGGTGCTGATCGACATGGGCTTCGCCTGCCCCTTCGTCGACGTCGAGCGCGATCTCGCGCGGGTGCGCGAAGCGGCCCTCGAGCATCTCGGCGGCCGCCCCACCACCGCGATCGACTGCCAGATCCACGTGCTGCGCACCCCCTTCTTCCGCAACAAGGGGGCCTACCTGATCGGGCGGGTCGTCGACGACGGCGAGGTGATGCCCTTCGCGGTGCCGCTGCTGCAGGACGCGCGCGGCCGGCTCTACGTCGACACCGTGCTGTTCGGCGACGAACGGGTCGAGGCGCTGTTCAATTTCTCGCGCGCCTACTTCATGGTCGACATGGACGTGCCCTCGGCCTACGTGCGCTTCCTGAAGACCCTGATGCCGACCAAGCCAGAGTCGGAGCTCTACACGATGCTCGGGCTGCACAAGCAGGGCAAGACGCTCTTCTACCGCGACATGATGGAGCACCTGCGGCACTCGTCGGACCAGTTCGTGTCGGCGCCCGGCATCAAGGGGCTGGTGATGGGCGTGTTCACGCTGCCCTCGTTCCCCTATGTCTTCAAGATCATCAAGGATCAGCGGCGCAAGGACATGAGCCGCGAGTTCATCCAGTCGCAGTACCAGCTGGTCAAGCTGCACGACCGGGTCGGTCGCATGGCCGACACCTGGGAGTACTCCGGCGTGACCTTCCCGAAGGCGCGCATCGCCCCCGAGCTGCTGCGCGAGCTGCAGGAAGTGGCGCCATCGCTGCTATCCGACGAGGGCGACCGCATCGTCATCAGGCACCTGTACATCGAGCGGCGCATGGTGCCGCTCAACATGTACATCGAGCAGGCGACCCCCGAGGAGCTCGAGCACGCGATCATCGAGTACGGCGACGCGATCCGCCAGATGGTCGCGGCCAACATCTTCCCGGGCGACATGCTCTACAAGAACTTCGGCGTGACACGCCAGCGGCGCGTGGTCTTCTACGACTACGATGAGGTCGCCTACCTCACCGACTGCAACTTCCGGCGCATCCCGCCGCCGCGCACGCCGGAAGACGAGATGGCCTCCGAGCCGTGGTACAGCGTCGCCCCCAACGATGTGTTCCCCGAGGAGTTCGGCACCTTCCTGCTCGGCAACCGCGCGGTGCGCGAGATCTTCATGCGCCATCATGCCGAGCTGCTCGAGCCGGCGTTCTGGCAGCGCAGCCAGCAGCGCATCCGCGCCGGCCTGCTCGACGATGTCTTCCCCTACCCGGACAGCCTGCGCTTCAAGCACCGGCTGCCCCCGGCCGTTCGACAAGCGCCCGTGGATGGCGCATCCTTCCCCATGATGGTGCAGCGCAGCGACACCCCTGCCGCCGCACCGCACGCCTCCTCCAACCCCGTTCCAGCCCAGGGAGAAACCCATGAGTGATCCGATCGTCATCGTCTCGGCCGCCCGCACCCCGATCGGCGGCATGCTCGGCGACTTCGCCGCGATCCCGGCCTACGACCTCGGCGCGGTCGCGATCAAGGCCGCCGTCGAACGCGCGTGCGTGCCGGGTGCCGATGTCGGCGAGGTGCTGTTCGGCAACTGCCTGATGGCGGGTCAGGGCCAGGCGCCGGCCCGCCAGGCCGCGCTGCGCGCGGGGCTGCCGCAGTCGGCCGGCGCGGTCACGCTGTCGAAGATGTGCGGCTCGGGCCTGAAGGCCGTGATGTTCGCCCACGACATGCTCGCCTGCGGCACGCACGATGTGATGATCGCCGGCGGCATGGAGAGCATGACCAATGCGCCGCACCTGCTGCTGAACGCGCGCAAGGGCTACCGCTACGGCGCCACCACGGTCTACGATCACATGGCGCTCGACGGGCTCGAGGACGCCTACGATCGCGGCAAGGCGATGGGCGTGTTCGCCGAAAGCTGCGCGTCCAAGTATGCGTTCAGCCGCGAGGACCAGGACCGCTTCGCGATCGCCTCGACCGAGCGGGCGCTGAAAGCCAACACCGACGGCAGCTTCGCGTGGGAGATCGCGCCGGTCGGCGTGCCCGGCAAGGGCGGCGAGGTGCTGATCGACAAGGACGAGCAGCCCTTCAAGGCCAAGCTCGACAAGATCCCCGGCCTGAAGCCCGCGTTCAAGAAGGACGGCACGATCACCGCGGCCAATGCGTCGTCGATCTCCGACGGCGCGGCGGCGCTGGTGCTGATGCGCGCCTCGACCGCCGCGCAGCGCGGCCTGAAGCCGGTCGCGCGGATCGTTGCGCACGCAACCCATGCGCACGCGCCTGAGTGGTTCACGACCGCGCCGGTCGGCGCGATCCAGAAGGTGCTGGCCAAGTCGGGCTGGCAGAAGGGCGACGTCAACCTTTGGGAGGTCAACGAGGCCTTCGCCACCGTCACGATGGCCGCGATGAAGGAGTTCGACCTGCCGCACGAGATCGTCAACATCCACGGCGGCGCCTGCGCGCTCGGCCACCCGATCGGCGCCTCCGGCGCGCGCATCCTGGTCACGCTGCTCGGTGCGCTGAAGAAGACCGGCGGCACCAAGGGCGTCGCGGCGCTGTGCATCGGCGGCGGCGAGGCGGTCGCGGTCTCGGTCGAGATGCTCTGAGCATCCGTCCGTCGCGCGGGGAACCTCGATGCTGCTGTCCGAAGACCACCGGATGATCCGCGACGCGGTGCGCGACTTCGTCGTCGCCGAGCTCGCCCCCGGCGCGGCGCGCCGCGACCGCGAGGCGAGCTTCCCGCGCGACGAGCTTCGCGGGCTGGCCGCGCTCGGCTGCTTCGGCATCGCGGTGCCCGCGCGCTGGGGCGGCGCCGGGCTCGATTACGTCGCGCTCGCGCTCGCGCTCGAGGAGATCGCAGCGGGCTGCGGCGCCACCTCCACCGTCATCTCGGTCAACAATTGCCCGGTCTGCTCGATTCTGCTGGCCTTCGCCAATGACGACCAGAAGACGCGGTGGCTCGTGCCGCTCGCCCGCGGCGAGATGCTCGGCGCCTTCTGCCTGACCGAGCCGCATGTCGGCTCCGACGCCTCGGCGCTGCGCACCACCGCGCGCCGCGACGGTGACCACTGGGTGCTCGACGGCGTCAAGCAGTTCATCACGTCCGGGCGCAACGCCGACGTGGCCATCGTGATGGCCGTGACCGACAAGGCCGCCGGCAAGCGCGGCATCTCGGCCTTTCTGGTGCCCACCGCCACGCCCGGCTACCAGGTGGCGCGCGTGGAGGAGAAATCCGGCCAGCGTGCCTCCGACACCGCGCAGATCGTCTTCGAGAACTGCCGCGTGCCGGCGGCCAATCTGATCGGCGAGGAGGGGCAAGGCTACAAGATCGCGCTGTCCGGCCTGGAGGGCGGGCGCATCGGCATCTGCGCGCAGTCGGTCGGCATGGCGCGCGCGGCCTTCGAGGCGGCGCTGCGCTACGCGCGAGAGCGCGAGGCCTTCGGCACCCCGATCTTCAACCACCAGGCGGTGCAGTTCCGGCTCGCCGACATGGCCACGCAGATCGAGGTCGCGCGCCAGATGATGCTGCACGCGGCCAGCCTGAAGGACGCCGGCCAGCCCTGTCTGAAGGAGGCCGCGATGGCCAAGCTGTTCGGCTCCGAGATGGCCGAGCGGGTCTGCTCCGATGCCATCCAGATCCACGGCGGCTACGGCTATCTCGCCGACTTCCCCGTCGAACGCATCTGGCGCGACGTGCGGGTGGCCCAGATCTACGAGGGCACGAGCGACATCCAGCGCATCCTGATCGGCCGGGCGCTGGCCGCCGGCGGATGAGCGCCGGCATCCGGGCCGGCGGGCTCGACCCGGTTCGCGACCGCTGAGCCAACCATGCGCGGGCGCTTCGACGCGATCCTGTTCGACTGCGACGGCGTGCTCGTCGACAGCGAGCCGGTCACCTGCGGCGTCCTCGGGCAGATGCTGCGCGAGCTCGGTGCCGACATCACCGACGAGCAGACCATCGAGCGCTTCGTCGGCAAGACGGTGCGCGAGGAGACCGCGGCCATCGAGGCGCTGATCGGCGGCCCGATTCCCGACCACTGGTATCCCGACTTCCTGCGCCGGCGCGACGCCGCGCTCGCCGACAGCGTCACCGCAGTAGCTGGCATCGAGGCGGTGCTCGATGCCGCGCGCGATGCGCGACTGCCGCATGCGGTGGCCTCCGGTGCCGATCGCGGCAAGATGCGCGTGACGCTCGGCCGCACCGGGCTGCTCGAGCGCCTGCAGCCGCACGTCTACGGCTCCGACCAGGTAGCACGCAGCAAGCCGCACCCCGATGTCTACCTGCTCGCGGCGCGCTCGCTCGGCGTGCCGCCGCAGCGCTGCCTGATCGTCGAGGACACGCCGACCGGCACGCGTGCAGGCGTGGCCGCCGGTGCCACGGTGATCGGCTATTGCGCGCGCAACGAAGCACGCGGCCTGCTCGCCGCCGGCGCCGCGATGGTCTTCGACGACATGTCGCGGCTGGCCGCGCTACTGCGCGGTTGAAAGTCGCCCCGCGAGATCGCTTGCACCCGCAACGATCGTCGCGAATCGCGCCCACCCCGAGGAGTCCCCGATGATCGCGATGCTCGCCCGCCGCCTGCCCTTCTACTACGGCTGGGTCGTGGTCGCGGTGGTGTTCATCAGCATGGCACTCGGCGTCAACGCGCGCACCGCCTTCTCGCTGTTCTTCCCGCCGATGCTCGACGAGTTCGGCTGGGACCGCGGCCTGACCGCTGGCGCCTTCTCCTTCGGCTTCCTGGTCTCGGCGGTGCTCAGCCCGGTGCTCGGGCGCGTGATGGACAGCCACGGGCCGCGGGTGGTCAACGAGTTCGGCGTGTGCTGCATCGCCGCGGGTCTGCTGCTGGCGACCTTCGCCACCGAGCCATGGCACCTGTACGCGACGCTCGGCGTGCTGGTGGGCGCGGGCAGCGTGTGCCTGGGCTACAGCGGGCAGGCGCTGTTCCTGCCAGCCTGGTTCGAGCGGCGGCGAGGGCTCGCGATGAGCGTGGCGTTCGCGGGCGTCGGCGCAGGCTCCATCCTGATGCTGCCGGCCCTGCAGACCGTGATCGAGGGCGCCGGCTGGCGCAGTGCCTGCGCGACGCTGGGGCTGGTGGTGCTGGTGGTGCTGGTGCCGCTGAACCTGCTGCTTCGGCGCCGCCCGCAGGATCTCGGCCTGCAACCCGACGGCGACGCGGCTCCCCCGGCGCCGGCCGCCGGCGCGGCGCCTGCCCGTCGCGCCAACGTCGTCGACGCCGAGTGGGTCGCGGTCGACTGGACGCTCGGGCGCGCCGCGCGCACCGCGCGTTTCTGGTGGATCGCCCTGGGCTACTTCGGCGGGCTTTTCGTCTGGTACGCGGCTCAGGTCCACCAGACGAAGTACCTGGTCGAGATCGGCTTTTCGGCCACCGAGGCGGCCTGGGCGCTCGGCGTGGTGAGCCTGGCCGGCGTGCCTGGACAGATCCTGCTGGGCTGGCTGTCCGACCGCATCGGGCGCGAGATCGTCTGGGCCACAGGCTGCGCGGGCTTCGCGCTGACCTTCGCCGCGCTGCTCGCGCTCGAGCACCACCCGGCGCCGGCGCTGATGCTGTTCATGGTGATCGTGCAGGGTGCGCTCGGCTATGGCATGACCTCGGTGTTCGGCGCGATCCCGGCCGAGATCTTCGAGGGGCGCCACTACGGGGCGGTGTTCGGCACGCTGATGCTGTCGGCGATCGGCGGCGGCGCCGCCGGCCCCTGGCTGATGGGCCTGATCCACGACCGCACCGGCAGCTACGCACCGGCCTTCTGGGTCTGCCTGATCATCTGCGCGGTGTCGGCCCTCGCGATCTGGCGCGCGGCGCCGGGCAAGGTGCGGGCGGTGGCCGGACGGGTCGGGCGCGCCTGAGCGCGGGTGGCGGCCCGAGAGGCTCGTCACCCGCGCATCGCGGTGCACACGCCCGGGGCGGGAGCGGGCCGGCCCTCAGCGGCCCGTCGGCCGCGGCCAGGTCTCGGGCGCGTAGCGCGCGAACAGCAGCCCGACGCCACCCACCAGCACCGCGGCCACCGCGAGCGCCGCCTCGGCGCCAAAGCCGTCGACCACCAGCCCCAGGCCGATCGGGCCGATCACGTAGCCCACGTCCGAGAGCATCCGGTAGGCGCTCATCGCCGCGGCGTTCATGCCCGGTTGCGCGTTGTCGGCCGCGTAGGCGGCGGGCGCCGCGCCGTTGACGGCAGAGGCGACACCCCAGATCACGCAGGCCACGCCGAACCAGAAGAACGAGGGCGCGGCGCAGAACACCAGGAAGGCGCCCGCGGTGGCGAGCGCCGAGGGCACGATGATCGGCTTGCGGCCGTGGCGGTCGGCCAGCCAGCCTGCCGGATAGCTCGCGAGCAGCCCCAGCACGCTGCCGACCGCGAGCGCCGCGCCGACCACGCCGGGTCCGAGGTCGAGCTTCGTGACGGCCAGCACCGGCACGACGCCGAACAGGCCGCCGGTGCGCACGACCGCGTTGATCAGCCCGACCAGGCACACCAGCGCGAAACCGGTGTGGGAGACCAGTGCGCGCATCTGCAGCGCGAAGGGGACCGTGGGCGGCAGGGCCGCGGGCTTGCCGCCGATGGCGAAGGCCCGGGTCTCGGGCACGACGAACCAGGCGAGCACCGCGGCACCGCCGGTGGCGACCGCGTAGACCGCGAAGGGCGCGGCCAGCCCGAAGTGCTCGGCGAGCAGTCCACCGGGCAGCGGACCGACGCCGACCGCACACAGGAACACGCCCTGGTAGATCGACAGCATGCGGCCGCGCTCGGAGGGGGTGCTGATGTCGGCGAGCACCACCTGGCCGACCACCTGAACCCAGCCCGCGCCCAGCCCCGCGACGAAGCGCGCGACCACGAACTCCGGGAAGCTGCCCGCCAGCGCGCACCAGAGGTTGCCGAGCGCGCAGATCGCCCCGCCGATCGCCATCGAGGGGCGGCGCCCGAGGCGGTCGGAGAAACGCCCGCCGGGCATCGCCGACAGCATGCGCGCCAGGCCGTAGATCGCGATCGTGCTGCCGATCGCCGAGGCCGGTACGCCGAAGGCCTGGGCGTAGAGCGGCAGCACCGGGATGATGGCGCCGAAGCCGCCCTGGTTGAGGCCGATGAAGACGCACATCCAGATCAGGATGCGGCGCTGTTCGGCTCGGGTGTCTGCACGCATGGGTAGTCCCCGATGCTGCGCCCGAAGTCGCGCCTGGACGCCGTGCGGCGTTTCGAAAAGCACCGCTCGCAGGCCGCCGGGCTTGCGGGCAAGATGACGGCAGGCCGCCGAAACACCCCCGGAGCACATTCCCATGCCCACCCTCGCCGCCACGCCCCGCACCGCCGGGGCCGAACACACAGCCACCGCTACCGACACCGTTGCCGCCGCACGCGCCCTGCAGCCGATGCTGCGGGAGCGGGCCGACGAGATCGAGCGGGCGCGCCGGCTGCCGGCCGACATCGCCGCCACCTTCGCGAGCGCCGGCCTGTTCCGCACGGCGGTGCCCGCCTCGCTCGGCGGGCTCGAACTGCCACCGGCGCGCATCATGGCGACCATCGAGGCGGTCGGCCAGGCCGATGCCTCGGCGGGTTGGGCCGTGATGATCGGCGCCACCTCCGGGATGTCGGCTGCCTACCTCGAACCCGAGGTCGCGCGCACCATCTACGGCGATCCGCTCGCGATCACCGGCGGCTCGAACACCCCGACCGGCCGGGCCCGGGCCGAGGGCGGCGGCTATCGCCTGAGCGGCCGCTGGCCCTGGGTCAGCGGCGGCGCCAACTGCCAGTGGCTCAAGGGCATCTCGGTGGTGCTCGAGGACGGCAAGCCGCGCCTGCTGGCCAACGGCGCACCCGACGCCCGGATGATGGTCTTTCCGGCCGCGCAGGCCACGCTGATCGACACCTGGCAGGTGGCCGGACTCGAGGGCACCGGCAGCGGCGACATGGAGGTCACCGACATCCACGTGCCCGCGGCCTTCAGCTATTCGCTGGTCACCGATGCGCCGCGCGAATCCGGCGCGCTGTACCGATTCCCGCCCTTCGGGCTGCTCGCGATGGGCATCGCGTCGGTGGCGCTGGGCAACGCGCGGGCTGCGATCGACGACCTCGTCGAACTTGCCGGCGCGAAGAAGCCGCAGGGCTCGCGCCGCACGCTGGCCGAGCGCGGCGGCGCGCAGGCCGAGCTCGCGCGCGCCGAGGCGATGCTGCGCTCGGCGCGTGCCTTCTTCTTCGAAGCGATCGGCGAAGCCTGGGAGCGGGCCGACCGCGGCGACCCGGTGTCGGTCCAGGACCGCGCCACGCTGCGACTGGCCGCCACGCACGCCACCCGCAGCAGCGCCGATGTGGTGCGGATGATGTATGAGCAGGGCGGCGGCACCGTGCTCTACGCCCGCCATCCGCTGCAGCGGCGCTTCCGCGACGCCTATGCCGCCACGCAGCACATGATGATCGCGCCGCCCACCTGGGAGCTGGCCGGCCGGGTGCTGATGGGGCTGCCCACCGATGCCAGCATGCTGTAGGCACCGGGCCGAGTCACTCGAGGACCCCGAATGAGCGAACCGGACCTGCTCCGTACCGTGGCCGGCTGGATCGACCAGGCCAGCCGCATCGTCGCGCTCACCGGCGCCGGCATCTCCACCGACTCCGGTATCCCCGACTTCCGCGGGCCGCAGGGCGTCTGGACCCGCAATCCGGCCGCCGAGAAGCTGTCCACGATCCAGAACTACCTGGCCGACCCCGAGGTGCGGCGCGCTGCCTGGAAGGGTCGGCTCGAGCACACCGCCTGGACCGCAAGTCCCAACCGCGGTCACGAGGCGCTGGTCCGTCTCGAGCGACGCGGCAAGCTGCATGCGCTGATCACGCAGAACGTGGACGAACTGCACCAGATCGCGGGCAACGACCGCGATCGCGTGATCGAGGTGCACGGCACGATCCGGCGGGTGATGTGCTGGCGCTGCGGCGAGCGCACGCCGATGGCGCGCACGCTGGAGCGGGTGCGTGCCGGCGAGGCCGATCCCGCCTGCCTGCGCTGCGGCGGCATCCTGAAGAGCGACACCATCTCCTTCGGGCAGGCGCTGGTGCCCGCCGTGATCGACCGCGCGATGCAGGTGGCCGGCGAAGCCGACCTGCTGCTCGCGATCGGCTCCACGCTCCAGGTCTATCCGGTGGCGGGCGTGGTGCCGCTTGCCAGCCGCGCCGGCGCACGCGTGGTCATCGTCAACGCCGAGCCCACCGCGATGGACGACGTGGCCGACGCGCTGCTGCGCGGGCCGATCGGCGAGATCCTGCCGGCGATCTGCGGCTGAGGCGCGCCCGAGGGAAGCTCAGGCGCCGCGTTCGGCGGCCTCGCGGGCCCGGATGCCCTTGTCCCACTTCTCGAGCCACCAGGCGTACTGGTGCGGCCAGCGCCGGAAGTCGGGGTCGATGCCCAGGCGATGCGCCGCATGCAGGCCCCAGAAGGGCTCGTACAGGAACTGCCGGCCGACCGCGACCAGGTCGGCGCCCCCATCGCGCAGCACCTGCTCGGCGAACTCGGGCTCGCGGATCAGGCCCACCGCCTCGCTCATGATGCCCGCCTCGGCGCGGATGCGCCGCGCGAAGGGCACCTGGTAGCCCGGCAGGCGCTGCAGGTTGGCATTGGTCGCGCCGCGCGGCGTGTTGCCACCCGACGAGCAGTCGATGACGTCGACCCCGCGCTCGCGCAGCGCGCGCGCGAGCACGACGCTGTCGTCCATCGTCCAGCCCCCCTCGAAGCCGTCCTCGCTGGAGATGCGCACGAACAGCGGGGTCTCGTCGGGCAGCGCTGCACGCACCGCCGCGGCGACCTCGAGCGGAAATCGCATGCGGCCCTCGAGGCTGCCACCCCAGGCATCGGTGCGGAAGTTCGACAGCGGCGAGAGGAAGGACTGCAGCAGGTAGCCGTGCGCCATGTGGATCTCGATCACCTCGAAACCGGCGGCGAGCGCGCGCCGCGCGGCATCGGCGAAGGCCTGACGGGTACGCGCCATGTCATGCGCATCCATCTCGCGCGGCACGAGCCAGCCCTCGGACAGCGGCACCGCCGACGGTCCCAGCGGCTGCCAGCGCCGCTCGCCGCGGGCAAGGTCGGCGTCCGACAGCGGTCCGTTGCCGAACCACGGGCGCTGCATGCTCGCCTTGCGGCCGCCATGACCGATCTGGATCGCGGGCACCGCCCCCTGCGCCTTGATCGCCGCCGCCACCGGGGCGAGCGCGTCGCGCTGCAGGTCGTTCCACAGGCCGAGGCAGCCGTTGGTGATGCGCCCCTCGGCGGTGACGCCGGTGGCCTCGACGAAGATCAGGCCCGCGCCGCCTACCGCGAAGCGCCCGTAGTGCTCGCGGTGGAAGGCGGTGGCCACGCCATCGACGGCGCTGTACTGCGCCATCGGGGGCACGACCAGCCGGTTGGGCAGGGTAACCCCGCGCAAGCGCAGCGGGGTGAAGAGCAGGGGAGCGGCAGGCGTGGCATTCACGGAATCACCCGAGAGGCAGAAGCCGGCGCGGGATCGCAGCCGGACGGTCAGCGATCGTGCCAGCGCCGCCACGGCGCAACAAGCGCGACGCGGCGCTTTCCGGGCGGGCGGGGGCGGGGGCGCAGATGCCGGCCGCTGCTCAGGGTCGCCGTTGCTGCGCCTGCGCGAACAGCGCCTCGAGGATGGGATGGGTGCCCTCGAGACGCTCGACCACGCGGGCGGTCCAGTCGAAGTAGTCGCGCTTGCGCGACTGGCCCCAGGCGTGCGGCGGCCGCTCGACGACATCGCGCAGGTTGGCGATCTTGTCGGCGAGCTTGACCAGGCGCGCGCCCGGGCTGAGCCGAGCGGCGCCATCGACCTGGCGCTGGCGCCGCTCGTGGTCGGGCAGGCCCGGCTCGTCGCTCACCTCCTCGACGATCGAGGCCACCCGCGCACCGAAGGCCTCGCGCAGCTCGGCCACGGTGGTCTCGGTGTCCTCCAGCGTGTCGTGCAGCAGCGCCGCGGCGAGGACCTCGGGGTCGGAGACCTCCGCCTCCACCGCGAGCACGCTGGCCAGCGCGAGCGGATGATTGATGTAGGGCGTCGCATGGAGGTCCTTGCGACGCTGCCGGCGGTGACGCTCGGCGGCGAAGGCGGCCGCCTTCAGCACGAGGGCAAGGCCATCGACGGCCTGCGACGGACGGGCGGGCGGGCGGGTCCTGGGGGTGGGCAAGGCAGCGGCTCGAGCGGTGGGCGGCGGCCGGATTGTCGCACCGGATTCCGGAACCCGCATCGGGCACTTGCGCCGTCACCCGTCCGGGTCTATCCACGGCCATGCTGCGGCGCAGCCCAGGCCGCCCTCACGGAGATCCCGGGATGCCCGTCACCGCTGCGGCACGCGCCGCCTTCGCTTCCGCCACGGCTCGCGTCGGGCTCGCCGTCGCGCTCGCCGTCGGCATCGCGGCAACCGCGACGGCGATGCCGCGTGCCGATCGGCCCGAGGATGTCGGCCTGTCCGGCGAACGCCTGGCGCGCCTGTCGGAGCGGCTGCGCCAGGGCGTCGAGCGCGGCGAGCTCCCCGGCGCGGTCGTGGTGGTGGGCCGCCGCGGGCGCATCGCCTACTTCGAAAGCTTCGGTCTGCGCGATCCCGAGACCCGCGCGCCGATGCGCCACGATGCGATCTTCCGGATCGCGTCGATGAGCAAGCCCTTCACGTCGCTCGCGATCATGATGCTCGCCGAGGAGGGCCGCCTGTCGATCGCCGACCCGGTGTCGAAGTATCTGCCCTCGTGGCGCGACCTGAAGGTGGCGGTGATCCGCCGCGACGCCGACGGCCGGCCCGAGACCGTGCTCGAAGCGCCGCGCCGACCGATGACGCTCCACGACCTGCTGCGGCACACCTCGGGGCTGACCTACGGGCTGGCCGGCCCGCATCCGGTCAAGCAGGCCTACCTCGACGCGAAGGTCGGCTCGAGCGACGACACCAACGAGCAGCTGGTGGCCAAGCTCGCGCGGCTGCCACTGGTGCACCAGCCGGGCACCACCTGGGAATACAGCGTCTCGACAGACGTGCTCGGACGCATTGTCGAGGTGGTGAGCGGACTGCCGCTGGACCGCTTCATCGCCGAGCGCATCGCCGGCCCGCTGAAGCTCGTGGACACGGCGTTCTCGGCACCGCACAACCGCGCCGAGCGCGGCGCCCGGCCGCAACGCGAGGGCCCGCGCAACGAGCTGCCGCGCGTGCCACCGATCACGGCCGACCTCGCCTACAAGTCGGGCGGCGGCGGCATGATCTCCACCGCCACCGACTACGCCCGCTTCTGCCAGTTCTGGCTCAACGGCGGCGAGCTCGAAGGGGTGCGGCTGGTGTCGCGCAAGACCGTCGAGCTGATGACCAGCGACCACCTGCCCCCGGGCGTGGCGATGGGCCCCGACATGGCGCGTTTCGAGGCGCTGCTGCCGAGCGCGGAGGTGGGCCAGGGCTTCGGCCTGGGCTTCGCGGTGCGTACCGCGGCCGGCCGCAACCCGCTGCACGGCAGCGTCGGCGACTACTTCTGGGGCGGCGCCTTCGGCACCTTCTTCTGGATCGACCCGAAGGAGCAGCTGTTCGCGGTGCTGATGATGCAGTCGCCGCAGGCCCGCCTGCCCTACCGCTACCTGATGCGCGAGCTGGTCTATCAGGCGGTGATCGACTGATCGGCGGGCAGGCGCCAGGCCTGTGGCCGGTCGCCGGCGACCGTCACCCGAAAACCGCTGCGGGTCTGCGGCCAGTAGTCCCACAGCGCCCGGTGCTGCACGCAGCGGTTGTCCCAGAAGGCCACCGAGTGGGGCTGCCAGCGGAAACGGCACTGGAACAGCGGGTTCTCCATGTGCTCGTACAGATAGCGCAGGATCGCCTCGCTCTCGTCGGCCGGCACCCCGACCAGGCGCCTGGCGAAGCCCCGGTTCACGTAGAGCGCGGGTCTGCCGGTGACCGGATGGCGGCGCACGACCGGATGCTCCGCACGCGGATAGCTCGGCTTGTCCTGCACGCCGAGGTTCGCGTAGGTCCCGCGGTAGACATGCTCGCCGTCGTGGATCGCCGTCAGTCCGTCGAGGTAGCGCTTCATCCGATCGGACAGCGCCTCGTAGGCCGCGGTCATGCTGGCGAACAGCGTGTCGCCACCCTCGGGCGGGCAGGTATGGATGGCCAGGATGCTGCCCATCGGCGGCTCGGGCTCGCAGCTGACATCGGAGTGCCAGACCTCGCCATTGGCCCGCGGCGAATCGGCATCGGCGTGGATGATCATCCGCTCCGGATGGCCCGGCGCATGGGGCGCGGCCGGGTGCACATGCAGCCCGCCGAACAGCCGGCCGAAGGCAAGGTGCCGCTCGGCGCTCATCGGCTGGTCGCGGAAGAACAGCACCTGATGGTCGGCGAAGGCACGCGCGAGTTCCGCGGCCTGATCGGCGACGATCGGCGCACTCAGGTCGATGCCCTCGATCTCGGCACCCAGGATCGGCGTGAGCTTGCGGACGCGCAGCGTCCGGTACTCGGTCGCGGGCTGGGCCGGATGGCGGTAGCGCGGGCCCTGGCCGCGACGGGAGCGGGTCTCGAGCATCGGTTCGTTCCTCCTGGGCGACGCGGGGCTGCATGCCTCGCCCACGGATTGAACACCACGCGCCGAGCCGCGGCCACCCCCTCAGGTCCGCACGAGCTGGAAGCGGCCGTGCAGCCCCGGCGGCAGCCGGCGCGGCAGCTCCGCCTGGCTGATCGGCCCGTCGGCCAGCGCCTGCGCGCGGTACACCGACAGCACGGTGCGCTCGGCGCGCCGGTCGTGCGCGGTGCCCAGCACCCAGCCCTCGCCTTCGGATCCGCCAGGCTGCGGCACGAACAGATGCTCGTCGGCGAGCATCGCAGCTCCCAGGTCGAACCGGTCGACCCGGCCGCTCGCCCGGTCGAAGCGCGCCACGGCGTTGAAGCCGAAGGCACCCGCCGGCAGGCTCGCCCCCGCCGCCACGCCCATCAGGTGCCGGGTCGGCCGCCCGGTGTGGCGGGCATCCCAGGACGGGAACTCCGCGCCCAGCAGCGGCGTCGCCTGCACCGTCGCGCGCGGCTCGCGCAGGCTGGCGCGCACCTCGACCATCGCCGAGCCCAGCGGCTGCGCGGGCTGGCCGGCCATCGCCGCACGGATAGCCTGCATCGTGGCCTGCATGCCGCCCAGCGTCATCACCTGCAGCACCACCGAATCGGACTCGCGCCAGGCGTTGCCCAGGTGGAAGAAGGCCAGCCCCGGCAGCTCGAAGCGGTGGCTGACGGCCATCGTGGCCTTGTCGACCAGCAGCATCACCGACGGCTCGCCGTCATGCCAGCGCAGCCGGTCGATGAAGGGCGCCGAGCGGGTGGCCTGCGGGTCGGCGCGCAGCGGCATCAGCAGGAAAACCAGGTGGCTGTCGGTGATCGCGAAGTCGTGGACCATGTCGGCGTTGGGCGCATCGATGAGCCTGACCGCCGCGAGGCTGCCGTCGGGCCGCAGCCGCCACAGCGCAAGCTTGCCGCTGCCGGTGAGGTAGCCGAAGTTCCAGACGGTGCCGTCGGTGTCGATGCGCGGATGCGCCGAGAACGAGAGCCCGTCCGACTCCGCCGACCAGGTCTTGCGGCCGACCGTCTCGAGGCTGGCCGGGTCGATGCGCCAGGGCGATCCGGCCTCCCACAGCGCGAGCAGTTCGTTGCCGAGCGGCAGAACCGAGATGTTGCCGACGTTGGCCTCGTCGGGCGAGGCGGCCGGCAGCGAGCCGGGCACGGCGGTGCCGAAGCCGTCGCGCAGGAAGCGTCCGGCGGCCCGCTCGGCGCGGTACTTGTCGGTGCCGACCATGCGCGCCTCGTGGACCAGCGACTGTCCGCGCAGCCGGAAGGCGTGGACCATGCCGTCGCCGTCGAACCAGTGTCCGTAGCGGGTGGCGCCGCGGCTCATGCGCGCCGGGCCGTTGCGCCACAGCGTGCCGCGCAGGGCCTCGGGCAGCGGCCTGTCGAAGGCCACCTCCAGCGGCGCGTGGCGCTCGGGCGTGCCGTCGAAGGCCTGTGCCCAGAATCGGTTGGGGGAGTCGGCGCCCGTCGCGCCGGTGCTCGCCATGACGGAGGCGGGCGACAGCGCGAGGGCGGCAGCCTGGCGGGTGAAGTCGCGGCGGTTCATGGTCACCTCACTGGGGAAGGCGCACGAGCACGCGCGCGCCGTCGTCGGCCACCCGGAAGCTCGCCTGCGGCCACGACGGCGCGCCGAAGGCCGCGCCGCTGCCGGAGAAGGCGGCGGGCTCGGTCGGGATGCCCATCAGGTTGGTGTCGAGCCGGCCGTTGCCGTTGCGGTCGTGGAAGGCGGCGATCGCGTACTCGCCGGGGGCGAGCCCGTCGAAGCGCAGGCGCATCGTGCCGGCGCGCGCCTCGAGCATCCGCGATTCGGATGCGTCGTGGCGGTAGCGATCGGCGCTGGGGTAGAGGGCGACCATCAGGCGGCCTTCCGTGGCGGCGATGCCGGCGACCTCGAGGTCGATCGAGGCGCTGCCGGGGGCAGCAGTGGCGGCAAGCGGCGCGAGCAGGGCGAGCAGGGCCGCGATGCGTCGCGGCGTGCGGGTGGTCAGGACGTTCATCGGGGTTCCTTTCGTGGCGTCTTGCGGTGGCGGGATCCGGCGGCCTCGGCGGGCTGCCGTTGACAGGCAGTGTCGGTGCTGCCACGGCCCCTGGTCGCGCGATGCGACGAAGGCCGGCGGCGGCGGCGCGAAACGCCGGGTGCGCGGCGCGAGCCGCGGCTCCCGGCCATGCCCCGACGCCCGCCCGCGTCTTCCGAGGGATCGGTTTCCCGACAATTAAACGGTCAACCGTTCAATTCGGTGCTACCCTTGGCCGATGGCCCGCACCACCGGATCCGAAGGCAGCCGCACCGAGGAGGCGATCCGCCACGCCGCGATCGACCTGATCGCCGCGCGCGGCTTCGAGGCCACCACGCTGCGCGAACTCGCGGGCCGGGTCGGCATCCAGCCCGGGGCGCTCTACCGCTATTTCCCCAGCAAGGCGAGCCTGCTCGTCGACCTGCAGGTCGGCCATCTCGAGTTCCTGCTCGCCCGCTGGGCCGCCGAGCAGCCAGCCGCCACCGATCCGGTCGAGCGCCTGCGCGCCTTCGTCGACTTCCACATCCGCTGCCACACGCTGCGGCGCAAGGAGGTCTTCGTCGCGAACATGGAGCTGCGCAGCCTCGCCGAGGCCGACTACCGCCGCGTGGTCGCGCTGCGCCGCCGCTACGAGGACATCCTCACCGGCATCCTGCGCGCCGGCATCGCGGCAGGCCGATTCCGGCTGTCCGACGCCAGGGTGGCCACCTTCGCCATCCTGGCGATGCTCACCGGCGTGGGCAGCTGGTACCGCGACGGCGGGCGCCTGGGCAAGCGCGAGCTCATCGACGTCCACACCCGCATGGTCATGCAGTGCGTCGGCCTGCCACCCGACGCCGTCCCCGAGGAGAAGAGCCCTTGAAAGCGATCGAATCCCGCCTGAACCCGCGCGATGCGCAGTTCAAGGCCAACGAGCAGGCGATGCGCCTGCTGATCGGCGAGCTGCACGCCCGGATGGCGGAGCACGCAGCCGGCGGCGGCGAGGCCGCGCGGGCACGCCACACCGCGCGCGGCAAGCTGCTGCCGCGCGACCGGGTGCAGCTGCTGCTCGACCCCGGCACGCCCTTCCTCGAGCTCTCGCCGATGGCCGCGCACGGCATGTACGACGGCGAGGCACCCTGCGCCGGCATCATCACCGGCATCGGCCGCGTGGCGGGCACCGAATGCGTGATCGTCTGCAACGACGCGACGGTCAAGGGCGGCACCTACTA
>JBIIHU010000200.1:0-7035 GCA_044235405.1 Burkholderiaceae bacterium
GCGAGCCTCCGCCCAGGACCTCCTCAACCGGCGAGGTCAGAGCTGGCGACGGCTGTCGGAAGCGGCTCGGCTCTCGATGCACGACGAGCCCGGTATCATCGAGGGGCTGCTCGCGCAACCTCTGCTCGTCCGGCGGCCTGTGCTCGAGGGTGCCGGGCAGCTGCTGATCGGATTCGCCGAGCCGGCCTACGCCCGCCTCCTCGAAACCGTCTCCGGTCACCCTCGCGACAGCGCCTGACGCTCGCCGGGGTGCCAGCCCCGCGATGAAAGCCTCGAGCACGAAACACCCCCCCGAAACGACGACGCCATCCCGTGACGCGGGCCGCGCTGCGGCTTTCGAGCGCCATCCCGTCCCCACCGGCGAGGATGCCGTTCGCGGCCTGCGCACCGTGCGCGATCTCGTCCGATGGGCCTGTAGTCGCCTGGAGGCCTCGGGCAGTACCTGCGCCCAGGGCACCGACAACCCGCGTGACGAGGCCTTCTGGCTGGTTCTGTGGGCGCTGCGCCTGCCTCTCGATGACCCCGAGCCCTTCCTCGACGCCCGCGTGCTGCCGGCGGAGCGTCGGGACGTGATCGCGCTGATCGACCGGCGATGCGATGAACACCTGCCCTCGGCCTACCTGACCGGCGAGGCCTGGCTGCGCGGGCTTCGCCTGCGGGCCGACCCCCGAGCCCTGATCCCGCGCTCGCTGCTTGTCGAGGCGCTCGAGGAGGCGCTCGACCCGTGGCTGCCGGCGACGCCGCCCGGTGCGATTCTCGACCTGTGCACCGGCGGCGGCAGCATCGCGATTGCCGCGGCGCTGCGCTTCGAGCATGCGAGAGTCGATGCGACCGACCTGTCGCACGAGGCGCTGACACTGGCCGGCGAAAACATCGCGCTGCACGATCTCGGCGCGCGAATCGCGTTGCACCATGGCGACCTGTTCGCGGGGCTCGAGGGGCGACGCTACGACCTGATCCTGAGCAATCCGCCCTACGTCAACGCCGACTCGATGGCCCGGCTGCCGGCCGAGTTCCGACACGAGCCCGAGAACGCGCTGGCCGGGGGCTCCGACGGCATGGACATCGTCCGGCGCATCGTGGCTGACGCGCGCCCGCATCTCGCGCCCGACGGCCTTCTGGTCATCGAGATCGGGCACGAGGCACCGCACTTCGAGACCGCGTTTCCCGATCTCGCCTTCGCCTGGGTCCCGGTGAGCGCCGGCGAGCAGCAGATCGTGGCGATCGCGGCCTCGAGCCTGCCGGCGGCGCGCACGCGCAAACCGCGACCGCAGGGCGCCCGATGATCCGTTTGCGCCGGATCACGCTGTCGCGGGGTAGCGCTCCCCTGCTTCAGCAGGCCGAGGCAAGCATCGCGCCGGGCGAGCGGATCGCGCTGATCGGCCCCAATGGCTGCGGCAAGTCGACGCTGCTCGGGGCGATCGCCGGCGATGTGACACTTGACGAGGGCGACATCGAGCAGCCGGCGCAACGCGTCGTGCGGCTCGAACAGCGAGTCCCGGGCAGCGACCTGCCCGCCTGGCGCTTCGTCGAGGCTGCCGATGCCGAGCTGCAGCGCGCCCGCGAGCGGGTGGCGCAGGCATCCGAAGACGACGGACTGGCCCTCGCCACCGCGCACGAGGCGCTGGACGCGGCGGGCGACGCGACCGCGCCGTCGAGGGTCAAGGAACTGCTGGCCGGGCTGGGATTCTCGGAGGCCGAGTCCATGCGGCCGGTCCAAGCGCTGTCCGGAGGCTGGCGGATGCGCCTGAATCTCGCCCGCGCGCTCTTCGTGCCAAGCGACCTGCTGCTGCTCGACGAGCCGACCAACCACCTCGATCTCGACGCCATCGTCTGGTTCGAGCGCTGGCTGCTTCGCTACCCCGGCACGGTGCTGGTCGTGTCCCACGACCGCGACTTCCTCGATCGGGTGGCGCAGGCCACGCTCTCCGTCGAGAACCGGCAGCTCGTCCGCTACGCCGGCGGCTATTCGGCCTGCGAACTGCAGCGAGCCCAGCGCCAGGCACAGCAGCAGCGGGCTCTCGTCGAGCAGCAAGCCCATGTCGCCCGGCTGAACGCCTTCATCGATCGCTTCCGCGCGCAGGCCACCAAGGCGCGCCAGGTCCAGAGCCGTATCAAGGCCCTCGAGAAACTGGCCCGCATCGCGCCGCTGCGCGGCACGCGCGCCGCGAACTTCGTGCTGCCCGATCCGGGCGACTCGCCCGACCCGCTGATCGTGGCGCGCGAGCTCGACGCGGGCTACCCCCAGGCCAGGGTGCTGCGGGGCGTCGATCTCACGATCGAGCGAGGCGCTCGCATCGGTCTGCTCGGACGCAACGGCGCGGGCAAGAGCACGCTGGTGCGCACGCTGGTGGGCGAACTGGCGGCACTCGCCGGCGAGTGCCGCATCGCGCGCGCGCTGCGTATCGGCTACTTCGCACAGCATGGCGTGGAGGCGCTTCGCGAGGACGACTCGCCGCTCGCGTTCTTCCAGCGCCTCAGCCCGCAGGCTCGGGAGTCGGCGCTGCGCGACGAACTCGGTCGCGCGGGCTTCTCCGGCGACGACGCCCTGCGCCCCATCGGGCCGATGTCGGGAGGCGAAAAGGCCCGGCTGCTGCTGGCGTCGATCATCCGCGGCGCGCCGCACCTGCTCGTGCTCGACGAGCCGACCAACCACCTCGATGCCGCGACCCGCGACGCCCTGACCGACGCGCTCGCCGATTTCCCCGGCGCGCTGCTGCTGGTCTCGCACGATCGCTACCTGCTGCGCGCAAGCTGCGACCGCTTCGTGCTGGTGCACGACGGCCAGGCCCAGCCCTTCGACGGCGATCTCGACGACTACCTTGCCTGGCTGCAGCGCGGTCCGTCCACGGCGACCGCCTCCGGGCAGCCTGACCATGGCAAGCGGGACGCCCCGCGCGCCGACCGCCGCGAGGAACGCCGGATCGCCGCAAGCCGCCGTGCCCAGACCGCCGAGCGCCTGAAGCCGCTGATCCAGGCGATCGGACGCATCGAGCAGCGCCTGCCGGCCATCGAGGGCCGGCTGCTCGCGATCGACCATGATCTCGCCGATCCCGGTGCCTGGGACGCCCCCGAGCGAATGGCCGCCCTCGGGCGTGAACGCGCAACGCTGGTCACCGAGCGCGAGTCACTCGAAGCTCGCTGGCTCGAGCTCGCCGAACAGCGCGAGCGCATCGAAACCGACGAAACCGGCGCGACCCGGGGCTCCACTGGGGGCTCCTTTACAATCGACGCCGTCAAGTGATCGGATCGGAGTTCAGACCATGAGTTCCCCTTTCAACCGCATCGGCGTGGTCGGCGCCGGCGCGATGGGCCGCGGCATCGTGCAGCTGTTCGCCCAGGCCGGCATCCCGGTGGTGGTTCACGACACCCAACCCGGCGCGGTCGAGCGGGCGATCGCCTCGCTCGCAGACACGCTGGGCAAGCTTGCCGAGCGCGGCAAGCTGTCGGCAGATGTCGCCCGTGCCACGCTCGAGCGCATCAGCGATGCGCCCACGCTCGCGGGATTCGCCGACTGCGACCTCGTCATCGAAGCCATCGTCGAGCGACTCGACGTCAAGCAGGCCTTGTTCCGGGCACTCGAGGCGGAACTGGCGGCCGACGCGGTCATCGTCACGAACACCTCGTCGCTGTCCGTGACCGCGATCGCGGCAGCCTGCAGCCGTCCCGAACGGATCGGCGGCTACCACTTCTTCAACCCGGTCCCGCTGATGCGCGTGGTCGAGGTCGTCGGCGGACCACGCACCCGCCCCGACGTGCTCGAGCGTCTGGTGGCGCTTGCGCGCGTGGCCGGCCATGAACCGGTGGTCTGCCAGGACACGCCGGGATTCATCGTCAACCATGCCGGCCGCGCGTTCGGGCCGGAATCGCTGAAGGCACTCGGCGAAGGGGTCGCCGGTCATGCCGACATCGATCGCATCCTGCGCGAGCAGGTGCGCATCGACGGCCAGGGTTTCCGGCTGGGCCCCTTCGAACTGCTCGATCTCACCGGGCTCGACGTCTCGCACCCCGTGATGGAGTCCATCTACCACCAGTACTACGAGGAGCCGCGCTACAAGCCCTCGGTGATCGGCGCCCAGCGCGTGGCCGCCGGTCTGCTCGGCCGCAAGACCGGCGAAGGCTTCTATCGCTACGAGGGCGGGCAGCCGGTGGCCGACCCCGCGCACGCCGAAGCCCCCGCACCCGCCGCGCCGCAGGGCTTGCGCGCCTGGATCGCACCGGGCCCCGACCAGGCGGCGGTGCGCAGCCTTGTCGAGGGGCTGGGCGCCAGCATCGATACCAGCGCCCAGCCGGCGCCGGGATCGCTGATCATCCTCACCCCGCTGGGCATCGATGCGACCGAAGCCGCCCGGAGCCTCGATGCGACCCGCGCGATCGCCCTCGACACGCTGATGCCCTTCGGGCTGCAGGCCTGCAAGCGGCGCGTGATCATGACCACGCCGGCCACGCAGGCCTCATGGCGCGATGCCGCGCACGGCCTGTTCGCCGCCGACGGCACGAAAGTCAGCGTGCTGCGAGACAGCGCCGGCTTCATCGCGCAGCGCGTGGTCTCGATGATCGTGTCGATCGCCTGCGACATCGCGCAGCAGCGGGTCGCATCGCCAGCCGACATCGACACCGCGGTGCGGATCGGCCTGGGCTATCCCGCCGGACCGCTGACGATGGGCGACCGGCTCGGCCCCGCGCGCATCCTCGCGATCCTCGAAGGCATGCACCGCATCACCGCCGATCCGCGATACCGCCCGAGCCCGTGGCTGCGCCGCCGCGCCCAGCTCGGCATCTCGCTGCTCGTCGCCGACTGAAGCGGCGCCCGTCAGCCCCCTTCCACCTCATTGCTTCGCAGGAGCCCGCGTGTCAGACACGGCCTCGTCCCAGACCGCCGCCAGCCCGGCAACCAACCGTCATGGCTTCGACCTCGATGCCCTGCGGGTCTACCTCGAAAGCCGTCTTCCCGGCTTTGCCGGCCCGCTGACGGTCACGTCCTTCAAGGGCGGGCAGTCCAATCCCACGTTCCGCCTGGACACCCCGGGGCGTCGCTACGTGATGCGCTCCAAGCCGGGGCCCGCGGCAAAACTGATGCCTTCGGCGCACGCGATCGAGCGCGAGTTCCGCGTCATCGGCGCGCTGGGCCGCTGCGCTATCCCGGTGCCGCAGGTGCATCTGCTGTGCGAAGACGAGTCCGTCATCGGCCGCGCCTTCTACATCATGGAGTGTGTCGAGGGACGCGTGCTCTGGGAGCAGGGGCTGCCCGGCTTCGAGCGCGGCGAGCGCGCTGCCATCTACGACGCGATGAACAGCGTGATCGCCGCGCTGCACAACGTCGACTATGTCGCAGCCGGCCTCGAGGACTTCGGACGCCCGGGCAACTACTTCGCCCGCCAGATCTCCCGCTGGAGCAAGCAGTACGAGGTCACGGCCACCGAGCACATCGAGTCGATGAACCGGCTGATCGCCTGGTTGCCGGGCGCGATCCCCGCGGGCGACGAGGCCTCCGTCGTGCATGGCGACTATCGCCTCGACAACCTGATGTTCCATCCGACCGAGCCGCGTGTCGTCGCGGTCCTCGACTGGGAACTCGCCACGATCGGCCACCCGCTCGCCGACTTCTCCTATCACTGCATGTCCTGGCACATCACCCCGGCGAACTTTCGCGGCATCGCGGGGCTCGACCTCGATGCGCTGGGCATCCCGCAGGAGTCCGAGTACATCCGACGCTACTGCGAACGCACCGGCCGCGACGTGGCGAGCGTGAGCCAGCACTGGGACTTCTACCTCGCCTACAACCTGTTTCGCCTCGCCGGCATCCTGCAGGGCATCATGAAGCGCCACCTCGACGGCACCGCGTCCAGCGAACAGGCAGCCGACGCAGGCATGCGCGCGCGCCTGCTCGCCGACCTCGGCTGGCGCTACGCGCAGCGCCTGCTCTGAGCACGACGCCCGGTTTCACCCCTGTTCCGAGAGAGATCACGATGGATTTCGACTACAGCCCCCGCGTCCTCGAGATGCGCGCACGCCTGAATGCCTTCATGGACGCGCACATCTACCCGAACGAGCACCGCTTCCACGAGGAGATCGAGGCCAACCGCCGCGCCGGCAACGTCTGGCAGCCGACGAAGGTGGTCGAGGAGCTCAAGCCGAAAGCGCGTGCGGCGGGTCTCTGGAACCTGTTCCTGCCGCACTCCGAGCGGGTGCCCGAGGGTCTCTCGAACCTCGAATACGCCCCGCTTTGCGAGATCATGGGTCGGGTGCACTTCGCCTCCGAGGTCTTCAACTGCTCGGCGCCCGATACCGGCAACATGGAGACACTGGAGCGCTACGCGAGCGAATACATCAAGCGGCAGTGGCTCGACCCGCTGCTGCGCGGCGAGATCCGCTCGGCCTTCGCGATGACCGAGCCGGATGTCGCCTCGTCCGATGCCACCAACATCCAGTCGCGCATCGAGCGCCGCGGCGATCACTACGTGATCAACGGCCGCAAGTGGTGGACCTCGGGCGCCGCCGACCCCCGCTGCAAGGTCTTCATCTTCATGGGCAAGACGAATCCTGACGCCGGCCGCCACGAGCAGCAGTCGATGATCGTCGTGCCCGCCGACACCCCGGGCATCACGATCAAGCGCGAGCTGAGCGTCTTCGGCTACGACGACGCCCCGCACGGCCATTCGGAGGTCATCTTCGAGAACGTGACGGTGCCGGTCGACAACATCCTGCTCGGCGAAGGGCGAGGCTTCGAGATCGCCCAGGGTCGGCTGGGCCCGGGCCGCATCCACCACTGCATGCGCAGCATCGGCGTGGCCGAGCGTGCGCTCGAGTACATGTGCCGCCGTCTGTCCTCGCGCGTGGCCTTCGGCAAGCCGATCTCCACGCAGACCGTCTGGCAGGAGCGCATCGCCGAGGCGCGCTGCATGATCGACCAGGCCCGGCTGATGACGCTGAAGGCAGCCCACATGATGGACACGGTGGGCAACAAGATCGCCCGCGCCGAGATCGCGATGATCAAGGTGATCGCGCCCAACATGGCCTGCAAGGTGGTCGACT
>JBIIHU010000025.1:0-21581 GCA_044235405.1 Burkholderiaceae bacterium
TACGCCGTCATCGGCAACCCGATCGCCCACAGTCGCTCGCCGGCGATCCACGCGCGCTTTGCCGAGCAGACCGGCCAGCGGCTGCGCTACGAGGCCCTGCTCGCTCCGCTGGATGCCTTCGAGCAGACGGTGCGCGAGTTCGCCGCCGCGGGCGGGCGCGGCCTCAATGTCACGGTGCCCTTCAAGGAGCGCGCGTTCGCGATGGCCGATCGCTGCTCCCCGCGGGCGCAGGCAGCCGGCGCGGCCAACACGCTGGTCTTCGATGCGGCGGGCGTGTTCGCCGACAACACCGACGGCGTCGGTCTGGTGCGCGATCTCGCGGTGCGGCACGCGCTGCCGCTTGCCGGTACCCCGATCCTGCTGCTGGGGGCCGGGGGTGCGGCCCGTGGCGTGATCGAGCCGCTGCTCGCCGCCGGTGTGGCCGAGCTGCGCATCGTCAACCGTACCGCGGCGCGTGCCGAGGCGCTCGCGCAGCGCTTTGCCGACCCCCGGGTGAGCGGGGCCGGCTTCGAGGCCCTGGCGGCTGCGTCGAGGGTCGGCGCCATCCTCGTCAACGCCACCTCGGCCGGCCTCGCCGACGAAGCGCCGCCGGTGCCGGTTGCCATCTTCGCGGCGGCGCGCTTCGCCTACGACATGGTCTATGGCGCGCAGCCCACCGCTTTCCTGCGAGCGGCAGCTGCGGCCGGCTGCCCGGCCATGGCCGACGGGCTCGGCATGCTGGTCGAGCAGGCGGCCGAGTCCTTCCGCCTGTGGCGCGGCGTGCTGCCCGATACCGATCCGGTCTATCGGGCGCTGCGCGAGGCGATCGGCGCCGCATGAGGCCGCTGCCCGGGCGGCGGGCCGCGCGATCCGCGACGCCGCCCAGGGGCTGGCGACCGCCGATGCGGCCGTGGGGCCGGCGATCGCCGATGTGGCCACGTGGCCGGCGCTCCACGATGGGTCCATGGGCCGGGCGCTGAAGCGTTCGCGCAGGCACCCGGCGCGCACGCTTGCGGGCTGGTTGCTTCGGCTGCTCCTGCTGGCCGTTCTCGCGGTGATCGCGGTGCAGCTCTGGTTCTTTGGCCAGGTGATCTGGTGGGCGATGGTCGATCCGAGCGACTCCGCCTTCATGCGCGCCGAGCGCGAGCGGCTGGCGCAGGCCCGCCCCGGGCTGGCACTGCGGCACACCTGGGTGCCCTACGAGCGGATCTCGATCCACCTGAAGCGCGCGGTGATCGCGGCCGAGGATGCGAACTTCACCGAACACGACGGCATCGACTGGGATGCGATCGACAAGGCGCGCGAGGCCAACCGGCGCAAGGGCAAGGTGGTTCGCGGCGGCTCCACGATCACGATGCAGCTCGCCAAGAACCTCTTACTGTCCGGCGAGCGCAGCTACGTGCGCAAGGCGCAGGAACTCGTTATCACGATGATGATCGAGGCCGTGATGAGCAAGCGGCGCATCCTCGAGCTGTACCTGAACCTCGCGGAGTGGGGCGAGGGCGTGTTCGGCTGCGAGGCCGGGGCGCGCCACCACTTCGGGGTGCCCGCGGCGCAGATCGGGCCGGCGCAGGCCGCCCGGATGGCGGCGATGCTGCCACGCCCGCGCTACTACGATCGCAACCGCAGCACGCCCTATCTCGAGCGTCGCAGCGCGACCATCCAGCGCTGGGCGCTGGATGTCACCCCGCCCTGAGCCGACCAGGACGGTCGCGCCGTCGTCACCCGCCCGGGCCTACAATCGCGGGCCATGGCCAATCCCGAGTTCCCGAGCTCCCCGCCCGACGCGCCGGCGCCGCCGACCGTGCCGGCGCGGCAGCCACGCGACCCCGAGGCGGCGTCGCGCGCGCTGCTCGAGGTGCAGGAGATGCTGCGCCGGCATCATGTGGTGTTCGAGCTCGCGCATCGGCAGCGTCACGGCGAGGCCGAGGATCGCCATGAGCTCGTCGAGTCGCTGGTGCACCGGCAGGCGCAGGCCGAGCTGCGCGCTCGCCTCGACCCGATGCACCCGGCCGACATCGCCTACATCCTCGAGGCGCTGCCGCCCGGCGAACGGCTCACCGTCTGGGACCTCGTCAAGGCGGAACGCGACGGCGAGATCCTGCTCGAGGTCTCCGACTCGGTACGCGAGACCCTCATCGAGTCGATGGACCGTGACGAGCTCGTCGATGCGGTCGAGTCGCTCGATGCCGACGAGATCGCCGATCTCGCCCCCGACCTTCCGAGCGACGTGGTCGAGGAGGTTCGCCAGCAGCTGAGCCAGGCCGAGCGCGACCAGCTTCGCGCCGCGATGTCCTATCCCGAGCACTCGGTGGGCGCGCGGATGGACTTCGAGGCACTGTCGGTGCGCGAGGACGTCAACCTCGAGGCGGTGCTTCGCGAACTGCGCCGGCTCGAGCGGCTGCCCGAGAACACCGACCAGATCTTCGTCGTCGACCGCGACGGCGCGCTGCGCGGCGCGCTGCCCTTGGACAGCCTGCTCACCAACGAGCCCGAGGTCATGGTCGTCGATGTCATGCGCGCCGACGTGCTCACGCTGCAGGCCCTCGACAGCCAGTCCGAGGCAGCCCAGGCCTTCGAGCGCTACGACCTGGTGTCGGCGCCGGTCATCGATCCGCACGGACGGCTGCTCGGACGCCTGACCGTGGCCGAGGTGGTCGATGTGATCCGAGAGGAAGGCGAGGCCGACCTGCTGTCACAGGCCGGCCTGCGCGAGGAGGAGGACCTCTTTTCCAGCGTGTGGAGCTCGGCGCGCAACCGCTGGATGTGGCTCGGCCTGAACCTGTGCACCGCGTTCTTCGCGTCGCGCGTGATCGGCAGCTTCGAGGGCACGATCGAGAAGGTGGTGGCGCTCGCCGCGCTGATGCCGATCGTCGCCGGCATCGCCGGCAACTCGGGCAACCAGACCATGACGCTGATCATCCGCTCGCTGGCGCTCGGCCAGGTCAACGCCGCCAACGCCCGCCGGCTGGTCTTCAAGGAACTGGCGATCGCCGGTCTCAACGGCGTGGTCTGGGGCGGCATCGCCGGCCTGTTCGCGTGGTGGCTCTACAGCGATACCCCCCAGGGGGTGACCCTCGGCCTGACGATGATGCTCGCGATGATCCTGAATCTCGTCGTCGGTGCGCTGATCGCGATGGCGGTGCCGCTGGGCCTGCAGCGGCTCGGCCGCGATCCCGCGATGGGCTCCTCGGTGCTGCTCACCTTCAGCACCGACAGCATGGGCTTTTTCATCTTCCTGGGCCTGGCCACGCTGTTTTTCCGCTGAGCGAAGAGGCCGTCTCCTCCCCGCTTTTTCGACGTTTGCTGTCAGGCGGTGGGACCTAAAGTTCCGAAGAGGATCGCCGTCTGGGCGATCACGTGCCGGCATGCCGGTGCTCTTCGGGAACGGGCTCATGATTCCAGCGGGCGTCAGATTTCAGTCTTCGAGCAGGCCGGCCGCCGTCGGCACGAGTCGTGGCGGACGCCTCGGTCAGGCAGACGCTCAGTGGCGCAAGGGCGTGCGCGCCTCGGACGAAGGCCGCTGGGGCGACGCCAGCCGGCTGTTCGAGCAGGCCACGCGGCTTGCGCCCGACGATGCGGTCTTCTGGCTGAATCTGGCTCAGGCCTATCGCAAGCTCGGCGAGCTGCCCCGTGCCGAGGCTGCCGCTCGTCGGGCCTTCGCGCTCGACCCCGCTGACCTGCTGGCCTGCAAGCTGCTGGGCACGACCCTCGCGGAGCAGCGTCGGCACGCCGAGGCGGCCGCGGTCTTTGCCTCGCTGCCCCCATCGGTGAGGCCCGACCATGATTTCCACTGCGTATTCGGCGAGGCGCTCTACTGGGATGGGCGCTACACCGAGGCGACCGAGCAGTTCATCCTGTCGTTTACCTGCAAGCCGGATCACGTGCCCGCGCATATCCGACTGTCCAACGCCTTCTCGAGGCTGGGCATGCACGAGGAATCGGCGGAGTGCCTGCGCACCGTCACGCTGCTGCAGCCCTGGGACGCCCAGGCGCTTGGCAACCTGATCCACCAGAATCAGCAAGCCTGCCGCTGGGACACCCTGGCGCAGGACACCGCCGAGCTTACCCGTGTGATCGACGAGAGCGACCCGCCGCAGACCACTCCCTTCACTTTCCTGATGGTGGACAGCACCGAGGCACAGCAGCAGCGCGTGGCCGAGATTTCCGCGCGCTACGAGTTCGGCGCGATCAGTCCCCTGCCCGCCGACATGCGCCCGCCGCGCCCGACCTGCGAGCGCCTGCGTATCGGCTATGTGTCGTCGGACTTCCAGCATCACGCCACCTCGATGCTGATCACCGAAGTTCTGGAGCGACATGATCGGGACCGTTTCGAGGTATTCCTGTACTCCTGTGCGCCCGACGACGGGTCGGCATGGCGGCGTCGGGTGCAGGCCTCTTCCGAGCACTGGGTCGATGCCTCGCGGATCTCGGATCACGATCTGGCGCGCCGGATACGTGCCGATAGCATCGACATCGCGATCGATCTCAAGGGGTTCACGCGCGATACCCGCCTGCATGTGTTCGCGCGCCGGCCTGCGCCGATTCAGGTTAGCTGGCTGGGTTACCCCGGCACCTGTGGCACCGACTTCATCGACTACATCATCGGCGACCCGGTCGTGACGCCGGCTGCCTCCCAGCCGCACTTCAGCGAGCGCATCGCCCAGATGCCCTGGTCCTATCAGCCCAACGACCGACAGCGGCCACTCGGCACCCCGCCGTCGCGCGCAGCGCTTGGTCTGCCAGAAGACGCGTTCGTATTTTGTTGCTTCAACAACACTTACAAGATCACACCCCAGGTCTTCGATGTCTGGTGTCGCCTGCTCAGAGCCGTTCCCGGCAGCGTGCTGTGGCTCTACGAGGCCAACGCGCAGGCGATGCGCAACCTGTTGCGGGAAGCGCAGACACGCGGTGTCGAGCCTGCCCGCTTCGCCTTTGCGCCCTTCGTGGGTCAGGCGCAGCACATCGCGCGTCTGCCGGCAGCCGATCTCTTTCTCGACACGCTGCCCTGCAACGCCCACACCACGGCCAGTGATGCGCTATGGGCCGGTCTGCCGCTGATCACCTGCAAGGGCGAGAGCTTTGTCGGTCGGGTCGCGGCCAGCCTGCTTCGTGCGGTGGGCTGCGAAGAACTCATCACCGGGTCGCTCGATGACTACGAGGCGCTAGCGCTGGCGCTGGCCAGCGACTCGGTGCGCCTCGGCGAGATCCGCGCCCGCCTCGTTGAAGCACGGCAGAGCGCACCGCTCTTCGACAGCGAGCGCTTCGCGCGGGATCTCGAGGCTTTCTACGAACGGATGGCACAGCGCTGGCGTGATGGGCTTGCGCCGGACTTGCTGTTGGCGACCTTTACCAAGGCCTGAGTGTCGGTCCACGCCTCTCCGCACTCTGGGGAAATCTCTTGACCAATCGAGCCTTGCGTGTGCTGCTCACGGGCGGCTCCGGCATGGTCGGGCGCAATTTCCGCGCCCACCCCGGGGTGGCCGGCTTCGACCTGCTCGCGCCAACACGCGGCCAGCTCGATCTTCTCGACGCCGCCGGCACGCGCGCGTTCCTGCGCGAACACCGTCCCGACATCGTCGTGCATGCGGCAGGAAGGGTGGGCGGCATCCAGGCCAACATCGCCGCTCCGGTGGCCTTCCTGCTCGACAACCTCGACATGGGCCGCAACCTGCTGCAGGCTGCCTCCGAGGCCGGGGTGCCCCGCGTCATCAACCTGGGCAGCTCGTGCATGTATCCCCGCGGGCACGACGAGCCGCTGCGCGAGGAGCAGCTCTTCAGCGGCGACCTCGAACCGACCAACGAAGGCTATGCGATCGCCAAGATCGCGGTGGCGCGGCTCGGCGAGTACCTCGGCCGCGAGCATCCGGGCTGGCGGTGCCGCACGCTCGTCCCATGCAACCTCTACGGACCGCACGATCGCTTCGACGAGGCGAGCTCGCACCTGGTCCCGGCCATCCTGCACAAGTTGCATCGCGCCGTCGTCGAGGGGCGCGATGTCGTCGAGATCTGGGGCGACGGTAGCGCGCGGCGCGAGTTCATGTACGCCGGCGACCTCGCCGACCTGCTGGTGCGCGCGATCGAGCGCTTCAATGAACTGCCCGACTGCATGAACGTCGGGATCGGCACCGATCATTCGGTGCTCGACTACTACGTAGCGGGCGCGCAGGTCGTCGGCTATCGCGGCCGGTTCAGCTTCGACACCACGCGCCCGGTCGGCATGGCGCGCAAGCTGGTCGATGTCGCGCGGCTGCGGGCCTTCGGCTGGAGCGCCGCGGTCGACCTAGGCGCCGGACTCCGCATGACCTACGAGCACTACCTTCGCGAACACGCACCACGAGGCACCTGATGAGCTACCGATTTCCGCTGGCCACCACCACCTGGGGCGAGGAGGAACTCGCCGCGATGCAGCGCGTGATCGCGTCGGGTCGCTTCACGATGGGCGAATCGGTGCAGCGTTTCGAGGCGGACTTCGCCGCGTGCATGGGTACGCGGTACGCGGTGATGGTCAACTCGGGCTCGTCGGCCAACCTGCTGATGACGTCCGCGCTGTGCCACAGCGCCAACCCGGCCCTGCGCCTGCATCGCGGCGACGAGGTCCTTGTCCCGGCCGTCTCGTGGAGCACCACCTACTACCCGCTGCACCAGTACGGACTGAAGCTGCGCTTCGTCGACATCGATCTCGAGACCCTCAACTACGACCTCGACCGGCTGCGCGCGGCGGTGACGCCGGCCACGCGCGCGATCATGGTCGTGAACCTGCTGGGCAACCCCAACGATTTCGATCGCATCGACGCGATCGCCCGCGAGCACGGCCTGGTCGTCCTCGAGGACAACTGCGAATCTCTGGGCGCGCGCTGGCGCGGCCGCCACGCCGGCACCTTCGGCGCGGTCGGCAGTTTCAGCACCTTCTTCAGCCATCACATCTGCACGATGGAAGGCGGCGTGGTGGTCACGGACGACGAGGAGCTGCATCACCTGATGCTGTCGTTGCGGGCGCACGGCTGGACGCGCAACCTGCCCAAGGTCAACCGGGTCTGCGGTACCAAGAGCGACGACCACTTCGAGGAATCGTTCCGCTTCGTATTGCCCGGCTACAACCTGCGCCCGCTCGAGCTCGAAGGGGCGATTGGGGTCGAGCAGATCCGGCGCATTCCCGCGCTGATCGAGGCCAGGCGTCGTAACGGTCGACTGCTGCAGCAGGCGATGGTCAGCCACCCTGACCTGATGATTCAGCGCGAGCTCGGCGAGAGCAGCTGGTTCGGCTTCAGTCTCGTGATCCGTCCCGGCAGCCGCCTGACGCGCGCCACCCTGCGCGCCGAGCTTGATCGGCTCGGCTTCGAGTGCCGGCCTATCGTCGCGGGCAATTTCACGAAGAACGAGGTGATCCGGTTCTTCGACCACAGCATCCACGGCGCGCTGCCCAACGCCGAGCACGTCGACACCCACGGCCTGTTCGTGGGCAACCATCACTATGACATTCCCGAGGCGATCGAAGCGCTCGCCGGCATCCGGGCTGCCTGAGCCCACGCTGCGGAGACCGACCATGCAACGCAAGAAGGCACTCGTCACCGGCATCACCGGTCAGGACGGCAGCTACCTCGCCGAGTTCCTGCTCGACAAGGGCTATGAGGTGCACGGCATCAAGCGACGTTCGTCGCTGTTCAACACCGAGCGCATCGATCACATCTTCCAGGACCCGCACGTCGACGAGCAGCGATTCATCCTGCATTACGGCGACCTGAGCGACGCCAGCAACCTGATCCGCATCGTCCAGAAGGTGCAGCCCGACGAGATCTACAACCTGGGTGCGCAGAGCCACGTCGCGGTCAGCTTCGAATCGCCCGAGTACACCGCCAACGTCGACGGGCTGGGCACGCTGCGACTGCTCGAGGCGATCCGGATGCTCGGCCTCGAGCGCACGACCCGCTTCTACCAGGCAAGCACGTCGGAGCTCTACGGCCTCGTGCAGGAGGTTCCCCAGCGCGAGACCACGCCTTTCTATCCGCGCAGTCCCTACGCGGTGGCCAAGCTCTACGCCTACTGGATCACGGTGAACTATCGCGAGGCCTACGGGCTGTACGCGTGCAACGGCATCCTCTTCAACCACGAGAGCCCGCGCCGCGGCGAGACCTTCGTCACCCGCAAGATCACGCGCGGTCTTTGCAACATCGCGCAGGGGCTCGAGCGCTGCCTCTACGTGGGCAATCTCGATGCCAGGCGCGACTGGGGCCATGCGAAGGACTACGTGCGCATGCAGTGGATGATGATGCAGCAGGAGAAACCCTCCGATTACGTGATCGCCACTGGCGTGCAGCATTCGGTGCGCGAATTCATAACCTGGACGGCGGCCGAACTCGGCGTCACGCTGCGCTTCGTCGGCGGCGGCAAGGACGAGCAGGCGTTTGTCGCCGCGATTACGGGCGACCGCGCGCCCGCGCTCAAGGTGGGCGATTGCGTCGTGTCCGTCGATCCGCGGTATTACCGCCCCACCGAGGTCGAGTCGCTGCTCGGCGATGCGTCGCGCGCCAAGGCCGAGCTTGGGTGGGAGCCCGAGATCAGCGTGCAGCAGATGTGTGCCGAGATGGTCGCGACCGATCTCGCGGCGGCCCGGCGCACCGCACTGCTGCGGCGGCACGGATTCGAGGAGCCGATGCCTTCGGAGCAGTAGGCGGGCGCCTTAGCCTGCGGGATCGAGGTTCAGGCCGCCCAGCGTGTTGAGCGTGGCCTGGCTGCCGACCGTGCCGCAGACCTTCGGGTCGAGCCCGCGGCAGGCGATGCGCGACGCCAGGCCTGCCGCCGCGGCTGCCTCGAGCAGCCAGGAACCGAAGCCCGCGTCGATCAGGTGGTCCTCGACGGTCGTCACGCCGTCGGTGGTCGCGATCTGGGCCGGCTGCAGGGACTTCACGCGGCTTGCCCAGAGCGGTAGCGACCAGACCGCGTGATCGGCGTAGGGGGCGGTACGCGCCAGACGCAGCGCGTACTCCAGCGCGGCGCCCGTGGAAAGCAGCGCCCTGCGTCCGCCGTTCGCCGAGGGCGCGACGGGCAGCCACATCCCCGGCTCGACCACGGGCACGGCGGGATGTAGCGTCGGCTCGCCCGCCTTGCCCAGGCGCAGATACGAAGGCTGCGGATGCTCGACCAGGTAGCGCACGCAGGCGCGCACCTCCATCGGGTCGCCGGGGGCGGCGATCAGCATGTTGGGCATGGCCCGCAGCAGCGCGTAGTCCTGGACGGTGTGGTGCGAGTAACCGAGGCTGCCGTAGGCCAGGCCACCGCCGACCGACACCACGGTGACCGGCAGCCGGTGGTAGTCGACGTCGTTGCGCAGCTGCTCCGCGCAGCGGAAGGTCGGGAAGTTGCCGATCGAGTACACGAACACGTGCATGCCCTCGGAGGCCATGCCGGCCGCCAGGCCCATCATGTTCTGCTCGGCCACCCCCGCGTTGATGAAGCGGTCGGGAAAGCGATCGGCGAACGGCTCGATGACCGAGTAGCCGAGATCGCCCACCATCAGCACGATGTCGTCGCGCTGCGCGGCTGCCGCGACGAGTTCCTCGACGAAGGCGTTGCGCATCAGTCCGCTCCGATCTCGGCGAGGGCCAGCGCGAGCTGGCTGTCGTCGGGGCTCCGGTAGTGCCACTCGACCCGGTCTTCCATGAAGCTCACGCCCTTGCCCTTGACCGTGTGCGCGATCAGGACCGAGGGCTTGCCGCTTTCCCAGGGCGTGCTCCCCAGAGCCTGCTCGAGCGCGGCGAGATCGTGTCCGTCGGTCTCGCGCACCGCCCATCCGAAGGCGGCGAGCTTGTCGGCCAGCGGCTCGATGCGCAGCGTACGCTCGACCGTCGTGAGGCTCTGCAGCTTGTTGTAGTCGATGATCGCGGTCAGCCTGTCCAGGCCGTGATGCGCGGCGAAGAGCATGGCCTCCCAGTTGCTGCCTTCGGCGATCTCGCCGTCGCTCAGCAGCACGAAGGTTCGCCAGTCAGCTCCGCGCCGGCGAGCCGCCAGGGCCTTGCCGACGCCGAAGGGCAGGCCGTGGCCGAGTGAGCCGGTGGAGAACTCCACGCCCGGGACCTTGTGGCTGATGTGGTTCATCAGCATCGAGTGGTCTCGTCCGTAGTCGATCAGGGATTCGCGCGCGAAGAAGCCGCGGGCGGCCAGCGCCGCGTAGACCGCGACGCAGGCGTGCCCCTTGCTGAGGATGAAGCGATCGCGATCGGGCCGGCGCGGGTCATCGGGGTCGACACGCAGTACGCTGCCATAGAGCGCGGCGACGATGTCGGCGATCGACAGCGCGCTGCCGATGTGCGAGGCGCGGGCGTGGTGCACCATCCGCAGCGCATCGGCGCGGATCCGACGGGCGAGCACGGCTGGCGGCATCATGCGGCGGCAGCGATCGCGCCGCGGCGCGCGTCCAGGGTTGCGCGATACCAGTGTGCGGTCCGGTCGATCGCTTCGGGCAGCCCGGTCCAGGCCGTGAGCCCGAGTTCGTCTCGCGCCCGCGTCAGGTCGGGCAGGTAACGCTCGATCGGCTGCCCGGGTCGCGCGGCCCGCAGGCACTCGACGCCGACGCGCGTGCCCAGGGTCCGGTCGACGAGTTCGGCAAGTTCGGCGATCGACAGGGCCTGTGGCCCGCCGACGTTGTAGGCCCGCCCGGGCTGTCCGTCGAGCAGGATGCGCCAGAGCCAGGCGGCCATGTCGGCGGCGTACAGGTAGCTGCGCAGCGGCGTACCGTCGCCGGTGATGCGGATCGGTCGGCCCTCGAGCGCGTCGCGGATGAAGTTGCCGATTGCAAAGGGGCCGTCCATGGGCATCATCGGCCCGACGAAGGCGAAGCACCGGGCGATCCGCGTGCCGATGCCGGCCGTACGCCCGTGCTCGGTCACGAGCCATTCGGCAGCGAGCTTGCCCAGCCCGTAGGCGGAGCGCGCATCGAGAGGGTCGTGCGAACCCAGCCAGGTTTCAGGCGTCATGGCCAGCGACTCGGGCTGGCGCCCGTAAACCGCCCCGGAACTCAGCAGCAGCATGTCGGTGGCGCCGCCGCGCCGTGCCGCGTCGAGCACATGGCGCGTGCCGTGCGCGCAGACGTCGAAGGTGATGTCAGGGCGGGCGGGCCGTGCCACATCCGCTGCCCCGTGCACGACGAGGTCGACGGGCCCGAGATCGGGCAGCGGGTCGAGAACGTCGCCGGCCACCAGCCGCACCGAGGGATCGTCGGCGAGCCGGGGGCTCTCGCGAAGGAAGCGTCCGGGATCGCGGGTGATCACGATGACCTCGCAGCCGAGCGCCAGCGACCGGTTGGCCTCGAGCAGCGAGGCCAGCAGCCAGCGGCCGATGAAGCCGGTGGCGCCGGTCATGAGGATGCGGCGATCGGCAATTCGCTGCCAGCCGGATCCGATCCGGGCCATTGCCGTCCGTGCGTCGAGCAGACAGGAGCCGGTGTCGGTCGTCATCATTCGAGCACGGCGTAGGCGATGTAGGGATCGAACGGTGTCTTGCGCAGGCGCAGTGAGCGGATGCCCAGAGTCTCGAGCAGGGCGAGGGTTTCGCCTGGATAGGCGCGTGTGTTGAGCTCGTCGAACGCGAGTACCGCACCGCGCGGCATCCGTGCGACGAAGGTTTCGAGCGCGAGCCGGGTCGGCGCATGCAGGTCGAAGTCGAGGTACAGCAGCGACACCACGAGATGCGGATTGTCCTGCAGAAAGCGCGGAATCGTGTCCATCGCGTCGCCGACAACGAGCTCGGTCTTGGGAATATGGTTCAGTGCCCGGTTGCTGTCGTGCAGCGCGATCGCCTCGCCCAGCTCGTCGGTGATGCCGCGGTCGACGAAGAGGTCGCCGCTGCGCGCCGACGACTCGCGGTTCGCGTCCCGCGCATCGACCGAGGGGAATCCGCTGAAGGTGTCGAATCCGTAGACGCGGCGCTGATGGTTGTAGGGCTCGTAGATGCTCGACAGCTGAGCCCAGGTGAGCAGGCCACCACCTGCGAAGCAGCCGCACTCGATCACGACACCGGGCACGTCGACCTGCAGCCGGAAGAGTTCGTTCTTGGCGAGAAAGCGGCTGAGGTCCTGGCGCCGAACGTACTTCGCAAAGTTCTGCAGCTTCAGCGTGGTCGGGATCGTCGAGCGTTCGAAGTAGTCGGCGTACTGCCCGAACAGCGCCTTGTCGGCGCTGGTGTGCTTCAGGGGATTGCCCTGGAATGCGACCGTTCCGGTTTCAGGCGCCGCCTGCGTCGAGACGTTGGTCATCGCTCAGAACCTCACGCCCAGGAAGCTCTCGATGCGCTCGGCCGCGTAGTCGAGCATCTCGTCGGTCAGCGCCGGCTGCACGCCGATCCAGAAGGTGCGGTTCATCACGATGTCGGTGTTGGTGAGCTCGCCGCTGACGCGGTAGTTGCGCCTGGCCATGTAGGGCTGGCGCACCAGATTGCCGGCGAACAGCAGCCGGGTGCCGACCTTCTCCTGCTCGAGGTAGGTCACCAGGTCGTGGCGGGTGACGGGGGCTTCGTCGCGCAGCGTGATCGGAAAGCCGAACCACGACGGGTTCGAACCGGGCGTGGCCCGCGGCAGCAGCAGGAACTCCTCGCACGAGGCCAGACGCTCGGACAGCCGCGCGAAGTTCGCGCGCCGGCGGGCGACGAAGGCCTCGGCCCGATCGAGCTGCGCCAGGCCGCAGGCGGCCTGCATGTCGGTGATCTTCAGGTTGTAGCCGAGGTGCCCGTAGGTGTACTTGTGGTCGTAGCCCTCGGGCAGGTCACCCAGCTTCCAGCAGAAGCGGCGGCCGCAGGTGTTGTCCTTGCCCGGCGGGCAGTAGCAGTCGCGGCCCCAGTCGCGGAAGCTCTCGGCGATGCGGATCAGGTCGGGGTGGTTGGTGAAGACCGCCCCGCCTTCGCCCATCGTGATGTGGTGGGCCGGATAGAAGCTCAGCGTGCCGATGTCGCCGAAGGTGCCGACCATACGCTCGCCGTAGGTCGATCCGAGCGCGTCGCAGCAGTCCTCGATCAGCCACAGGCCGTACTTGCGGCACAGCGCGGTGATCGCCTCGACGTTGAACGGGTTGCCCAGCGTGTGCGCGAGCATGATCGCGCGGGTGCGGGGCGTGATGGCCGCCTCGATGCGCGAGACATCAATGTTGTAGGTGCCGAGCTCCACGTCGACGAAGACCGGTACCGCTCCGAACTGCAGGATCGGATTGACGGTGGTCGGGAATCCCGCCGCCACGCCGATGACCTCGTCGCCCGGCCGGATCGCGCGCTCACCCAGTTTCGGCGAGGTCAGGGCGCTGAAGGCCACGAGATTGGCCGACGAACCGGAGTTCACCGTGATGAGGTGCCTGACGCCCAGGAACGCGGCCAGACGCTGCTCGAACTCGGCGTTGAAGCGGCCCGCGGTCAGCCAGCCGTCCAGCGAGGCCTCGACCATCGCCCGCAGCTCGGGTGCGCCGATCAGCTTGCCCGAGGGCGGGATCGGGGTGCGTCCCGGCTGGAAGGGCCGTTCGGCGAGCTCGAGGGCCGCGTACTCGTCGACCAGTTCGGCGATCCGCTGGCGCAGCGCCAGCGCCTTGCTGAAGTGGATGGGTGCGTTCATGCGAGGACGGCGTCCTGGTAGGTGGAGATCTGATCGAGCGTGAGGGTTCGCAGGTCGGCGCCGGCTTTTCGGGCAAGTGCCCACTCGGCGACGCTGGCCAGCGCGTCGGGCAGGCGCATCGCGGGGCGCCAGCCAAGGCGCGCGCGGGCCTTCGAGGAGTCCAGACGCAGGCAGTGGGTTTCGTGCGGATGCAGGCCTGTCGGCGCGCGCCAGGTGGCGCCGCGCCCCCACAGGCTGGCGAGCGTGTCGGCGATCCATGCGACCGGCTGGGCGTCATCCTCGCCGGGACCGAAGTTCCAGGCCTCGGCATAGGCCTGTCCCCCGACGTGCAGCCGTTCGGCGAGTTCGAGGTAGCCGCGCAGCGGCTCTAGCACATGCTGCCAGGGGCGCACAGCGCCGGGGTGACGGATCGTCGCGGGCACCCCGGCCTCGAAGGCGGCGAGCAGATCGGGCACCAGTCTCTCGGCAGCCCAGTCGCCACCGCCGATCACGTTGCCCGCGCGCGCGGTGGCGATCGCCGCCGCATGGCCGCCGCTTGCCGCCGTCGCGAAGTAGGAGGCGCGAAACGACGACACCACGAGCTCGGTGCAGGCCTTGCTGCTGCTGTAGGGGTCGTGCCCGCCGAGGGGGTCGGCCTCACGGTAGCCCCACGGCTGCTCGCGGTTCTCGTAGCACTTGTCGGTGGTGACGATCACTACCGAGCGCACGCCGGGGCTGCGGCGCACCGCCTCGAGCAGGTTGGCCGTGCCCATCACATTGGTGGAGAAGGTCTCGAGCGGTGCATCGTAGGAGGCGCGCACCAGAGGCTGGGCCGCCAGGTGCAGCACGACCTCGGGCTCGGCCTCGCGCATCGCGCGGCAAAGCGCCGCGGCATCGCGCACGTCGCCAAGGACCGAGCGCATGTCGTGGCCGACGCCGGCGAGCTCGAACAGGCTCGGGTTGGTGGGCGGTGGCAGCGCGAAGCCGGTGACCCTGGCCCCGAGCATGCGCAGCCACAGCGCCAGCCAGCTGCCCTTGAAACCGGTGTGCCCCGTCAGGAACACCCGCCTGTCGCGCCAGAACGAGGGGTTCATGACCACACCTTCCAGGGCGCGTTGCCGCCGGCCCAGAGTTGCTCGAGATGGTTGCGGTCGCGCAGCGTATCCATCGGCTGCCAGAACCCTTCGTGGCGCCACGCGGCGAGCTGACCGCTGCCGGCTAGCCGCTCGAGCGGCTCGCGCTCCCATACGGTGTCGTCCCCCTCGAGCAGATCGAGCACCGAGGGCGAGAGGACGAAGAAGCCGGCGTTGACCAGGTTGCCGTCGCCGCGCGGCTTTTCCTTGAACGAGCCCACTCGAAGGTCCCGGATGTCCATCGCGCCGAAGCGGCCGGGCGGCAGGGCCGCCGTCACCGTCGCGGCGACGCCTTGTGCGCGATGAAAGGCGATCTGGGCGCCGATGTCGATGTCGCCCACGCCATCGCCGTAGGTCAGGCAAAACGCGTCGTCATCGCGCAGGTAGTGCGCGACCCGCAGCAGCCGTCCGCCGGTCATCGTGAGTTCGCCGGTGTCGACCAGCGTCACGCGCCAGGGTTCGGCGTGGCGTCGGTGGACGTCGATGCGGTCGGCGCCGAGATCGAAGGTCACGTCGGCCATGTTGTGCAGCGCGTAGTTGGCGAAGTACTCCTTGATCACGTAGCTCCGATAGCCGCAGCAGATCACGAAGTCGTGGATGCCGTGGCTCGCGTAGATCTTCATGATGTGCCACAGGATCGGCTTGCCGCCGATCTCGATCATCGGCTTGGGTCTGAGGTGGCTCTCCTCGGCGATCCGGGTACCGAGGCCTCCTGCCAGGATCACGGCCTTCATCGTCGACGTCCCGCCGTTCGTGCGCTCGAGTCGCTTCAGACGCCGCGCAGGGCGCCGCGCGTGAGCGTCTCGCCGTAGTAGCGGGTGTAGGCCTCGTGACTCCCGGGCAGCCATTCGTCGGCCAGCAGCAGGCTCGCGGCGAGCTTGTCGCGCGGCTCCACCGCCTCGCGCGCCATCTCGCGCGCGAGGTCGAGCCGATCGGGGGCGAAGTCGCGGGTAAAGGCTGCGTCGCCGAGGCGAGCGACGAAGGCGTCGAAGTAGACCGAAACCGCGAACAGCCCTGCCTCGCGTTTCTCGTCCAGCGGAATCGGCGAGGACTCGCGGCAGATCGTACCGAAGGCATCGAGCACGGTTAGCGGCAGCAGGATCTGCGCGGCTTCCTCGGGCAGGCCGGCGTCGTGGAAGGTGCGGCGCGTGTTGCGAACGACGTCCTCGGCTGTCGACCAGTTGCGGTTGTTGTACACGTAAAGCAGGTGGGGATTGCTGACCAGCGGGCCGGACGATACCAGGCCCAGGACCCACGACCAGTCGCTGTAACCGCCCTTGGTGGGATGATGGGCCTGGATACCGGTGAGCAGGTCGTAGATCGCCTCGCGCCGGAAACAGCTGAACAGGGTTGTGTTGGCCCCGCCGTTCTTGCGAAAGTACGAACGGATCCTGTCGACCGCTCGCGTCTCGGGGATGTCGAAGCTGCTCTGCCCGTAGATGCCCGCCGAGTCGGTGTAGAGCGCCATTGTGGGTCGGATGCCGACCGCGCCGGGCGGCGCGTCGAAGTCGTCGCCGTCGAAGCCTGGCAGGGCGATCAGCAGGTCGTCGTCCGATAGGAAGCAGGCGAACTCGCCCTCGGCGTGCCGCAGCGCGCTGTGCCAGTTGTCCAGTGCTCCGCTGGCGGCGGATCGCAGGTAGCGGAAGCGGCCGGCGTTCAGCGCCCGCAGTTCCTCGGCCTTGCCCTCGTCCTCGGAGTTGTCGCTGACGATGACCTCGAAGGGATAACGCAGGCTGAGGTCGCGCGCGTTGTCGATGGTCTGCCGCGCATCCACTAGAGGCAGGCGGGTGGGCAGGCAGACGCTCAAGCGGAGGGAGGGGGTGGACATCGTTCGGTTTCCTTCACGCATGCGCGGCCGAGGCGTACCGCGCCGGCTGTTCGTTTTCCTGTGCCTCGATCGCGTCGATCAGGTGATCGCAGAAGGACGGGAAGTTGTAGAAGTCGATCAGCCGGTTGCGCGCGGCCTCGATGACTGGCCGGTCGGGCAACGGCCCGCGCAGCTTGGCGACGATCGTGTCAATCGCCGCCTGCGGCCTATCGATGTCGATCGGCACCACCACGCCTTCGGGAAAGCTTGCCGCCGCGGAGGGCGCGCCGTGGTAGAAGGTGACGCAGCGGCCGAGCATCGGATCGGCAAGCTTCTCGGTCCAGAAGTGGGGGTGGACGGCGTTCTCGATGGCGACGTGGTAGAGGTAGGGCGCGAGAGCCTCGCGCTTGTCGGCGATCGGGTTGATGCCCGCCCCGTAGAGGTCGAGCGCGTCGCCGAACGCCTCCTTGAGTTGCTGGACGAAGGCTAGGCGCTTGCGGTGGCCCGGCAGGAAGGCCTTGGCCGACGTGATGACCGACATCAGGCGCGTCTTCTCGGGCCAGGGTTCCCTGCGAATCGCGTCCAGCGTCATGAAGTTGCCGGTCGGGCGGTGACCGTCGAGGTCGATGCCGTACCACCACAGCAGGCCGGTGGTTACGCTCGGGATCTGGACGCCCTGGAACTGCGGCAACGGATAGGGCGACACCACGTACCCGAACGAATCCAGCAACTCGACGGGGGGTTGCCAGAACTCGGGCGGCTCGACGACGAAGAGGATGCGTCGTTCGCGGGGGATGTCGGTGCTGATCCGCTCCGGCGGTGGCGAGCTCGGGCACACCAGCCAGTCTCCCCGGTGCTGGCCGCCGATCGGGGGGATGAAGATCGAGTTGCCGACGATCGAGTCGCCGCGTGGCCAGGTTCCCGGCCACTGCCGGGTCAGGTACGCGGACAGCGGGGTGCGGTCGTCGGTGACGAGCGAGATGGTTCGCAGGGGCATGGTGGGATCCGGCTCTTGATTGGCGCGCGATGGGTGGGCCAGGACCATCCGATCCTTCCGCACCGATGTCCCTGAATGTATCGACCCGGTCGCAAGCCCAGCGCCCGGATAAGGCGCTCAAAGTCCTGCCTGATTCGCGGCGGGCGCGGCCTGCCGACTGCCCGGACGGCGCCGAGGAGTCTCGATCGGGTGGTACCCTGCCGGGGTTCCGGAGGAGGCGATGACGGCGGCCAAAGTGATGACGTTCACGGGAGGGCTCGGCGCGCAGCTGATCAGCGCAGCCGGTTATTTCCACTGCCAGCGCCAGGGCGTCCCGGTGCGCGCCCACCTGGGCTACTTCGCCGGCGAAGCCAGGCTGGCGCCGGTGGGCCAGCCCGGGGCGGTGTCTCACTGGGCCTGGGCGCTGGACGACTACGGGCTCACGTTCGATCGCTTCGAGCAGCCCGAGGGGCCGGTCGATCCGGCCCAGGTGGTCTTCGACGGTCTCGAGAAGATCGAGCTGGGTTTCGCCGGACTGCGCGACGAGGCGGTTAGGGCCTGGTTTCCCATCGACCCTGCCTCGCGGGAAGCCTTGCGCGGCATTGTGCCCTCGGGCCGCTGGGCGGCGGTGCACGTGCGTCGCGGCGACTACCTCAATGTCGCGACCTACCTGATCGACGACGAGGCCTACTTTCGCGCGGTGCTCGCGGTCCGTCGCCTGGTCGACCATATCGTCGTGATCAGCGACACCGAGATCGGAGCCGGCCTCACAGCGCGGCTGCAACGCCTTCCGGCATCCGACCGGGTGACCGTGGTCACCGGCGGCACCGCCCGTCTGGCCCATGACCTGATGCGCCTGAGCGACATCCTCATCGCCTCGAACAGCCAGTTGTCTTACACCGCGGGGGCCCTGCGCGCGTCCGATCAGCTGACGCTCTTTCCTTCGCGCCACGACGGCGGACCCGACAGCGACACCAACCGCTGGCTGGGTGGGCTCGGAGCGTTCCAGCTGCCCACCCGGCTGTGACCGGGCGCGACGTGGGCGGCCAGAACTTCGGGCTGACCCGCCCGCGCCTCGCGCTTGCCGTCGTCCTGCTGGGCGCGCTGCTCTCGCCGCTCGACACCGCCGTCAACACCGCTTTCCCGGTCATCACGGCGGCCTTCGGGCTGGCGTTGCGCGACATCCAGTGGGTGGTGATCCCCTTCGTGCTGGCGCAGTCATGCCTGGCGCTCGTCTTCGGTCACCTGGGCGACCGAATCGGTCATCGGCGGATCTTTGCGATCGGCGTGGCTGCGGCTGCCATCGGCCATGCGGCGGTTGCCCTCGCCCCCGACTACCCCACGCTGGTCGCGATGCGCGTGGTCCAGGGCGCCGCGGTCGGCGTGGCGGTGTCGTGCGCGCCAGCGCTGGCCACGCTGATGTTTCCGGCGGCGAACAAGGCCCGGGTCCTGGCGATCTTCGTGGGCGTCAACAGCCTGGCGATGGCCATCGCGCCCGCGCTCGGAGGCTTGCTGCTGGCCGCGTTCGGCTGGCCCGGGGTCTACTGGTTCCGCGTGCCGGTCGCGCTGCTCGCGCTCGCGCTCGTGCCGCTGCTGCCCAGGGGGACGGTGGCTCCGCCGCCCGGGGTGGCACGCCCGCCCTTCGACTGGATAGGCGCGATCGGGCTGACGCTGGTCCTCGCCACCACCGTCCTCGGCCTGACCGAACTCGGGCGCGCCGCGGGCGCGAGCGTCCGGGGTATGGCGCTGCTGCTCACAGGTCTGGCGGGCGGCGCGTTCTGGGTGCGTCATGAGACCCGATGTGCGCATCCGGTGCTGCGGATGGCGCCTTTTCGATCACCGCGTTTCGCGGCGATCCAGTTCGCCTCGGTTGCCGTCAATCTCGCCTGCTTCGCGAACCTGCTGCTGCTGCCCTATGTGCTGAGCCGCGCACCCGGCGCCTCGATCGTGATGGCTGGTCTGCTGCTCGCCTGCTATCCGTTCGGCTCGGTGCTCGGCAGTGTGATCGCCGGCCGGCTCGGCCGGCGCCTGTCGGCCGCGCGCGCCATGACCGCCGGGCTGATCGGCGCCGCGGGCGGTCTGGCCTTGACCGCGCTGATCCTGGCGCTGTGGCCCTCGCCCCTGCCGATCGCGCTTGGCATGCTCGCCTCCGGCCTGGGCCTGGGCCTGTTTCAGGTCGGCTACATGGACCAGACGACCACCCTGCTGCCAGTGCACGAGCGCGGGGTGGCTGGCAGCCTGGTGAGCGTGACGCGGCTGCTGGGCATCCTGCTCGGCGCCACCGGCATCAGCTGGCTGCATGGGCTGAGTGGCGATCATGCGACCAGCTTCGGGGTGCTCGCGGCCGGGCTGGGCGTCTTCGCGCTGGGCTTCACGCTCGTCGTGCGGCGTGCGCCGGACCGGGAAACGGTCTGACCGCGAGCGTCGCCCACGCATCGCGGGCTACCATCGCCGTACCGAGTCGAGGTATCCGCATGCTCTCCGTCCAACGCGTTTCCGGCGCCCTCGGCGCCCTCATCACCGGGGTCGATTTGCGCGAGCCGCTGTCGGCCGGGCTCGCCGCCGAGATCCGTGCCGTGCTGCTCGAGCACCAGGTGATCTTCTTTCGCAACCAGCCGCTGTCCCCGGCCCAGTACATGGCCTTCGCGCGGGCGATGGGCGAGCCCGTCGAGTATCCCTTCGTCAAGGGTCTGCCGGACTTCCCCGAGATCATCGAGGTCAAGAAGCTCGAGCACGAGCGCACCAACTTCGGCGGCATCTGGCACACCGACACCGCCTACCTCGAGCGCCCGCCGATGGGCTCGATGCTGCTGGCGCGCGAGATCCCGCCCTACGGCGGCGACACGCTGTTCGCCAACCAGGTGATGGCACTCGACGCGCTCTCGCCGACCTTGCGCGGCGTGCTCGAGGGGCTGCGCGGGGTCAACAGCTCAGCCAAGGCCGATGTGTCCAGGACCCGCGAGGATCGCATCAAGGGCGGCGATGGCCGCGACGACGCGCGCAAGGAGTACGTGGCCGAGCATCCGGTGGTCCGCACGCACCCCGAGACCGGTCGCAAGTCGCTGTACGTGAACGTCGCGCACACCGTGCGATTCGCCGGCATGACCGAGGAGGAGAGCGCGCCGCTGCTGCGCTACCTGCACGAGGTCCAGATCCGGCCGGAATTCACCTGCCGCTTCGCGTGGGAGCCGGGCTCGATCGCCTTCTGGGACAACCGGTGCGCGCTGCACAACCCGGTGAACGACTACCACGGCTTCCGGCGGGTCATGCACCGGATCACGCTGGCCGGCGACCGGCCTGTCTGAGCAGGTCGGGGCGATCGCCCGCTGGCGGTCCGCGCCGGTGGCGCGTTACCCGCCCGATCCTTCAGCGCTTCACGAAGCGCAGCGTGAAGCGGTCGCTCTCGCCGATCGCGAGCCAGCGCTCGCGATCGCGATCCTTCAGGCGCAGCGTCGGGGGCAGCGTCCAGACGCCTTCCGGGTGGTCCTTCGTGTCGCGCGGGTTCGCGTTGACCTCGGATCGGCCGTCGAGCCGGAAGCCCGCCGCTTCGATGGCCGCCACCGCGAAATCCTCGCGCACGTAGCCCAGGCGCAACTGTTCCTCGGCGGGGCGGTCGGTGCGCGCCCGGTGGTCGACCACGCCAAGCACGCCGCCGGGCCTGAGCGCGCGGTGAAAGGCGCGCAGCGAGGCCTCGAGCTCGTTGCGCTCGATCCAGTTGTGCAGGTTGCGGAAGGTGAGGACAAAGTCGGCGCTACCAGGCTCCGCGACCGGATGCCGGTCGGCCGAGAAGGCGGTGACCCGAACCCGGTCATAGAGCGCAGGCTCGGCGCGCAGCCGCTCGAGCAGCCGCTGGTGATCGGCGACATAGGCCGGCGGAGCGTCGGCCGGGCGGCTCGCGGCCACGTACGACCCTCGCTCGCGCAGGAAGGGCGCGAGGATCTCGAGGTAGTAGCCTGCGCTGCCCGGCAGGATCTCGACGACCCGGCTGTCGGGGCGCACGCCGAAGAATGCGAGGGTCTGGGCGGGGTGGCGCGCGCCGTCGCGCGCGACATTGGCCGGCCGGCGATGCGCGCCGCGCAACAGCCCTTCGAAGGTGGTGCTTGCCGGCGGGCTGGCTGG
>JBIIHU010000026.1:0-21565 GCA_044235405.1 Burkholderiaceae bacterium
GCCGCGGATCCGGGGGCCGGAGCCGGCCGCCGCGCCTGCGGGGGCGATGCAGCCGTCTGCGGCAGCGCCGATCCCGCTGGGGCCCTCGCCCTCGTCAGCGCCTTCGCCCTCGCTCGCGGCTTCGCCTTCACCCTCGCCCTCGCCCTTGCTCGCGCGCGCCGGGGCGGCGCTCGCCTTCGAAACGGTCAGCTTTCATTACCCGTCTCGCCCCGCGGAAGCCGCCATTGCCGGGCTCGACTTCCGGGTCGAGCCGGGCGAGACGGTCGCGCTGGTCGGCCCGTCGGGCGCCGGCAAGACCACGGTCTTCGCGTTGCTGCTGCGGTTCTACGATCCGCAGTCGGGCCGCATCTGCCTGGACGGGATGGATCTTCGCGGCTTCGATCCGGCGGCACTGCGCGAGCGAATCGGTCTGGTTTCCCAGGACAGCGTGGTGTTCTCGGCCGACGTGCTCGAGAACATCCGTTACGGCCGGCTCGATGCCACCGACGAGGAGGTCCGCGCTGCGGCCGCCGCGGCGCACGCCGACGAATTCATCGACAGGCTGCCCGAGGGCTGGCACACGCATGTCGGCGAGCGCGGCGTGCGCCTGTCGGGCGGCCAGCGGCAGCGGATCGCGATCGCGCGTGCGCTGCTGAAGAACCCGCCGCTGCTGCTGCTCGACGAAGCCACCAGCGCGCTCGATGCGGCGAGCGAGCAGGCGGTGCAGGCCGCGCTCGAGCGGGCGATGCATGGTCGCACCACGCTGGTCATCGCGCACCGGCTGGCCACGATCACCCGAGCCGACCGCATTCTCGTGCTCGACCGCGGGCGACTGGTCGAGTCCGGTTCCCACGCGACGCTGATCGCGCAACGCGGGCTCTACGCGCGTCTTGCCGCCATGCAGTTCACGTCCTGATCCCCGCATCGCTGTCGAGCGCGTGGCGTGCCGATGCGCTACCCTAGCGCGCGTCGCGGCCGGCTGTGGCTGGCGCGCGCCTGGCGGGCCCCAGACCCGCGTCCCAGGACAGGAGACACCCGATGGCACACCGACTCGCCGGCAAGACCGTTCTCGTCACCGCTGCGGCCCAGGGCATGGGGCGCGCGGCGGCGCTCGCGATGGCGCGCGAGGGCGCCATCGTGCATGCGACCGACATCCGCGACGACCTGCTCGCCACGCTGGCCGACGAAGCGCGCCGCGCGGGGCACCCGCTGCAGGTTCATCACCTCGACGTCACCGATGCGGCGGCGATCGACGCGCTGCTCGCGTCGCTGCCCGCACCGGACGTGCTCTTCAACTGCGCCGGCTTCGTGCATCAGGGCACGATCTTCGAGTGCACCGAAGACGACTGGGACTTCAGTTTCGCGATCAACGTCCGCTCGATGTATCGCACGATCCGCGCGGCCTTGCCGCGCATGCTCGAGCGGGGCGGCGGCTCGATCATCAACATGGCGTCGGTCTGCTCTTCCGAGAAGGGATTCCCGAACCGTTTCGTCTACGGCACCACGAAGGCCGCGGTCATCGGCCTGACGAAGTCGATCGCTGCCGACTTCGTCACCCGCGGCATCCGTTGCAACGCGATCGGGCCTGGCACCGTCGACACGCCCAGCCTCCACGACCGCATGCGCGCGCTCGGCGACATCGACGAGGCGCGCCGCATGTTCGTCGGTCGTCAGCCGATGGGCCGGCTCGCGGTCGCCGACGAGATCGTGCCGATCGTCATCTACCTGGCCAGCGACGAGAGCGTGTTCGCCACCGGCCAGGTCTTCAACGTCGACGGCGGCATCACGATCTGAGCAGCGTCGCCCGCCGCCCGCGTCGCGAGGCCGTCGCGCCGCCGCGTCTTTCACCCCCGAGGAGATCCCCGCATGAAACTCGTCCGTTACGGCCGACCTGGCAAGGAGAAGCCCGGTCTGATCGATGCCGAGGGCCGCATCCGCGACCTCTCCGCCGTCGTGCCCGACATCGGTCCGGCGCAGCTTTCGCCCGCCGGTCTGCGCAAGCTCGCGAAGGTCAAGCCCGACAAGCTGCCGCTGGTGCGGGGCCGTCCGCGCTACGGCGTTCCTTTTTCCGGTGCCACGAAGTTCGTCGCGATCGGGCTCAACTACGCCGACCACGCTGCCGAGACCAACAATCCGATTCCGAAGGAACCGATCGTCTTCCACAAGACGCTGTCGTGCATGCAGGGTCCGGACGATGACGTGATGCTGCCCAAGGGGTCGGTGAAGACCGACTGGGAGGTCGAGCTCGGCATCGTCATCGGCACCCGCGCGCGCTACGTCACCCGCAAGGCGGCGCTGGATCACGTGGCCGGCTACGTGCTGGTCAACGACGTCTCCGAGCGCGAGTGGCAGATCGAGCGCGGCCCCACCTGGGACAAGGGCAAGGGCTTCGATACCTTCGGCCCGGTCGGTCCCTGGCTGGTCACCGCCGACGAGGTCGGCAACCCGCAGAAGCTCGACATGTGGCTCGACGTCAATGGCGAGCAGCGCCAGCGAGGCAACACGAAGACCATGATCTTCGACTGCGCGACGCTGGTGTCCTACGTCAGCGCGCTGTTCACGCTGAACCCGGGCGACATCATCACCACCGGCACGCCGCCCGGGGTGGGCTCGGGCATGAAGCCCCCGAAGTTCCTGAAGGCCGGCGACGTCGTCACGCTGGGTATCCAGGGGCTGGGTCAGCAGACCCAGCGCATCGTCAAGTTCACGGCCTGACCCGGCCGGCGTTCTCGAGCAGCCAGCCCGCCATCGTCTCGATGTCGGCTGGCTGGCGAAAGACATGCCCCTGCGCGGCATCGCAGCCGAGCACGGTCACCACGTCGAGCTGGGCCCGCGTCTCCACGCATTTGGCCACCGACTCGATGCCCAGCTGGCGCGCGATCGATACCGTCGCGGCGGCGATCGCCTCCTCGGTGGCATCGCCCGTGGGGCCGACCGCGGCGCGGCAGTCGAACTTGATCCGCTGCGGCGGCAGCGCGCGCAGGGCGCGCAGCGTCGCGAATCCCTGGCCGAAGTCATCGATCGACAGCTGCACGCCGCCCTGACGCAGCTGGGCCAGCTGCCGCTCGGCCGCGCTCCAGTCGGTCAGCAGCCCCGCGTCGGTGATCTCGAGCTCGAGCATCTCGCCGTGCAGCGCATAGCGCGCGAGCAGGTCCTCGACCCGGTCGGCGAAATCCGGTTGCGCGACCTGGCGTCCCGACACGTTGACCGCCACCGGAATCGCGAGCCCGCAGCGCTGGGCAAGCCAGCGTGCGTCGCGGCACGCCTGCTCCAGCACCCGTTCGCCCAGCGCCTGGATCGCGCCGCTTTCCTCGGCCAGGCGCACGAGCTCGACCGGGGTGACATGACCGAGTTCCTCGTCGCGCCAGCGCAGCAGCGCCTCGAGCCTTGCGACCCGGTGGCTGCGCAGCGTCACCTGCGGCTGGTAGACGAGGCTTGGTGAGTCGTCGGCGAGCGCGTTGCGCAGGCGCTGGGCGAGCTGCGCTCGTCGCGAGGCACGCACGGTCACGCGCTCCTCGTAGACCTTGAATCCACCCTTCAGCTCGCTCTTGGCCTGATACATCGCGAGGTCCGCCCGCCGCAGCATCTCGACCGGATCGATCTCGCCCGGTACCGCCAGCGCGATGCCGATGCTCGCGCCGACGAACATGTCGTGGCCCGACACCCGCATCGGCGAGGCGAGCGCCGCGAGCAGCTTGGCGGCGACGCCGACCGCTTCGTCGGCGCCGCCCGCGACGGTGAGAATCACCGCGAACTCGTCGCCGCCGAGCCGGCAGACGGTATCGGACTTGCGAAGCGTGCCGCAGATCCGCCGCGAGACCTCGCGCAGCACGCCGTCGCCCAGCGCGTGGCCGTGAATGTCGTTGATGCGCTTGAAGTCGTCGAGGTCGATGAACATCACGGCGACCTGCGCGCCGCCGCGGCGGCCGGCTAGCGAGCGCTCGATCGCCTGCTGGAAGTACTGGCGGTTGTGCAGCTCGGTCACCGGATCCTGATGGGCGGCCAGCGACAGCCGCGCCTGGGCGTCGGTCTTCTCGGCGAGTTCGCGGGCGAGCGCCCGATCGCGGTCATGGAGGCGGTCGAGCATCCGGTTGTAGGCGCGCGCCAGCACGCCCGCCTCGCCGCTGTCGTCATCCGGGGCGCGCTGCGCGGCCGATGCGTCGCCACTGGTCTGGGCCGCGAAGCGCACGAGCCGCGTCAGCGGCCGCATCAGCAAGGCGAGCGCCGCACCGACCGCGATGCAAAGGACCAGCGTGGTGAGCGCGACGGCAAGGGCGAGTCCGCTCGTTGCCCCCGCGATTTCGGCAATCAGCGCGGCCAGCGTCAGCGCCATGCCGGCAAGCGCGACCGCGGCGAGCGCGCGCAGCAGCAGCGAATGTTCGTCGACCCAGTTGCTCAGCCGCGTCCGCAGGGGGGGCGCACCGACCGCCGGCGTCCGGGGTCGTGGCCAGCCGAGTCGAGCGCGCAGGGGTTCGATGGCACTTCGCATGTTCCGGATTCTCGTGGTCCCGATCCGGCGGTGCGTGGACCAATGTCACAGCCTTCGTGCGAAACTCGAACGCGGCCGGCGCGAGCCTGCCGCATCGATCCGCAACCCAGGGGAACCCGACGATGAACCAGATCGACCTCCGCGGCCGCAGCGCCGTGATTACCGGCGCGGCCTCGGGTATCGGGCTGGCCATCGCGCGACGGCTCGCGGCCGACGGCGCGCGCGTGAGCGTCTGGGATCGCAATGCCGAGGGCGCGCATGCCGCGGCAGCCAGCCTGCCGCCGGTGTCGCACGGCGATCACGAGGGCCTCGGTGTCGACGTGACCGATGCGCAGGCGGTGGCGGCCGCCGCCGCGCGTACCCTCGAGCGCGCCGGGCGGATCGACATCCTGGTTTGCAGCGCCGGCATCACCGGTCCGAACGCACCCACCTGGGACTACGACCCCGCGGCCTGGCGCGCGGTGATCGATCTCAACGTCAACGGCGTCTTCTACTGCAACCGCGCGGTGGTGCCCGCGATGCTGGCGGCCGACTACGGGCGCATCGTCAACATCGCCTCGATCGCCGGCAAGGACGGCAATCCGAACGCCAGCGCCTACAGTGCCTCGAAGGCGGCCGTGATCGGGCTGACCAAGAGCCTGGGCAAGGAGACCGCCCGCAGCGGCGTCCGGGTCAACTGCGTGACGCCGGCGGCGGTTCGCACGCCGATCTTCGAGCAGATGACGCCGCAGCATATCGAGTTCATGCTCTCGAAGATCCCGATGGGGCGCTTCGGGGGCGTCGACGAGGTGGCGGCGATGGTGGCCTGGCTGGTTTCCGAGGAGTGCTCGTTCTCGACCGGCGCGGTCTTCGATCTGTCGGGAGGACGCGCGGTCTACTAGGACGCTCGCGGGGCGCCGGTCGCCACCCGGGGCTCCGTCAGAGCGCGGGGCGACCGGCAGGCGTCTGGCGCAGCCGCGCCGCGAGACGCTGCGGCGTGGTGGCGGCGGCAGCCCCGCCCTCGCACAGGCGATCGAGTACCGCGGCCGGATGACGGCCCGCGGTGTCGCGCCGATCGATGCGCCGCCAGATGGCGTCGGGCACCATCGACCAGCCGCCGTCGGGGCGGCCGAGCGCCAGGATGCGACGCTCCTGAGTGTCGCAGCGTACCGCCTCGTAGCTCAGGTTGCGCGCGCCGCCGCTGCCGACGACCACCAGCGTGTAGCGCACCACGCGCTCGCGGTCGATCGCCAGGCTGCTGGCGTCGATGGCGATGCGCCGGCCCGCGGCCGGCTCGGGATCGACGTCGATCAGCGCCGACTCCGTCAGCGGCGGTGGCGACGCGGGAATCTCCGGGTCGACCGGAGGAACCGGATCGCCGAGTCCGAAGAAGCGCGAGGACTGCGCGGTGGCGGCGGTGCAGGCAAGCGCCAGCAGCAGCGCCGCCGCCGCCGGTCGCGGGGCGACCGACCGCCCGGCGGTCAAGACGCGGCCCCGGTTTCGCCGGCCGGCCGGGCACGCACACTGACGTTGCGCTCCGCGGCGCCAAACAGCAGGCGGCCGAGCTCGTCGAGGGCCTGCCGGTAGACCTCGCGCTTGAACTCGATCACCGAGTCGAGGGGGATCCGGAAGTCGTGCCAGCGCCAGGCATCGAACTCCGGATGCTCGGTGGCGCGCAGCCGGACGTCGGTGTCGCGGCCGACCATGCGCAGCAGGAACCAGATCTGCTTCTGGCCGCGGTAGTGCCCCCGCCACTCCCGGCGCACCCACTGGACCGGCACCTCGTAGCGCAGCCACTCGCGCGTGCGTCCGATGATGCGCACATGCTCGGGGTGCAGCCCGGTTTCCTCGTGAAGTTCGCGAAACATCGCCTGCTCGGGCGTTTCGCCGCGCTTGATGCCGCCCTGAGGGAACTGCCAGGAGTGCTCCCTGACGCGCTTGCCCCAGAAGACCTCGTTCTTCTGGTTGACGAGAATGATCCCTACGTTGGGGCGGTAGCCATCTCGGTCAAGCATGGGCCAACCCCTCGATCCCTTAGAATGCGCCCGATTATATCGACGGCCTCGACGGTCCCGCCATGAAAGCCTCGCAGTTCCACGTCTCGACGCTGAAGGAAGCCCCCGCCGATGCCGAGATCGTCAGCCATCGGCTGATGACGCGCGCCGGCATGATCCGCAAGCTCGCCGGCGGCATCTACAACTACATGCCGATGGGGCTGCGCGTGATCCGCCGCATCGAGGCGATCATCCGCGACGAGATGAATCGCGCCGGCGCCATCGAGCTGCTGATGCCGGTGGTGCAGCCGGCCGAGCTCTGGATGGAGTCGGGGCGCTGGGATCAGTACGGGCCGGAACTGCTGCGGGTGAAGGATCGCCACCAGCGCGACTTCATCATCCAGCCCACCTCCGAGGAGGTGATCACCGACATCGCCCGGCACGAGATCCGCAGCTACCGGCAGATGCCGAAGAATTTCTATCACATCCAGACCAAGTTCCGCGACGAGCGGCGACCGCGCTTCGGCATCATGCGCGGCCGCGAGTTCACGATGAAGGACGCCTACTCCTTCGATCGCAACCGCGAGGCCGCCCTCGCGAGCTACCAGGCGATGTTCGATGCCTACGTCCGGATCTTCGAGCGCATGGGGCTGGTCTTTCGCGCGGTGGCGGCCGACACCGGCGCGATCGGCGGGTCGGCCAGCCACGAGTTTCAGGTGATCGCCGATACCGGCGAGGACGCGATCGCCTGGTGCCCCGAGTCCGGTTACGCGGCCAACGTCGAGCTGGCCGAGGCGCTGCCGCTGCTGCCCGAGCGTGGGCCGGCCTCCGAGACGCTCGCCTGCACGCCCACCCCGGGGGCGGCGCGCTGCGAGGATGTGGCGGCGCTGCTTGGACTGCCGATCGAGCGCACCGTCAAATCGCTGGTGGTCGCGGTCGACCCGTCAGCCGATGCCGCCGCGGCCGGTGAACGTGCCCGGGTGATCCTGCTGCTGGTGCGCGGCGACCACGAGCTCAACGAGGTCAAGGCCGGCAAGGTCGAGGGGCTCAAGGGATTCCGCTTCGCCACCGAGGGCGAGATTCTCGAGCACTTCGGTTGCCGGCCCGGTTACCTCGGTCCGATCGGCACCCTGCGGCCGGTGCGCGTGATCGCCGACCGCACGGTCGCGCGGATGAGCGATTTCGTCTGCGGCGCGAACCGCGAGGACCACCATTACACCGGCGTCAACTGGGCCCGCGACATCGAGCCGCTGCTGGCCACCCATGGCATCGGGCTCGAGGAGGCTGATCTGCGCAACGTCGTCGCTGGCGACCCCTCGCCCGATGGTGCAGGGCGTCTGGCGATCCAGCGCGGGATCGAGGTCGGGCACGTCTTCTACCTCGGCACCAAGTATTCGCAGGCGCTGAACGCGACCTTCATCGATGACGACGGCCGCAGCAAGGTCATCGAGATGGGCTGCTACGGCATCGGCGTCACGCGGCTGCTCGGCGCTGCGATCGAGCAGAACCACGACGAGCGCGGCATCGTCTGGCCGCGGCCGATCGCGCCCTTCGAGGTGGTCGTCGTGCCGCTGGGCTATGGCAAGTCGGCATCGGTGCGCGAAGCCGCCGACGGCATCTATGCGCAGCTCGCCGCCGCCGGCGTCGACGTGCTGCTCGACGATCGCGACGAGCGACCCGGCGTCATGTTCGCCGACTGGGAACTCGTCGGTGTGCCGCTGCGGGTGACGGTCGGCGAGCGCAGTCTCAAGGAAGGCAAGGTCGAGCTGGTGCGGCGGCGCGGGCTGCAGACCGAGGCCGTGGCACTGGCCGATGCGGTGGCGGTGCTGCGCGAGCGGCTCGCCGCGCTCTGAACGCGCGCCGGGTGTGACCCGGGCGCGGCTCGCCGCCGTCTGCCTGGCCGCGCTGCTGGCGGGGGTGGTGGCGCCTGCGGGGGTACGGGCGGGCGCGCAGCGCTACGAGCCGATGTCCGCCGCGGTGCGCGGTGCGCTGTCGGCGATGGTGACTGCCGACCGTACCCCGCCCGAGCCGGTTTTCACGAACCTTCAGGAGAAGGTCGACTGGCTCGCCACGATGTCGGAACGGCTGCCGCGGCGCTGGAAGCCCGACTACCAGGGCCGCATCGAGTTCCTGAAGACCGTCCGCTACGAGGCGATGCGCGCCGGACTCGACCCGCAGCTGGTGCTCGCGCTGATCGAGGTCGAGAGCTACTTCAGGCGCTATGCGGTGTCGAGCGCCGGGGCGCGCGGCTACATGCAGGTGATGCCCTTCTGGTCGGATGCGATCGGCGACGGCGATGCCTCCAAGCTCTTCGACATGCGCACGAACCTGCGCTACGGCTGCAGCATCCTGCGTCACTACCTCGACCTCGAGGGGGGCGACCTGTTCCTCGCGCTCGGCCGCTACAACGGCAGCAGGGGCCGGCGAGAGTATCCCGACGCGGTGATGAAGGCCTGGCGCCGCTGGGAGTTCGGCCCGCCTGGCGGTGGGCCGTCGACTACCGTGCCGGCGGCGCAGCCGGCACCTGCGGGTTCGGCACGACCGCCATCGTGAGCCGCGAGGTGCAGACCGGTCTGCCCTGGTCGTCCGAGATCTCGATCTGCCAGACCTGGGTGCTGCGTCCGAGATGCACCGGGTGGCAGCGGCCGTAGACCCAGCCATCGCGCATCGCGCGCAGGTGATTGGCGTTGATGTCGAGGCCGACCGCGCGCCGGTCGTCATCGAGGGTGAGCCAGGCCGCGCAACTGCCCAGCGTCTCGGCGAGCGTGACCGACGCGCCGCCGTGCAGGATGCCGGCAGGTTGCACGGTGCGCCGGTCGACCGGCATGCGGGCGGCGAGCGTGCCGTCGCCGATCTCGGTGAACTCGATGCCCAGCAGGCCGACGACGGTGTCGCGATGGATCTGCGCGAGCTGCTCGAGGGTGATCTCGCGCCGGAAGATCCGGCTCGTGGCAGGGCGTGCGGCTGGGGTGTCGGTCATGGCGCGATCCCTGCGGGCGTGGCGGGCAGCACCTTGCCGGGATTGAGCAGGCCCTGCGGGTCGAGCGCCTGCTTGATCGCGCGCATCATCGCGATCTCGACCGGCGACTTGTAGTGGACGTTTTCCTCGCGCTTGAGCTGACCCAGGCCGTGCTCCGCGGAGATCGAGCCGTGATGGCGAGCCACCGCGTCGTAGACGATGCGGTTGATCAGCGGCTCGGTGCCCATGAAGGCTTCCTCGTCGGCACCGGGCGCGGGCGACACGTTGTAGTGCAGGTTGCCGTCGCCGAGGTGGCCGAACACCACCATGCGCACGCCCGGGGCCGCGCGCGCGATCTCGGCGCCGGTTTCCTCGACGTAGCTCGCGATCGAGGAGATCGGCACACCGATGTCGTGCTTGATGTTGCGCCCCTCCATCGCCTGCGCGAGCGGGATGTTCTCGCGCAATGCCCAGAAGGCGCGCGACTGCGCGATCGACGAGGCCACGGCGGCATCGGTGACCAGACCGGCGTCGAGCGCCTCGGCCATCAGCGACTCGAACAGCGCCTGGGCGTGCGCCTCGCTCTCGGCGTCGGAGGACTCGAGCAGCACGTAGTAGGGGGAGGCCGCACCGAGCGGGCGGCGCGCCTGCGGGAAGTGGCGGTCGACGAGCGCGAGGCAGAACTCGCTGATCAGTTCGAAGGCCGTCAGCGAGGCCGCGAGCCGGCGTTTGGCGAGGTCGAGCAGCGCGACCGCGGCCTGCACCGAGGGCACGGCCGCGAAGGCGGTGAGTTGCGCCGCGGGCAGCGGGAAGAGCTTCAGCGTGGCCGCGGTGATGATGCCCAGGGTGCCCTCGGCACCGATGAACAGGTCGCGCAGGTCGTAGCCGGTGTTGTCCTTGCGCAGGCCGCGCAGGCCATGCCAGATCTCGCCGCGGGCGGTGACCACCTCGAGCCCGAGGCAGAGCTCGCGGGCGTTGCCGTAGCGAAGCACCTGCACGCCCCCGGCGTTGGTGGCCAGGTTGCCCCCGATGGTGCAGGAGCCCTCGGCCGCCAGCGACAGCGGGAACAGCCGACCGGCCTCGCGCGCGGTGCGCTGCAAGTCGGCGAGCACGCAGCCGGCCTCGGCGGTGAGGGTGTCGTTGGCGGTGTCGATCGCGCGCACGCGGTTCATGCGGGCGAGCGAAAGCACCAGCGCGCGGCCGGAGTCGTCGGGCGTGCCGCCGCCGACCAGGCCGGTGTTGCCGCCCTGAGGGACGATCGGGATGCCGGCGTCCGCGCAGTGGCGCACCAGGGCGGCGACGGCCTCGGTGGAGCGCGGCTGTGCGACCGCGAGTGCGCGGCCACGGTAGCGCTTGCGCCAGTCGATGACGAAGGCCTCGGCGGCCGCGGCATCCTCGACGATGCCGGCGTCCTCGGGCCAGGCGGGCAACGGCAGGCGGCTGTTCATGCGTCTCTCCGGGGGGCACGGGCCGTCACGGCGGATCCTTGAAGCGACCGCCCGCGGCGTTGGCCATGTAGACGACCGCGCGTTCGACCTCGATGGCGCTGAGCGAGGGGTCGCCACCCTTGGCCGGCATCTGGCGGATGCCCTTGATGGCGGTGCGTACCAGCGAGCGCTGGCCTTCGGCGATCAGCGGGCGCCAGGCGGCGGTGTCGCCGAGCTTCGGGGCCTTGAGCACCCCGGTGGTGTGGCAGGCGGCGCATACCGCCTCGTAGACCGCGCGGCCATCGCGTCCGCCCGACGGGTCGGCCGCCCTGGCCGCTTGCGCGAGCGCGGGGAAAGACGCGAGCAGTACCGACGTCGCGATGAACGCTGGCGCGATACGGCGATGCGGCCGCGCCATGCGGCGAGGCGATGCCGATGCCGATACGCTCATCGCATGCCGGGGAGCATGCCCTTCATGCCCCGCATCATCTTGGCGAGCCCGCCTTTCTGCATCTTCTTCATCATGGTCTGCATCTGGTCGAACTGAGCGAGCATCCGGTTGACTTCCTGCACCGGCACGCCGGCACCGGCCGCGATGCGGCGCTTGCGGCTCGCCTTGATCAGTTCGGGCTTGCTGCGCTCGGCCGGGGTCATCGCATGGATGATGCCCTGCATGCGGCGCATGTCGCGCTCGGCGCGGCCGAGGTCAGCCTGGCCGGCGGCCGCCTGCATCTGCGCGGGCAGCTTGTCGAGCAGCGACGACAGGCCGCCCATCTTCTTCATCTGGCCGAGCTGGACCAGGAAATCGTTGAGGTCGAATCGGTTGCCCGACTTCAGCTTGGCGGCGAGTTCCTCGGCAGCGCCCTGGTCGACCGCCTTGCGGGCCTCCTCGACCAGCGACACGATGTCGCCCATGCCGAGGATCCGGTTGGCCATTCGCTCCGGATGGAAACCCTCGAGGCCGCCGAGCTTCTCGCCGACACCCACGAACTTGATCGGCTTGCCGGTGACCGCCTTGACCGACAGCGCCGCGCCGCCACGCGAGTCGCCGTCGAGCTTGGTGAGCACGACGCCGGTCAGCGGCAGCGCCTGCGCGAAGGCGCGCGCGGTATTGACCGCGTCCTGGCCCTGCATCGCGTCGACCACGAACAGCGTCTCGGCCGGCGAAAGCGCGTCGTGGAGCGCGCGAATCTCGGCCATCAGGCGCTCGTCGATGGCGAGGCGGCCGGCGGTATCGACGATGAGAACGTCGTGGTAGTGGGTGCGTCCCCATTGCACGGCAGCGCGCGCGATGTCGACAGGCTGCTGGTCCGGGGTGCTCGGGAAGAAGTCGGCGCCCGCCTGGCCGGCCACCGTGCGCAGCTGCTCGATGGCCGCCGGACGGTAGACGTCGCAGGAAACGGTGAGAACCTTCTTGCGCGCGTTCTCGCGCAGCCACTTCGCGAGCTTGCCCACGGTCGTGGTCTTGCCGGCGCCCTGAAGGCCGGCCATCAGGATGACCGCGGGCGGCTGGCGGGCGAGGTCGAGCTCGGCGGAGGCGCCGCCCATCAGCTCGGTGAGTTCGCGGTGCACCACGCCCACGAGCGCCTGCCCCGGCGTGAGGCTGCCGAGCACCTCCTGGCCGAGGGCCTTCTCGCGGATGCGTGCGATCAGGTCGCGCACCACCGGCAGCGCGACATCGGCCTCGAGCAGCGCGATGCGGATCTCGCGCAGCATCTCCTGCGTGTTGGCCTCGGTGAGCCGGGCCTCGCCGCGCAGGGTCTTGACGACGCGGGCGAGCCGCTGGGAGAGATTGTCGAGCATGGCCTTGGAGTAAACTGGCTCGCTTCCCACCGGTGCGCAGCCCGATGTCGATTCTACTGGTTATCGCCAGCCTCCTCACGGTTGCGCTGTACCTGCCAGCGTGGCTCGCCGCGCTGCGTGGCGCGCGATCGAGCGCCGACACCGACGCCGCGCCAGGCGCCGATGGCGGTGCGTCCGTGCAGTTGGCATCGCTGCTGCTCGGCGGCGGGATGCTCGCGCATGCGCTCGGCGTGGTCGCCGCGGTGCGCACTGGCGAGAGCTTCAGCTTCGGCTTCGCGCATGTGCTGTCGGCGAGCCTGCTGGTCGGCGTCGCGCTGCTCTGGGTCGAGGGCATGTCGGTGCGCGTGCAGGCGCTGCGCATCCCGCTGCTCCCCGCAGCCTCGATCGCCTGCGCGCTGCCGCTCGCCTTCCCGGGCTCCGAGTTTCCGCTCGATGGCAGCCGGCCGCTCTTCGTGCCGCATCTGCTTGCCGGCACGCTCGCCTACGGCGTGCTGATGCTGGCGGCCCTCGACGCCCTGCTGATGGCCACCGCCGAGCGAGCGCTGCACGCGGGCGGCGGTCCTGGGCGCTCGCTGTTCGGCCGCTGGGTCGACGACCTGCCGCCCCTGCTGGCGCTCGAGCGCATTCTCTTCCGGCTCATCCTGATCGGCTTTCTGCTGCTCACCCTCACGGTGCTCTCCGGCGTGCTGTTCGCCGAGGCCACCTTCGGGCGCCCCTTCCGGCTCGATCACAAGACCGTCTTCGCGCTGGCCTCCTGGGTGCTGTTCGGCGTGCTGCTGGCCGGACGACGGTTGCGCGGCTGGCGCGGGCGCACCGCGCTGCGCTTCACCACCGCGGGTTTCGCGGTGCTCCTGCTGGCCTACGTCGGCAGCCGTTTCGTGCTCGAGGTGGTGCTGCAGCGCGCCTGAGCGCCGCACCGCCACCGCAGCTCGCATCCCATGGGCAAGATCGTCTTCTGGATCGGTCTGATCCTCGTCGTCGTCGCGGGTTTCAGGCTGGCTGGCATCCTGCAGCGCAGGCAGCGGGCCGCCGAGGAGGCTCGTCGCCGTCGCGACGCGTCCGCGCCCCGAGAGCAGTCCGTGGCGAGCGAGGCAATGCAGCGCTGCGCGCACTGCGGTGTGCACGCCCCCTCTTCCGAGATGATCAGCGCCCGCGGGCGCCACTACTGCAGCGCGGAGCATCGCGATGCCGACCGCTGAGGCGACCGATCCGGGGGGCGTTCGAGGCTCGAGCCTCTCCGGGATGCTGCCGCCGCCGCAGCGCTCGCACTGGATCTCGCTGCGTTTCCTCGGGCTGGCGCGGGTCGCGATGGTCGCCGTGCTGATCGCGTTCGTCGGGCTCTCCGAAGGCGAGTCGTCGATGCTCGACGACAGCAGCCGGGGCCTGTTCGTGCCGCTGGCGCTGGTGTACTTCGGTTTCGCGGTCGCCTTCCTGGTCGCCGCGAGGCGGCTGCGACCCTGGTTCTATCTGCAGCTGACGGGGCAGGTCGTCGTTGACCTCGGTGTGCTGGTCGCGCTGATGCAGATCGCCGGCGGTGTGCGCAGCGGTCTGGGCGTTCTGGTCGTCAGCGCGATCGCCGGCGCCTCGGTGCTGTGCACGCCGCGGCTGGCGGCGCTCTTCGGGGTGGTCGCCGCACTGGCGATGCTCGGCTCCGAGGGGCTGCGCAGTCTTGCCGGGGCCGGATTCGACGGCGCAGCCTTCGGCCAGGCCGTGCTCACCGGCGTCGCCTGCCTGGCGCTCGCGATCGGCATCGGCTGGCTCGCGACGCGGCTCAACGCGCAGGAGCGACTGGCGCGTCGGCGTGGCGAGGACCTCCAGGCGCAGTTCGCGATCACCAGCCTGGTGGTGTCGGAGCTGCCGCAGGGCGTGATCGTGCTCGATGGCGCCGGCCGGCCACGCACGATGAATCCGGCGGCTGCGAGGCTGCTTTCCGGCGACGTGGACGGCAGCCAGCTCGCACGGCTGATCGGTCGGGTGGCCGATGCGGGTCCGGGCGACGCGCTGGCGCTCGAGCTGCCTGGCGCCGAGTCCGGCCCGGTGCGGGTGCGCGTGCGCCGGCTGGTGCCCGAGGGGGTCGCCGCCGACGCGTCGGCCGCCGCGGTACTCGTCCTCGAGGATCTGCGGGAGGCCGAGGAGCAGGCGCGGCAGCTGAAGCTCGCCTCGATGGGGCGCCTGTCCGCGTCGATCGCCCACGAGATCCGCAACCCGCTGGCCGCGATCCGTCATGCCAACGGTCTGCTCGGTGAACGGCTGGGCGGCCCCCTCGAGATGCGCCTTTCGCGCATCGTCGAGGACAACTCGGTACGCATCGACCGCATCGTCGAGGACGTGCTGGCGATCGCGCGCCGCGATCGACGCGACCCGGAGCGCCTGAACGCGGCCGAATTCCTGCCAACGGTCGTCGGCGAGCTCGAAGCGACCGGCCAGCTTGCGGCCGGGCGGGTGAGCGTGCAGGTGGACGCCGCCGATCCGATCGTCTTCGATCCCCATCCGCTGCGCCAGGTGCTCCTCAACCTGCTCGGCAACGCCATGCGCTACGCTACGTCCGCGTCGGGCTCCATCCGTCTTGCCTGGCGGCGTGGCGCCGACGACCGCCTGGAACTGATCGTCGCCGACGACGGGCCCGGTCCGGCGCCCGCCCTTCGCGAGCACATGTTCGAGCCTTTCTTCACCTCCGAGGCGCGCGGCAGCGGCCTCGGCCTGTTCCTCGCGCGCGAGATCTGCGACGCCAACGGCGCCACGCTGCGGCACGAGATCCGCGAGCGCGAGGCACCGCTGCGCAATGTCTTCGTGATCCGCCCCGCCCGATGAGCGCCGAAAACCCCGCCGCCCGCCCCGGCGCGCGCGCGCCGCGCGTGCTCGTCATCGACGATGAGGCCGACCTGCGCGAACTGCTCGAGATCACGCTGGTGAGCATGGGCCTCGATGTCGATGTCGCCGGCTCGCTCGACGAAGCGCGACGGCAGCTTGCGCGGGGCCGCGAGTACGCGCTGTGCCTCACCGACATGCGGCTACCCGATGGCGAGGGGCTCGAGCTCGTGGCGGCGCTCGGGCGTGATCGTCCGGGTACCCCAGTGGCGGTGATCACCGCCTACGGCAGTGCCGAGAATGCGGTGGCGGCACTCAAGGCGGGCGCCTTCGACTACCTCGCCAAGCCGCTCGCCCTCGATGCGCTGCGCAGCCTGGTCCGCGCGGCGCTGCAGGCGCCCGAGACGCCCGCGGGCGAAGCGCCGCCGGACGATCTCACCGCGGGTCTCGTCGGTGTCTCCCCCGCGGTCGCCGCGGTACGCGACCAGATCCGGCGCCTTGCGCGCAGCATGGCGCCGGTCGCGATCACCGGTGAATCGGGGTCGGGCAAGGAACTTGCCGCGCGCCTCGTGCATGCCTGCAGCGCGCGAGCGACGCGACCCTTCGTCGCGGTGAACTGCGGCGCCATCCCCGAGACCCTGATGGAATCCGAGTTCTTCGGCCATCGGCGCGGCGCCTTCTCGGGTGCCGAGCAGGAGCGCGAAGGGCTCTTCCAGGCCGCCAGCGGCGGAACGCTGTTCCTCGACGAGGTGGCCGACCTCCCGCTGAACATGCAGGTCAAGCTGCTGCGCGCGATCCAGGAGAAGCGCGTGCGCAAGCTCGGCGCCAACCTGGAGGAGCCGGTCGATGTGCGCATCATCAGCGCGACGCACCAGGACCTCGCCCGCTGCGTGGCCGACGGGCGCTTCCGCCAGGATCTCTTCTACCGCCTCAACGTCATCGAGCTGAAGCTGCCGGCGCTGCGCGAGCGTCCCGAAGACCTGCCGCAGCTCGCCGAGGCGATCCTCGCGCGCGTCGCGGCGCGTGCCGGCCTCGCCGAGCCACCGCGCCTGTCCTCGGTCACGATCCGCTACCTGCAGAGCTATGCGTTCCCGGGCAACGTGCGCGAGCTCGAGAATCTGCTCGAGCGCGCGCTGGCCTACTGCAACGGCGAGGTGATCAACGTCGAGGACCTCGGGTTGCGTCCGGGATCGTTGCCCGAGCTTCGCGGCGCCCCGGCATCGGCCGGCACCGCCGACAACACCCCGCCCTTGCCGGCCGAGGTGCCCCCGCTCCCCGACGTGCCCGCACCCACCGACGTGCCCGCACCCACCGACGTCCCGGCATCCAGCGGTGGCGCGGCCGCAACCGAGGCCGGCGGCGCGCCTGCGACCGCGACCGCCACGCCCGCGGCCTCGACCGGGCTCGACGCCGATGGTGTGCCCGAGTCGTTGCCAGCCTATCTCGACCAGGTCGAGCGCGAGGCGATCCTGCGCGCGCTCGCCTGCACCGCCAACAACCGTACGGCCGCGGCGCGGCGGCTGGGTGTCACCTTCCGGGCGTTGCGCCACCGGATGCAGCGGCTGGGCCTGTCTTGAGGTCGCGCCGCGCATCCGGCTGGCGGACCGACCCCGACGGATGGCTCGAGGATGCGCGCGAAGTCCGCTCACCCCACCACGACGAGCGACCCGAGGGGCAGGCGATCGAGCTGCTCGTCCTGCACTACATCAGCCTGCCGCCGGGTTATTTCTCGGGCGACGCGATCGAGCGGCTGTTCACCGGCACGCTCGACCCCTCGGCGCATCCTTTCTTCGCACAGCTGGCCGGGCTGCGCGTGTCGGCCCACTTCCTGATCCGTCGGCGCGGCGAACTGCTGCAGTTCGTCGGCACCGGCCGGCGGGCGTGGCATGCGGGCATCTCGCGTTTCGCGGGCCGCGAGCGGTGCAACGATTTCTCGATCGGCATCGAACTCGAGGGCGATGGCGAGCACCCGTTCACCGCGGCGCAGTACCGTCGGCTGGCGTCGGTCACCGCGCTGCTGGCCGCGCGCCACCCGCTTCGCTGGCTGGCCGGGCATAGCGACATCGCGCCCGGACGCAAGCAGGATCCCGGTCCGTTTTTCGACTGGTCGCGTTTCGAGGCGTCCATCCGCGCGACCGGGCTGCGCCGGGCCGGCTGAGTGTCCGGGTACTGCGCGCGCGCTTGCGCTGCCGGGCCCCCGACCACTAGAATTAGGGCCTCCGACCAGCAAAGACGCTAGATCTAGTGGTCGGATGCGGTCTCGATACCCGCCCACGTTCTTTTGGCGCGCCGTCCCGCCCGGACGGCAGAAAGGTCAGGACGGCCGCACGAGCGGCGCCGTCGGGCCCCGCATTCCACCCCCCGGGGGGCGCCGAAGCGGCCCCCGCGCATCATCCAACAAGCCAGATTCCGGAGAACGTTCATGCAATGGGTAGGTGAGAGCACCCCTGTCCCCGCCATTCAGCCGATGCCCGCCTGGGGTGGTCTTCCTGCCGACGAGGCCGCCGCCCAGGCGGCCCTTTTCGCCGATTTCAAGGTCATCCGCCGCAACGGATCGGTCGTGGCCTTCGAGCCGGGCAAGATCTCCGTCGCGATGACCAAGGCCTTCCTTGCGGTCAACGGAGGGCAGAGTGCCGCCTCGGCTCGCGTGCGCGAGCTCGTCGACCAGCTCACCGGCTCGGTCATCGGCGCGCTGGTGCGGGGCAAGTCGGGCGGCGCGATCTTCCACATCGAGGACATCCAGGACCACGTCGAACTCGCGCTGATGCGCTCCGGCGAGCACGAGGTCGCCCGAGCCTACGTCCTCTACCGCGAGCGGCGCGCCCAGGAGCGGGCTGCCCGCCAGCAGGCCGAGGCGCAGGCTCGTCCTGTGCTGCGGGTGCTCGATGGCGGCGTCAGCCGCCCGCTCGACGAAGCCGCGCTGCGTGCGCTGGTGGCGTCCGCCTGCGAGGGCCTGGAGGCCTACACCAGTGCCGATGCCATCCTGGCTGACACCGTCAAGAACCTGTACGACGGCGTGCCGCTCGACGAAGTTCACAAGTCGGCCATCCTGTCGGCCCGGGCTCTGATCGAGAAGGATCCCGCCTACAGCCAGGTCACGGCACGGCTGCTGCTGCACACGGTGCGTCGCGAGGTGCTCGGTGAAGAGGTCTCGCAGGCCGCGATGGGCGAGCGCTACGCCGAGTACTTCCCGGCCTTCGTGCGTCGCGGCATCGAGGCCGGCCTGCTCGATCCGCAGCTCGGCAACTTCGACCTCGCCCGGCTCGGTGCCGCGATGCGGGCCGATCGTGACCTGCGCTTCGGTTACCTCGGGCTGCAGACTCTCTACGATCGCTATTTCCTGCATGTCGACGAGGTCCGCATCGAGCTGCCGCAGGCCTTCTTCATGCGCGTCGCGATGGGGCTGGCCCTCAACGAGATCGACCGCGAGGCGCGCGCCATCGAGTTCTACGAGCTGCTGTCCACCTTCGACTTCATGAGCTCGACGCCCACGCTGTTCAACTCGGGCACGCAGCGTTCGCAGCTCTCGTCGTGCTACCTGACCACGGTCTCCGACGATCTCGACGGCATCTACGAGGCCATCAAGGAAAATGCCCTGCTCGCGAAGTACGCGGGCGGTCTGGGCAACGACTGGACCCCGGTGCGGGCGCTCGGCAGCCACATCCGCGGCACCAACGGCAAGAGCCAGGGCGTCGTGCCCTTCCTGAAGGTCGTCAACGACACCGCGGTCGCCGTCAATCAGGGCGGCAAGCGCAAGGGCGCGGTGTGTGCCTACCTCGAGACCTGGCACCTCGATATCGAGGAGTTCCTCGACCTGCGCAAGAACACCGGCGACGATCGCCGCCGCACCCACGACATGAACACGGCGAACTGGATTCCCGACCTTTTCATGAAGCGGGTGTTCGAGGGCGCCGACTGGACGCTGTTCTCGCCCTCCGATTGCCCGGACCTGCACGACAAGGTGGGACGCGCCTTCGAGGAGGCCTACACCCGTTACGAGCAGAAGGCCGCCAGCGGCGAGCTCAGGCTCTTCAAGAAGGTGCCCGCGGTCCAGTTGTGGCGGCGCATGCTCAGCATGCTCTTCGAAACCGGGCATCCCTGGCTGACCTTCAAGGATCCCTGCAACCTGCGCAGCCCGCAGCAGCACGTCGGCGTGGTTCACAGCTCCAACCTGTGCACCGAGATCACGCTGAATACCGGGCCGAACGAGATCGCGGTCTGCAACCTCGGCTCGGTGAATCTCGTCGCCCACATGACCGAGGTCACCGGCGCCGACGGCGTCGTGCGTCACGTGCTCGACCACGACAAGCTCGCGCGTACCGTGCGTACCGCGATGCGCATGCTCGACAACGTGATCGACATCAACTACTACGCGGTCGGCAAGGCGCGCACCAGCAACCTGAAGCACCGCCCGGTGGGCCTGGGCATCATGGGCTTCCAGGATTGCCTGCACCTGATGCGCGTGCCCTACGCCAGCCAGGAGGCGGTCGAGTTTGCCGACCGTTCGATGGAGGCCGTCTGCTACCACGCCTACTGGGCGTCCACCGAACTCGCCGAGGAGCGCGGCCGTTACTCATCCTTCAAGGGCTCGCTCTGGGATCTCGGCATCCTGCCTCGCGATTCCCTCGATCTGCTCGAGCAGGAGCGGGGCGGCTATGTCGAGGTCGACCGCTCCGAGACCCTCGACTGGGATGCCCTGCGCCGGCGCATCGCCACCTACGGCATGCGCAACTCCAACTGTGTGGCGGTCGCGCCAACCGCCACGATCTCCAACATCATCGGCGTGTCGGCCTGCATCGAGCCAACCTTCCAGAACCTCTACGTGAAGTCGAACCTCTCGGGCGAGTTCACGGTGGTCAACGACTACCTGGTGCGCGACCTCAAGCGGCTCGGTCTCTGGGACGAGGTGATGATCGCCGACCTCAAGTACTACGACGGGTCGCTCGCGCGCATCGATCGCATCCCTGCCGAGCTGCGCGCGATCTACGCCACGGCCTTCGAGGTCGACCCGGCGTGGCTGGTCGAGGCGGCGGCAAGGCGGCAAAAGTGGATCGACCAGGCGCAGTCGCTCAACATCTACATGGCGGGGGCTTCCGGCAAGCGGCTGCACGACACCTACTCGCTGGCCTGGCTGCGCGGCCTGAAAACCACCTACTACCTGCGCACGCTCGGTGCCACGGCGGCGGAAAAGTCCACGTCCAACCGGATCGGACAGCTCAACGCGGTGGCCGCCGACGGTCAGGCTGGCGGCTTCAGCTACGCGGCCTCGATGGCGGCGGCCGCGCCCGCGCCCGAGGAGGCGCCGAAGTTCTGTGCCATCGACGATCCCGACTGCGAAGCGTGTCAGTAAGCAGGCCAGCCCAGGGGCGCCGATGGCGCCTCTTCACCGCGTTGAATCCGAAGTGAGATCCGAGATGCTTTCCTGGGAAGACACTCCTTCCGCAAGACCCGCCCGAGCGGCTGTTCCCCCGGCGTCCCTGATGGGGGGTATGCCGCCGATGACGCCTCCGGCGATGCGGGAAGCCCGCCCCGCGATGCACGAGACGCGCGCCGCGACTCGCGACGCCCGTCCGTCGAGTGACGAGCGCCGGGTTCGCGTCGAAGACAAGCGCGTGATCAATGGCGCCTCCGACGTCAACCAGCTCGTGCCCTTCAAGTACAAGTGGGCCTGGGACAAGTACCTTGCCACCTGCGCCAACCACTGGATGCCGCAGGAAATCAACATGAGCCGCGATATCGCGCTCTGGAAGGATCCCAACGGGCTGACCGAGGACGAACGCCGCCTGGTGCGTCGCAACCTCGGCTTCTTCGTCACCGCCGACTCGCTGGCCGCCAACAACATCGTGCTGGGCACTTACCGGCACATCACCGCGCCCGAGTGCCGCCAGTTCCTGCTGCGTCAGGCCTTTGAAGAGGCGATTCACACCCACGCCTATCAGTACATCGTTGAGTCGCTGGGTCTCGATGAAGGCGAGATTTTCAATGCCTACAACGAGGTGCAGTCCATCCGCGACAAGGACCAGTTCCTGATCCCCTTCATCGAGGCGATCATGGATCCAAACTTCCACACCGGCACCACCGAGACCGACCAGACCCTGCTCAAGTCGCTGATCGTGTTCGCCTGCCT
>JBIIHU010000201.1:0-6962 GCA_044235405.1 Burkholderiaceae bacterium
AAGGACCCGAAGGGCTACAACTTCCCGCAGACCCCCACCTTCGTGCGCGAGGTACTGCTGCCGGCGCTGGTGCCCGGCTCGCGGCTGCACCTCGGGGCGCTGATCGCCCTGGTGGCGGTCCCCTGCGTCTGGCTGTTCCTGTTCCGCAGTTTCCCCGGCTACCAGCTGCAGGTCGGCGGGCTGGCCCCGATGGCGGCGCGTTATGGCGGCTTCTCGTCGCGGGCGGCGCTCTGGCAGGCGCTGCTGCTGTCGGGCGGGCTGGCCGGGCTGGCCGGTGCCATCGAGGCGGCCGGTCCCCTGCGCCAGCTCACCCCCCATGTGTCGCAGGGTTACGGCTTCGCCGCGATCATCGTGGCCTTCGTCGGCCGCCTGCATCCGGTCGGCGTGGTGTTCGCCGCGATCCTGATGTCGATGTTCTACATCGGCGGCGAGCTCTCGCAGTCGCGGCTGGGGCTGCCGAGCGCGCTCACCGGGGTGTTCCAGGGGCTGCTGCTGGTCGCGCTGCTGGCCTGCGACACGCTGGTGCACCACCGCATCCGGTGGCGTCGATGAATCCCGTGTCCCTCTCCATCCCCGCGGAGCCGCCTTGGAAGCCGTCGCGCTGCTGATCGCTGCCACGCTCAATGCCGGCACGCCGCTGGCGCTGGCGGCGCTCGGCCTGCTGCTCAACGAGAAGGCCGGCGTGGTCAACCTCGGCGCCGAGGGCATCCTGCTGCTGGCGGCGGTGGCCGGTTTCGGGGCGGCGCTCGTCACCGGGAACGTGGCCGCGGGCCTGCTCGCGGGCGCGGCCGTCGGTGCGCTCGCCGCCGGCCTGCTGGGGGCGCTGATCATCTGGCTCAATACGAACCCCTACGCGTCGGGGCTCGCGCTCAGCCTGTTCGGTGGCGGCTTCTCGGCCTTCATCGGCCTGCCCCTGGTCGGGCGCAACCTGCCGCCGCCCACCGACTGGTCGATCCCGCTGCTCGCGGATCTGCCCTTCTTCGGGCCGGCGCTCTTTCGCCAGCCGCCGCTGGTGCTTGGCACCATCGTGGTGGCTGTCGCCCTGATCCTGTTCCTTGAACGCACCCGATGGGGGCTGGTGCTGCGCGCCGTCGGCGAGTCGCCCGAGTCGGCCCATGCGCTCGGCTACCCGGTGCGCACGATCCGGCTGGCGGCCACGATGGTGGGTGGCATGCTGTGCGGGCTGGCCGGCGCCTACGTGTCGGTGATCTACACCCCGCTCTGGGTCGAGGGCATGGTCGCCGGCCGTGGCTGGATCGCGCTCGCCCTGACGGTCTTCGCCACCTGGCGCCCGGCCCGGGTCTTGCTTGGGGCCTACCTGTTCGGAGGTGTCACCATGATCCAGTTCCACCTGCAGGGCATGGGGGTGCAGATCGCCAGCCAGTGGCTGTCGATGCTTCCCTATGTGGCAACCATCGCGGTGCTCGCGCTGATCTCGCGCAACCCGCTCTGGATCCGTGTCAACATGCCGGCTTCGCTAGGCAAGCCCTTCCACCCGGGGGGCTGAGGTCAGCGCATCCGTCGCTGCCCGCTGTCCCGGCTGCTGCTGCCTTCCCCCTTGCGCTTCATCCTCCGTCGCAATCCGTTCACCCTCAACCTCGTCCTGGAGATATCCCGATGATCGATGTCCGCAAACGCGGCTGGCTGCGCGGCGCAGCTGCCCTGACCGTGGCCGTGGCCGCGCTTGCCGCCTGCGGCAAGAAGGAAGAGCCCGCGCCGGCGCCCGCTGCTGCCGCGCCGGCCGCCCCGCCGCCCAAGCCCGATCCGCTGAAGATCGCCTTCGCCTACGTCGGCCCGGTCGGCGACGGCGGCTGGACCTTCGCGCACGACAACGCGCGCAAGGCGATCGAGAAGGAGTTCGGCGACAAGGTCGTCACCAGCTTCGTCGAGAACGTGCCCGAGGCCGCCGATGCCGAGCGGGTGTTCCGCGACATGGCAAGCCAGGGCAACAAGCTGATCTTCGGCACCACCTTCGGCTACATGGAGCCGATGCTCAAGGTCGCCGGCGACTTCAAGGACGTGAAGTTCGAGCATGCCACCGGCTACAAGCAGGCCGACAACATGCGCACCTACGACAGCCGCACCTACGAGGGCGCGTACATGGCGGGGGTGATCGCCGGCAAGATGACCAAGAGCAACACGCTGGGTGTCGTCGCGTCGATTCCCATTCCCGAGGTCATCCGCAACATCAACTCGTTCACGCTCGGCGCGCAGAGCGTCAACCCGAAGGTGCGCACCAAGGTGGTCTGGGTCAACAAGTGGTTCGACCCGCCGAAGGAGAGCGAAGCCGCGCAGAGCCTGATCAACCAGGGTGCCGACGTGCTCTTCCAGAACACCGACTCCTCGGCCGTCCTGCAGACCGCGGGCAAGAACAAGAAGCTCGCCTTCGGCTGGGACAGCGACATGACCGCCTACGCGCCCGAGGCACACCTGGCGTCGGCGATCATCAACTGGGCGCCGTACTACATCAAGGCCACGCGTGATGCCCTCGAGGGCAAGTGGAGTGGCAACAGCGGTGTCTGGTGGGGCGTCAAGGAAGGCGCGATCGACATCGTGTCAATCTCCGACAAGGTGCCCGCCGAGACCAAGGAGCAGGTCGAGAAGATCAAGGCCGGCCTGAAAGACGGCAGCTTCGCCGTCTGGAAGGGCCCGATCGTGGGTCAGGACGGCAAGGAAGTCCTGAAGAAGGACGAGGTCGCCGACGACAAGTTCATGAGCGGCATCATGTTCTACGTCAAGGGCGTCGACGGCAAGGTTCCCGCCGGCAAGTGAGCATGGCGGGCGATGCCGGCAGCCCCGGGCATCCGGGGCGTCGCCGGTGATCGAGGATCGCCTCTGGCTGCCGGTGCTCGCCGCCGGCAGTCTCGCGGCGGATACGCCGTCAGCGGCGCGCGTGCTGGGCCGCGATCGGGTGCTGTGGCGCACGCCCGACGGCGGCGTCGCGGCCGCGCCCGATCGCTGCCCGCACCGCGGTACCGCGCTGTCGCTCGGTGCGGTTCGCGACGGTGCGCTGGTCTGCCCCTATCACGGCTGGTCCTTCGCGTCCGACGGCCGCTGCCTGCGGATCCCTGCCGTGCCGCAGGCGGCGCCGGGCGCCCGGCATGGCTTGCCAGTGCTCGATGCGCGCGAACATCTCGGCCTCGTCTGGGTGCGCGAGGGTGCGCCCCATGAGGCGCTGGCGCTGCGCGAGCCCCCGGCCTTCGCGCTGCCCGAGCGCCCCGGCGTGCGGCGGCTGCTGTGCGGCCCCTACGACGTGGCCACGAGCAGCGGGCGGTTGATGGAGAACTTTCTCGATCTCGCCCACTTCGCCTTCGTACATCCCGGGACCCTCGGCGATCCTGCCCACGCCGCGATTGGCGACCACCAGGTCGAGACCCTGCCCGGGTTTGCCGGCGTGATTGCCACTGGCTGCGAGGTCTGGCAGCCACGAAGCAACCTGCTGGCCGACGATGGCGCGCGGGTGCGCTACCGCTACGAGGTGCGCTCGCCTTTCGCGGCGCTGCTCGCCAAGTGTCCCGAGGGATGGCAGGACTACGAGGAGTCGATCGCGCTCTTCGTGCTGCCGGTCGAGCCGGAGCGCAGCCGCGCGTGGTTCCTGATCGCGATGTCGGCTGGCGGGCGCAGCGATGCGCAGATTCGTGCCTTCCAGGATGCGATCTTCGAGGAAGACCGTCGCATCCTCGAGTCGCAGCGCCCCGCGGCGCTGCCGCTCGATCCGCAGGCCGAGCTTTCCTGCGCGGCCGACCGGCTGTCGCTGGCCTGGCGCGCCTGGTTGCGCGCCCTGGGTGTCGGCTTCGGCGTGCTCGGCGACTCGCCCCCCGAGGAGCGCGCGGCGCGCTAGTCGAACACCGCGGTAGTCTGGTGGCTGACCGCCACCGGCCTGCCGTCGGCATCCCACAGTCGGGCGGTCTGGCTGGTGAAACCGGCCTCGGCATGGCGGGTCGTGGTCTCGATCAGCAGCCACTGCGCCGGGTCCCAGTCCCGAGGATCGATCAGGCACTCGAGCAGCCAGGTCAGCGAGGCGCCAGGGGCGGGCTTCGTCAGCATCGAGAGCACCGGCGAGGCCGGCAGGTCGCCGAGCGCCACAAGGTTCGCCTCCCGGGCCGCGGCATCATCGAGCTGCACCGGCGCGGCGGCATCCGGATTCGCGTCGTCGGTCAGGGGCTGCGCGCGCAGCCGGGCCCAGAGCTGCGAGGGGCGCGGCGGCCTGCCGGTGAAGGGCAGCGCACCGGTCGCCCAGCGCATCTGGTAGTGGCGCAGGAAGCCGGGCATGCGCGCCGGCAGCCAGGGCGCGTCGTGCAGCGCGTCGATCGGCTTGACGCCCTCCGGGAAGGGCATCGGCTGGCGAGCCTCGCTGCGGCGCGAAGCGCCGTACAGACCCACGGCGAGCGCCGCGGTGCGCCCCGCGCTGACCAGGCGACACTGCGCATGGGTGATGCCACGACCACGCCGCAGCACGCTGGCCTGCGCGCGCAGCTCGCCCGGCTCGATGGCGCCGATGAAGGTGAACTGGAGCGCACGCAGCGCGGGGGCGTCCGTGCCGACGGCGGCGCGCATCGCCCGCGCGGCGATCGCCCCCTGGATCCCGCCGAAGGCCACCCGCCCCTGCAGCCAGTCGGCACTCATCGTGGTGAACAGCTCGACGCCTGCCTGCGGGTCGTCGGGTAACGGGGTGATCGGGGCGGCGGCGAAGTCGGCGAAAGGCGTCATGGCGGGCAGCAGCGATGCAGTGAAGGTGCGGGACGTGGTGCGGGGGTCGTCGAGGCGGGGGTCGTCGAGGCGTGCGGCGTGGCGCGTGGGGCGGTCTCAGCCGCGATTGCGCCGGGTTTCGCTCCAGCCGAGGTAGAGGCCGGCCCCGATGATCAGCGCGGCGCCCAGCCAGGTGCTGACGCCGGGCACCGCGTCGAAGACCAGCCAGCCGAACATGCCGGCGCACAGCAGCTGGAAGTACTGGAAGGGCGAGACGATGTTGGCTGGCGCGTCGATCATCGCGCGCGCCACGCAGTAGTGGCCCAGCCCGCCGAAGACCCCGAGCGTGAGCAGCATCAGCACATCGGTCAGGCGCTCGGGCATGCGCCAGAAGAAGGGGACGATGAGCGTCATCAGCACGCTGCCCAGCATCGCGCTCCAGATCGCCGAGGTCTCGGCGGGGTCGGCGCCCGAGACCCTGCGCGTGAGCACCTGGTAGATCGCATAGCAGAGCGAGCTGCCGAGGATCAGCATCGAGGACCACTGGAAGAGGTCGCTGCCCGGGCGCACGACCACCAGCACGCCGACGAAACCCACCAGCACGACCGCCATCCGGTTGGCCTTGATCGGCTCGCCGAGCATCGGCACCGCCAGCAGCGTCACGAACAGCGGCGACAGGAAGCTGATCGCGGTGGCCTCGGCCAGCGGCACCGACACCAGCGCGATGAAGTAGAGCGTCGTCGACGACAGCTGCAGCAGCGAGCGCGCCGCCTGGGTGGCCGGCGAGCGCGAGCGCAGCACCGCGAAGCCGTGGCGCGGCACGAACAGCAGCAGGATGAAGATGAAGTGGCCGAGCGTGCGTGCCCAGACGATCTGCACCGACTCGAGCCGCGCGCTCAGCAGCTTGACCAGCGTATTCATGCACGCGAACAGGAACACCGCGGTCATGATGAACAGGATGCCGCGGGCGATGCGACTGGCCGGCAGCGGGGGGGCGGGCATCGGTGGAACTTCCTGGAAGGCGCCCGCGACGCGCGGTGCGCGGTGCGCACGGCCCCAGGTCGGGCCGGTTCGGGGCGGCGAGCGGCTTCTGGCACCATTGTGCGGCCCGCGCGGTGTTCCCGACGCGCGGGCGATTCCGAAAGCGGGAGCCATGTCGAGGAAAACCATGCCGAAAAACCTCAGCCGCCGCGGCTTTGCCGCGGCCTTGCCCGCGCTCGCCCTGGCACCGTCCGCGGCGCGAGCCGCCACCGATCCCCTGAAGGTGGGCTTCGTCTACGTCACGCCGCTGCTGCCGCTGGGCTGGACCGCCCAGCACGACGAGGGTCGCCTCCAGCTCGAGCAGGCACTGGGCGCGCGCGTGCGCACCCGCCACATCGACAAGGTGACCGAGGGCCCGGATGCCGAGCGCGTGCTGCGCGAACTCGCCGCCAACGGGCATCGGCTGATCTTCGCCACCAGCTTCGGCTTCATGGAGCCGGTGCTGCGGGTGGCCGCCGAGTTCCCCGGGACAATCTTCGAGCACATCTCGGGCTACAAGTCGGCCGCCAACGTCGGCTTTGCCAACGCGCGCTTCTACGAGGGACGCTACCTCGCCGGCATGGTCGCCGGCGGCACGATGCGCAGCAACATCGCGGGCTATGTGGCGGCCTTTCCGATCCCCGAGGTGATCCAGGGCATCAACGCCTTCGCGCTCGGCCTGCGCGCGCTGCGCCCGCAGGCGCAGCTGAAGGTGATCTGGACGCAGTCGTGGTACGACCCGGGCCGCGAGCGCGATGCCGCGATCGCGCTGATGGGGCAGGGTGCCGAGGTGCTGACCAACCACAGCGATTCGCCGGCGGTGCCGATCGCCGCGCAGGCGCGAGGCCGCTGGTGCGTCGGCTACCACAGCGACATGAGCAGTCACGCGCCCAGCGCGCAGCTCACCGCGGTCACCCACCACTGGGGCGACTTCTACACCGCGTCGGCGCGCGCCGTGCTCGAGGGCCGCTGGCGCAACGCGGCGCTGTGGGGCGGCCTGCGCGAGGGCATGGTGCGGCTCGCGCCCTTCGGGGCGGTGGTGCCGGCCGGCGTGCGCCAGCAGGTTGCCGCGCGCCAGGCCGACATCGTGGCCGGTCGCGCCCATCCATTCGGGGGCCGGCTGATCGACAATGAGGGTCGCGAGCGCCAGTCGTCGGGCATGCCGTCCGACGAGACGCTGGCGGGCATGAACTGGTTCGTCCAGGGCGTGCAGGGCAAGCCACCGGGGGCCTGATGCAGGGATATCGTGCCGC
>JBIIHU010000202.1:0-6945 GCA_044235405.1 Burkholderiaceae bacterium
GCCGCCATCGCGGTGCTCATGCACACCGAGCCGGCCGCCAGAAACACGAGGTAGGGCACCCCGCCGACCTCGGGCAGCAGTCGCCCCAGCCCGTAGCCGAAGGCGACGAGCGTGATCAGCGGATCTGCGATGTTGCCGAGCATGCTCGCGAGGGCAAGCTTTCGCCAGACGAGCAGGTTGCGCCGGAAGATCGGGACGAAGCGCAGGCTCGGTCTCGGCAGCAGGGTACGAAGCGCGATGGCCATCGGATGCTCGGGAACGCCCTGCTCAGTCCCGGAGGTCGCGGCCGGTCAGCTTGAGGAACACGTCCTCGAGGTTTGCCGGACGACGCAGCCAGCGCAGATCACGGCGTGCCTCGAGCCACGCCAGCAGCGGCGCCACCACGCGGCAATAGGCAAGCACGGTCTCGCCGACGCGCTCGACTCGCGCGACGCCGTCGATCGCGCCGAGCGCACTGGCCAGAGCTCCGGCATCCGCCGACGATACCTCGACGACATCAGGCTCGATATGCTCGTCGATCAGCGCCTGCGGCGCGGCCTCGGCGATCAGGCGACCGCGGTCGACGATCGCGAGCCGGTCGCAAAGCCGCTGCGCCTCCTCCATGAAGTGCGTTGTCAGCACGATGGTCTTGCCCTCGCGGAGCAGACGCCGCAGGCGCTCCCAGATCAGGTGACGAGCCTGCGGATCGAGCCCGGTGCTCGGCTCGTCGAGAAACAGCACGCGCGGATCGTTGACCAGCGCGCGCGCCAGCGTGAGCCGGCGCTTCATCCCGCCAGAGAGCTCGGGGATCCGAGCGTCCCGCTTGCCCGCGAGTCCGGCGACCTCGAGCAGCGCATCGAGCCGTGCATCGACCTCTTCGGTCCGCAGGCCGAAATAGCGTCCGAAGACCCGCAGGTTCTCGGCGACCGTGAAGTCGGGATCGAGAGCGTCGGCCTGAGGGACGACGCCGATCAGCGAGCGGACTTCCCGGGAACACTCGGGCACCGGCAGCCCCAGCACCTCGATACGGCCCGCCTGTGGCGCACTGAGCCCGATCAGCATTCGAAGCGTGGTGCTCTTGCCCGCGCCATTGGGCCCGAGCAGCCCGTAGCACTCACCCGCGCGAACCGTGAAGGACAGGCCGTCGACCGCACGAAAGCCGCCGTACTCGCGCACCAGACCTTCCGCGCGGATCACCGGTTCGGGTTGGCTGGAGATGCTGGACATGGAGGCTGCCAAAACGACAGAGGCGTCGTCACGCAAAGCGATGCGCAACGACGCCCCGGCGGACCCGTTATCCGCCCATGGGGCGGCGTGGCGGGGATCGATCAGGCTGCGACGGGCTCGGCGGCAACCTGCTCGGGCCGATCGAGGAGCTCGACATAAGCCATCGGCGCGTTGTCGCCGACGCGGAAGCCGAATTTCAGGATCCGCAGGTAGCCGCCATTGCGGGCGGCATAGCGAGGACCGAGATCATCGAAGATCTTCACGACCATCTCGCGATCGCGAAGGCGGTCGAAGGCGAGTCGGCGATTGGCGAGCGACGGTTTCTTGCCGAGCGTGATCAGCGGCTCGACGACACGACGCAGCTCCTTCGCCTTGGGCAAGGTCGTGCGAATCGCTTCGTGGCGCAGCAGCGCGTTGCAGAGGTTGCGCAGCATCGCTTCGCGATGGGCGCTGGTGCGATTGAGTTTGCGGAGTCCGTGACGGTGGCGCATGGTTCAGTCCTCGTGGCGGGTTACGGGCGGCGTCTCGCCTCAGGGCCGCTCGAGCCCGGCCGGCGGCCAGTTCTCGAGCTTCATGCCCAGGGTGAGGCCACGCGTGGCCAGCACTTCCTTGATCTCGTTGAGCGACTTGCGGCCGAGGTTCGGGGTCTTCAGCAGTTCGTTCTCGGTGCGCTGGATGAGATCGCCGATGTAGTAGATGTTTTCCGCCTTCAGGCAGTTGGCGGATCTGACGGTGAGCTCCAGGTCGTCGACCGGCCGCATCAGGATCGGATCGATCTGCGGCGCGCGACCGGATGCCATGTCGATCAGGGCCTCGGCACCCCCCTCGAGCGCGGCGAATACCGACAACTGCTCGACGAGGATGCGCGCCGACTGGCGAACGGCCTCCTCGGGCGCGATCACGCCGTTGGTCTCGACATCGATGATCAGGCGATCGAGGTCGGTACGCTGCTCGACCCGGGCGCTCTCGACCATGTAGCTGACGCGACGGACCGGCGAAAAGGATGCGTCGAGCACGATCCGGCCGATCGACTTCGTTTCGCCAAGATTGCGCATGGTTCCCGGCACGTAGCCGCGACCGCGCTCGACCTTCACCTGGAGATCGATGCGTCCACCCTGCGTCAGGCTGGCGATCGGGTGCTCCGGGTTGATCACCTCGACATCGTGCGGGCAGTCGATGTCCGCGGCGGTCACGGGCCCGGCACCTTCCTTGCGAAGGGTGAGGAAGACCTCGTCGCGGTTGTGGAGCTTGAAGACCACGCCCTTGAGGTTGAGGAGAAGGTCGACGACGTCCTCGCGAACACCGTCGAGCGTCGAGTACTCGTGGACGACGCCCGCGATCTGGACCTCGGTGGGGGCATAGCCGACCATCGAGGAGAGCAGGACCCGGCGAAGCGCATTGCCGAGCGTGTGACCGAAGCCGCGTTCGAACGGCTCCATCACGACGCGGGAATGGGACGGCCCGAGTTGCTCGACCTCGACGATTCGGGGCTTAAGCATGGCGGTCTGCATGGAGGGTCCCTTCGTTTAACGCGAGTACAACTCGACGATCAGGCTCTCGTTGATGTCCGAGTACAGATCGGCCCGATCGGGAACCGCCTTGAACACACCTTCCATCTTGTTCTTGTCGACCGACACCCAGCTGGGCATCCCCGACTGGTCGGCGAGCGTCAGCGCATCCTGGATGCGGGCCTGCTTGCGGGCCTTCTCGCGGATCGCGACGACATCATTGGGTCGCACCAGCGCCGACGGGATGTTGACCACGTCGCCATTGACAGTCACGGCCTTGTGGCTGACAAGCTGACGCGCCTCGGCGCGCGTCGTCGCATAACCCATGCGATAGACGACATTGTCGAGACGGCTCTCGAGCAGCTTCAGAAGGTTTTCGCCGGTATTGCCGCGTCGACGCTCGGCCTCGGCGAAGTAGCGACGGAACTGCTTCTCGAGCACGCCATACATCCGCTTGACCTTCTGCTTCTCGCGCAGCTGGAGCCCGAAATCCGAGGTGCGCGCACCCGAGATGCGCCCGTGCTGCCCGGGTTTGCTGTCGAGCTTGCACTTGGAGTCGAGCGAACGACGAGAACTCTTCAGGAAGAGGTCGGTGCCTTCGCGACGCGAAAGCTTGGCCTTGGGTCCGATGTAACGTGCCACGTTGTTTCCTCGCTGGGTGGCGCAACCTGGGGCACGGCGCCCGGGGTCGCGTTAGTTCGCGCTTTCGGGACTGCCTCGCGTGAGGTCAGTGGCGAACGGTGGTCTTGGTGAGCGCCGGCAGACCGCGACGGCCATGCCGGCACGCGAACTCAGATGCGTCGACGCTTCGGCGGGCGGCACCCGTTGTGCGGGATCGGCGTGACGTCCTGGATCTGCATGATCTTGATCCCGAGTGCATTCAGCGCACGCACCGACGACTCGCGACCAGGCCCCGGGCCGCTGATGCGCACCTCGAGATTCTTGATCCCGCAGTCCTGGGCTGCCCGTCCCGCGGTCTCGGCTGCAACCTGCGCGGCGAAGGGCGTGGACTTGCGCGAACCCTTGAAACCAGCGCCGCCCGACGAGGCCCACGACAGCGCATTGCCCTGCCGGTCGGTGATCGTGATGATCGTGTTGTTGAACGACGCATGAACGTGGGCGATGCCGTCCGAGACGTTCTTCTTCGCCTTCTTGCGCACACGCGCTGCAGCGGCGGCGGCGGCGGCGGATTGAGCCTTGGTAGCCATGAGGTGTCCTCGAACGACGGTTTATTTCTTGAGCGCGACGCCGGCCTTGCGCGGACCCTTGCGGGTGCGCGCATTGGTGCGCGTGCGCTGGCCGCGAACCGGCAGGCCGCGGCGATGGCGGACACCGCGATAGCAACCAAGGTCCATGAGTCGCTTGATCGACATCGACACCTCACGACGAAGGTCGCCCTCGACCGTCAGGCGGGAGATGAGATCCCGGATGCGCTCGAGCTCGGCGTCGCTGAGATCCTTGACCTTCTTGGCGTAAAGGACACCCGCAGCGTCACAGATCTGGCGAGCGCGCGTGCGTCCGATGCCGTAGATGGCAGTCAGACCGATTTCGGTGTGCTGTCGGTCGGGAACATTGATTCCGGCGATACGTGCCATGGTGGGCCTCCATCAACCCTGACGCTGCTTGTGGCGCGGATCGATGCAGATCACGCGTACCACGCCCTTGCGCTTGATCACCTTGCAGTTGCGGCAGATCTTCTTGACCGATGCCAACACTTTCATGATTACCTCGAGTCTCTGTAACCGGGTTATATCTGTTCGATGGAGGGCGCGCGGGAAGCCGACTATTGCCCCATGCCCTTTGGCGCCTTCTTGAGCAGGCTTTCGTACTGGTGCGACATCATGTAGGCCTGCACCTGGGCCATGAAATCCATGGTCACCACCACGATGATCAGCAGCGAGGTTCCCCCGAAGTAGAAGGGCACGCTCCACTTGAGCACGAGCAGTTCCGGCACCAGACACACGACGCTGATGTAGATCGCGCCAGCAAGCGTCAGGCGCATCAGGATCCGATCGATGTAGCGCGCGGTCTGGTCGCCCGGCCGGATGCCGGGCACGAACGCGCCACTTTTCTTCAGGTTCTCGGCGGTATCGCGACTGTTGAAGACGAGCGCCGTGTAGAAAAAGCAGAAGAAGACGATCGCGGCGGCGTACAGAAGGATGTAAACCGGCTGGCCGGGCGATAGCGTCGACGCGAGATCCTTGAGCACGCGAACCACCGGGTTCTCGCTGTCTCCCGAGGTGAACCACTGCGCGAGCGTCGCGGGGAACAGGATGATCGACGAGGCGAAGATGGGGGGAATCACGCCCGCCATGTTCAGCTTGAGCGGCAGGTGCGACGACTGCCCGCCGTAGACCCGGTTGCCAACTTGGCGCTTCGCGTAATTGACGACGATCTTGCGCTGCCCGCGCTCGACGAACACCACCGCCGCGGTGACCGCGAACACCAGTACCACGATGACCAGCGCAACGAACGGCCCCATCGCGCCGGTGCGTACCAGTTCGCCCATGCTGCCGAGCGCCGACGGCAGGCCAGCCGCGATGCCCGCAAAAATGATGATCGAGATCCCGTTGCCGAGTCCGCGCTCGGTGATCTGCTCGCCGAGCCACATCAGGAACATGGTGCCGGTCAGCAGGGTGACGACCGTGGTGAAACGGAACTGGAGCCCGGGATCGATGACGAGACCCGGCTGCGCCTCGAGGGCGATCGAAATGCCCAGGGCCTGGAACAGTGCGAGCGCGACGGTGAACCAGCGTGTGTACTTGGTGATGACCCGCCGACCCGCCTCGCCTTCCTTCTTGAGGGCCTCGAGCTGCGGGATGACCACCGTGAGCAGCTGCATGATGATCGATGCCGAGATGTACGGCATGATCCCGAGGGCAAAGACGGTGAACCGCGACAGCGCGCCCCCGGAAAACATGTTGAACATGCCCAGGATGCCGCCCTGCTGCGACGAGAAAAGACGCCCGAGCTCGTCGGGATCGATGCCGGGGACCGGCACGTGGGCGCCGACCCGGTAGACGACGAGCGCGAGCAGCAGGAACCAGAGCCGCCGCTTCAGATCACCGAAGCGGCCGGCACCGGCAGGGCTGGCAGGGGTCTTGGCCACGGACGAAACGTGTATCCGGGCGGTCTCAGACGAGCGAACCGCCGGCGGCCTCGATGGCCGCACGCGCGCCCCGGGTCGCGCCAATGCCGCTGAGGGCGACCGCGCGCTCGAGCTTTCCGGACAGGATGACCTTGGCAGCCTTTGCGTGCTGCGGAACGACGCCCGCAGCCTTCAGCGAAGGAAGGTCGAGCGTGGCGCTTTCGAGTCGCTGGAGGTCGGAGAGACGGACCTCGGCGGTGTCGCCGGCGCTCATCGACACGAAACCGCGCTTCGGCAGGCGGCGCTGGAGCGGCATCTGACCGCCCTCGAAACCGACCTTGTGAAAGCCGCCCGAACGCGACTTCTGGCCCTTGTGACCGCGGCCGGCTGTCTTGCCGAGGCCCGACCCGATGCCACGCCCCACGCGCTTGCGCGACCGCTTGCTGCCCTCGGCGGGCTTGATGGTGTTCAGTTGCATGGCTTTCTCAACCCACCCGGACGAGGTAGGAAACCTTGTTGATCATGCCGCGGACCGCAGGCGTGTCCTCGAGCTCGCGGGTCTGGTGCATGCGCTTGAGGCCGAGGCCAAGCACGGTTGCCTTGTGGCTGCCGCGCGTGCCAGCGGGGCTGCGCACCAGCGTGACTTTCAGGGTCTTCTTGCTCATTGCATTCTCCAGGCCGATCACGACGCTCGCCGTCAGCGGCTACCCGGTCTCAGCCGAGAATTTCCTCGACGCTCTTGCCACGCTTGGCCGCGATTTCCGAGGGCGTGTTCATGGCCTGCAGCGCGTTGAGGGTCGCACGCACCATGTTGTAGGGGTTCGTCGAGCCGTGACTCTTGGCCACGACGTTGCCGATTCCCATGACCTCGAAGATCGCGCGCATCGGGCCACCCGCGATGATGCCGGTACCCTCGGGCGCCGGCGCAAGGAAAACCGACGCCGCGCCGTGACGACCGTGCACGGTGTGCTGAAGCGTGCTGCCGCGCAGGCTGACCTTGATCATCTTGCGGCGAGCCTCGTCCATCGCCTTCTGGACGGCAACCGGAACCTCGCGCGCCTTGCCCTTGCCCATGCCGATGCGACCATCGCCGTCACCGACCACGGTGAGCGCGGCAAAGCCGAGGATCCGGCCGCCCTTGAC